>NZ_SRHQ01000054.1:0-8462 GCF_004683995.1 Methylorubrum sp. Q1 | reverse complement strand
GCCGACACAACCCATCCGACCCCAAGCCCGCTGGCCCAAACGCCCGCGGGCCTTCCGTCGTGCACGCCACCCGACACCGCACTCTCCGCACTCACCGCGCCGCCGTCCCCGCAAAGCCCGACGGAAGGGGAGGGGGCTTCGCATCAAGCGCGATCTCAGGCCACAGCCAAAACACAGGCCAGGGGAACGTTGAAGAGCGCCCTCGAAACCGCGCGCGGACAAATCGGTTGAGCCGCGGGATCACCCGCTCCCCCGAGCGGAGCCCAATCCCCTTGAAACGCGATCACCGCGTTCCTCCGGCTCGCCTTCCCCGACGCTCCGCCTTGCGCGTCGCCGTCTGCTGCAAGTGATGCTCGATCGCGTCGTTGGCGTAACGGCGCATATGACGAGTCGCCTCGATGTCATCGAAGGTTTCGGGGAAACGCCGCGCCAGCCATAGATAGGCGCTGGCGAGCTTCACCGTCCGCTCCTGATAATCGAGTTCGCCGGTGACGCTCGCCCGCAGGGCGGGGACGGTCGTCCCGGCCGCGCGAACCTGACTCCAGCGCTCCAGCATACCCATCGCGATCTCGTCGCGCCGATTGATCGGACAGACTGAGAAGATGAACTTTTCCTCGATCGGCAGCCGAGCGCGGTCGATGGTCCGTGCGATCTCAAGAACCTCTTCGAGCGCCGACGGCTGGAACGGCGAGCCGGCGTAGAAAGTGGCGCGCGCGAAATGCGTCATCACTTCATAGAGGCTCGGCGTCCGCATCTCGTCGGCCACGGAGCGGATCGCGGTCAGATCAGGGCGTACGTAGAAGCGCGTGTCGGCCGCCGGCGCCGTCGGTGCCCCAGCCAAGGCGGTTCGGATCGGCTCGACGGCGGTCGGCTCGGTCGCCGCCACATAGCCGACATCCTGATGCCCGTAGCGCCCGGCCCGGCCGGCGATCTGCCGGATCTCGGAATTGGTGAGCACGCGCTCCTGGACGCCGTCCCACTTGCGCACGGTCGAGAAGACGATCCGCTTCAGGGGCCCCAGATTGAGGCCCATGCCGATTGCATCCGTCGTCACCAGAACGTTGGCCTCACCGGACCGGAACCGCGCCGCCTCGGCGCGGCGAACCTCCGGCGACAGGGCGCCGTAGATCGTCGCGACCCGGTGGCCGCGAGCGACCAGGATTTCACGATTCTCGTGCACAGCCCGGCGGGAGAAGGCCACCACGGCATCACCCGGCTCGACCTTCTCCAGGGGAACGGGTTCGTCGAGAAGCACGAGCGGCGATTTGCGCTCGAAGTTGATGACTTCGAGCGATTCGTTGGCGGCTTCGGCGGCGCGGCGGACGTAGGAGAGGGCATCGTCCGATCCGCAGACGATGACAGTCCTGGCGGGAACACCGAACAGGGCGTTCGTCCAGGCCCACCCGCGGTCCGGGTCGGAGAGCATCTGGATTTCGTCGATGACCGCGACATCGATCGGGCGGGTCAGGTCGGCCGTCTCGATCGTCCGGGCCGTATGGGTTGGTTCGAACTCGCCCAGCACTTCCTCGCCCGTGACCATGCCGGCCCGAAGGCCGCGCTCGCGCAGCGCCTCGTAGTTTTCAAGCGCCAGGAGCCGCAGCGGTGCCAGGTAGGCGCCGGTCGGGGCGGCGCTCAGCGCTTGGAGAGCCGCATAGGTCTTTCCCGAATTCGTGGGACCCATGTGGAAGAGGATGCGCCGGTTCAGCCGGCGGGCGGCGGCGAATTTCTCGATATAGGCACCGAACCCGACTTGATCCCGCAGGCGCCGCAGGCGTGAGCCCTCGCGCGCCACGGCTTTTGCGCGCTGGCGGACCGGCGTGAGGGCATCCGCGAGGGAACGGGCCAGCTTCGGACCGAAGTTGAACGGGCGGGAGCGCAGCGAGCGGTCCAGATGCTCGAGATAGGCCGCCGCATCGGCGCCCACCTCGCGAAGATCGACGAGGATCTGAGACCTGAGCCGATCAACCGGCTTGCGCAGGTCGCGCGTGATCTGGACTGCCATCTCCGTTACGGCAGCGCGCAGTTCTTCCAGCCGGCGCGTCGGATCGTTCCGCGCCGCCATGCCTTGGAGGATCTCGGCGATGATCGGGTCCGGCGCGGCATCGATACGCACGTCCATGCGGCCGGCATCGAGCAGCGGGATGCCGACCCGGACGGTCCAACGGATGCTCTGGTCCTTGGCCACAACCGCCTTGAGGGCAGGGACCGCTCGCTTGACGGCCGGAATGCCGGCCTCGATGAAGGCACGCGCCGTCTTCATCTCGCGCAGAGCGAGCGCCACACGCTCGTCCTCGACGGCCGCTCCGAATTCCGGCAGTTCGAGGTGGATGCGCAAAGCCTCGACATCGATGTCGGCCGGGGACAGGCCGAGACGGCCGGCGGCCTCGATCAAGCTTTCGGCTGTGGGGCGGAGACGCTTGCGGGCCATGCACTCACTCTCGACGACGTCTGTCCCAAAGCCGGATCTCTCGGCCTCACCTTGCTCCGTTCATAACCCGTTTTTGCCGGGGTGTTCTCCGGGGTGACGGAAGAAGGCGCCGGAGAAGGCCCCAAGGACAACACATGCCTCGAAAGCGTGATTCTCGGAAAGGTCAGCTGTGCTGCCAGAGCCGTATTCGTAGGCTGCCTTTCACGTGCGGAATCGCAGCCCAGAACAGGTGCTCGATCGGCCGCGACAAGGGGGTGCCGGTGACGAAGCTCGTCCTCTCGCAGAATTCCGATGGTTTCTGGACGGTTTCGACGGCAGGGCTTGTCGTCACGGGCTTGCGCCGACACGAGGCGGAGGCATTTATCGCGTCTTACGAGCGTTGTTCGGCCCGATCTGAGCTGCTGACATCATCGCGATGCTCGTGCCGATGACATGCTTTGATTGGTCGATCTCAACCAGAGCGCCCGTGCCCTTTTGGTAACAGTGGAGTTAACCATTTTCGCCTAAAAGGCCTGTTCACACCAATGGACAAGCCTTCATGACGAGAACTGCTCCGAAGCCGGCCGCCCGCAAGCCGGATGCTGCAAAGTCTGCGTCCTGGAGCGATTACGACCCGTACTTCTCGCCCCGCAAGGCGCCCGCCGGCTCACAGGGGAGACCGTCCGCCCCCGCTTTGAACCGCAGCAACAGCCCGTATTTCCCGAGATTGTCAGGCGTATCGCAGGGCTGATCGTCGGCTCGAGGCGAGGGGCCGTATCGGGCGCTGTATCCGTGTTGCCGGAGACACTGATGCCCATGAGCGCAGCACGCACACATCGACTTGGCATCGTGAAGCCTCGCCAATAGAGCATCGTGCTGGAAATCAAATCCAGGACGATGGTCTATCGTCCTGTTTTCGCATCATCTTTTTCCGAAAGCCGGAGGCTACCGTTCGGGATGATGCTCTCGGACGCCCCCACGAAAAAGCCCCGCCGCGGCTGGGCCGGGCGGAGCAAGGTGGGATTTACGAAACCCGCTGGAGGCGGGCATGAGGTAGACGGGCAGTCAGGGGTGTTCAGTCCGGCGGCCCTGCCCCACGCGCAACGCACGCCGCGCGCATCCCTTCTGAATCATGGCGATGCCAACCGATTGGGCCAACGCACCAGGAGCCGCGCTGAGCGCTTGAGGTCGAGCCGCTCGATCAACGTCTGCTTTGACGCGCTCAGCGGCACCGCCCTACCGGACCACTCGTCCCGGCAGAATGTCGGCCTCAGGGGCGGCTGCGTCCCATTGGCGGTCTTGCTCCCGCAGTCGCTCCGCACGCTCGCGCGCACGCGTCGTCTCCGGCGTCGCTTCAATTTCGGGCGCCGCCGCAACGCACGTCACACGCGGCCGTTCCGGCAACAGCGCTCGGATGAGAGCCGCGGCGATCCTGTCGAGGTCGGGTGCGGGGAGATCGAGTTCTTCCCTGATATCGGCACACCGCTTCAAGGCCAGATCGGCGCAGGTCTCGCCGGCCCAGCCGAATCGTCCGCCCGGCATGGCGCGCAGCCGCTCCAGCCGCCGCCCGTCGGTCGCGGTGCCGTCATGGAAGGCTCTCGCGCCAGGGACCAACCGCGCGAGTTCACGGAGCAGATGGACCCGGATTGCGCAGACCCGCACCGGGCCGATCTTGCGCACCGCCATAAGCTCGACCGGCGACGCGAGCGCCAGCGCGGCCAAGTCGGCGAAACCGGCCTTACGCAGCCGGGCCCGGAGCGAGGCCGTCAGCAGTCCGCGCCCGTAGCCGCCGGCAGCGAGGCGTTCGGCGGCTTTCTCTGACAGGCTGTCAAAGAGAGGCAGATGCGCGGAGACCTCGTCGAAGAGCGTGGGCTGGAGCTTTCTCATGCCTTGGCAGGATCGTTTCACCCGCTCCTACCGTGACCGCTCGTCGATGTCTCTGGCGTTGCACTCTGCCCCGGGTTGATGCTCGTCGCCCTCGGACGAGTTCGTTCCCTTATGCGGCACGCACATTGGCCAGGAATTTCTCGACCTCGGATCGCAGGACGGCTGACTGATCCGCGAGGCCGTCGGCGGCGGTTGCGACCGCTCGAGCGGCCTGGCCGGCGCCTTCGGCCTCCTGTGCGACCTCCGCGATGTTGGTCGTCACCTCGACGGTTCCCGTCGAGGCCTGGGACATGCTGCGCACGATCTCCTGGGTGGTCGCACCCTGCTCCTCGATCGCGGTCGCGATGTTCGTCGTCACGCTGCGCATCGCCTGAATCTGCCCTGCGATGTCTTGGATCGCCTGCGAAGCACCCTCGGTTGCGCCCTGGATCGCGGTGATCTGCTGGCCAATCTCGTCGGTGGCCCGCGCCGTCTGGCTGGCAAGCTCCTTCACCTCAGCCGCGACGACCGCAAATCCGCGCCCGGCTTCGCCCGCACGGGCCGCCTCGATCGTGGCGTTGAGCGCCAGAAGGTTGGTCTGGCTGGCGATGGTCGAAACCAAACCGACCACGTCCCCGATGCGGGTCGCGGCTTGGGCGAGCGCGGCCATCGTCTCCTCGGTGCGGGAGGCGGCCTGCACGGCCGCAGCGGACATGCCGGTGGCCTGCTCTACTTGCCGGCCGATCTCCTGGACGGTCGCGCCGAGCTCTTCTGCCGCCGTCGCCACGGCATTGACGTTGCTGGCCGTCTGGTGGGCGGCGCCGGCGACGCTGGTCGAACGTTGCGCCGTCCCCGACACCGCGTTCTGCATCGTCGCGGCCGAGTTCTGCAGACCCGCGACGGCTTGTGCCACCCCGGCGACGATGCCCCCCACGGAGTGCTCGAAGCGGTCGGCGAGGTCGCGCAGAAGGGTGCGGCGCGCTTGCTCTTCGCGCAGCCGTGCGGCTTCCGTCGTCTTGAGCTGCTGGGCGGCCTCTTCCAGAGACATGTCGCGGATCGTCACCACGGCGCGGGCGATGTCGCCGATCTCGTCCCGGCGTCGGCTGCCCGGCACCTCAGCCAGCGTCTCGCGAGCGGCGAGGGCGGTCAGGGCTCGGGTGAGCGCACTGAGCGGCCGGACGATCGAGCGGGCGAGGAGCAGCCCGAGGATGGCCGTTCCCATGAGCACGACGAGCGCGGTGAGGGCGAGCGTGCGCGAAAGGGTCTGCGCCGCACCGACGGCTTCCGCCTCCGTCTGCTCCGCCACCACCGTCCAGGGCGCGCCCAGCACCGAAACCGTGGCGCTCGCCGCCATGTGGCGTCCGTCCGCCGCCGGATAGGTGAAGCTTCCGCCGGCGAGTTGCGATGCGGACAAGCCAAGGTCCGAGATCGGCGCGCCGGCCTTCACGGCCGGATTGAGGGGAGGATTCGAGCGGAGGCGGGCATCGGCGCCCGCTGCCAGGATTTGCCCGGTTTCGCCCAGACCTGCCCTTTTGGCGAGCGTCCGGTCGAACAGGGCAGGAGTCACACGAAGGGCGACGAAGCCAATCCGCTCCACCGCCTGCGCGGTGCCCATGGCGACGTTGGCTCGCTTGGTCATGGCCCGGCCGATGAAGGCCGAAGGTCCGCCGCCGACCGGATAGGCCGCGAAATCCTCGAACGCCATCGCCGCCGGATCCTGGCTCTTCAGGCGCTCAACGAGGCGCGCGAGCCCGGTTTCCTTGAGGTTCGGATCGGCGAGAGACTTGCCGAAGTCGTTGCCTTTGGTCGTCGTGTAAACGATGCGTCCGCTTTCATCGAGGAAGATCAGATCGGCATATCCCGGTTCGGCGACGATGCGGCGGGCCACTTCCTGTACTTTAACGTGCCGTCGACCGTACATCGCGGTCGCGGGCGTGCTGTCCAAAGCAACGCGCGCCTCGAGCGTCGGGGGGCTCTGGAAAGCCTCGACGATGCCTGCAAAATCGGGCTTCGACGGGTCGAGGGTCTCAACGAGATCGGGGAAGTTCGAGACGATCTGCGGATGGCCGGCGGCCGTCAGAAAGTCCGCCTGCATTCTGTCTGCCACAAGCTCAATACCATCGCGTCGAGCGGCCGCAGCGAGTTCCAGACGGGCCCCAGCCGCTTCGATGAGACCTGACCGGGCCGATGACCAGCTGAAACCACCCATCGCCGCAGCGCTTAAAAGGGCGAGGCCAATGGTCGTCGCAGGCAAGCGGACCCCGAGCCGGGATGCAGTGATCATAGTTAGGCAGGCCAGGTTGGAATTCGTCGGCACAGAGTAGTGCCTTCCCGACGCTTAAGTTTTTAATAACGGCTGGGCGGGCGATAGATCAGAGATAGGTTCGATCCCGGAATTTTGGGAATTCAAGCACCATGCCTGAAACGCAGGTGTCGAGCCGTATCTCGAAAGGTCGGGAGGAAATACCCTAGCTGCACTTCGAAAGGCCATCTCGGACGCGCTGCATGACGCTGTCGAATGCCGACATAAGAGTGCCTCACAAAACTCCCGGTCTCCGACCCTTCTCGCTCTGGCGACGACGGCGCGGCGGGAGTTTTGTGAGAGACGCTCAACTGGAGGCCGCCGAGCGGGCAGCTTCGCGGGGATACACGCGGCAAACGCCTATGGCGCGAATGACAGGGACACCCTGCAACGAGAGCGCATTCCGACGAAGTGGTCACCGGTTCGTCGAAGAATTGGCGTCAAAAAAGAGGTTAGAGACGCCGACCTGATGCAAAGGGGTCGGATACATCTATAAGGCAGCCCGTTCCTTTCAGAGCGGGAACGTGCGCTATCCTGTGGCCCGGCCGAGGTTGCGATCGTTGATCGCGGTACCCATCACGAGCTGTCCGGTTCGGCCGCCCTGCATTCTGCCCGCCGATGCCTGCCCTCGGGCGGCGCCGAACGTCAAAGCTTCGACTTTCAGGCCCCTGCGCATGGTGTCCGGAAGATCGGAGTTGTCGTAGTAGCCCGCGTCATGGGCCATCGCATCCATGGCCTGGATTTCGTTGGCAGCCGCGCCAGTCCAGAGAATCGCGCCCGTTCCGCCCTGGCGAATTTGGAAAACCGACATCGTCGCTTCCTCACTGGGTGTTCCAGGATGAGACGCGCAAGTCGAGCCGTCGTTCCCCGCAATGAAGCCGGGACCGAGCGGCAGTCATGTACCTATCGGTAAAGCCAAGGTGGTACGGCGCCAACACGCGGGCAGGGATCGAAGGCTAAAATCGGTTTGATTTTAGTGTTTTACAGGTATCTGGCGGAGGGAGCGTCCGCCAGATTAATTTTTGCTTTCATCTAAGTGATTGTTAGCTACGAATTGGTGTTCGAATGTTGGACGTTGTGTTGGCCACTGAAAGCGGCTGATGGAATGGGTCAAGCGCCCGTTCCATCGCCCGTTGCCGCTTCGAGCGCACGCTCGATGAAGCCAGATCGGGTGAGCCCGGCCGCTTCCGCCGCTTCGTCGGCGACGCGTAGCAGGCCCTTGTCGATCGTGATGTTGATGCGCAGCCGCTCACCCGGGACGCGCCTGGGGGTGACGAGCTGCGCGAGCGCACCAGCGGGGAGCGCTTCCGGATCGGCAGAGATCGCCGCCCAGGTGCGGGGAGGGGGCACAGGGTCGCCATCGTCGCGCAGGGCCGCGAGGTGTCCGGACAGCGCCTCGCGCCCCGCGTGGACCGCATCCTCGAAGCTGTCGCCGGCTGACACGCAGCCGGGCAGGTCGGGAAAGGTGACACCCCAGGAGCTACCGCCCTCGGGGGGATGGAGGATCGCGAAGTAGGAATTCATGAGAACCACCGATGAATACAAACGAGGTGAAGCGGAACGAAAGACACGGGTAGGCGGGGCTCAGAGCCCCGCCGCTTTCTTGATGGACGCGACCGTTTTGGGGTGCATGTCCTTTTTTGGATGGGGAACCGTGATCTTCCCCGGTTTATTCCGATGCTTGAAGTGGCGATGGCTTCCAGTTGTCGAGTGCCAGACCCACCCTTCCGCTTCCAAGGCCCGAATGAGTTCTTTCGAGTCCATGTCTCCGTTTCGCTTTGGTAAGTATGTAGTACACACGAAATGGCGGTAGCGCAAGCAGATATGTGTATTATGTGTGTAAAAATTAGAACCCGGGGCGGAAACCCTGCCGCATCGAGCCTAGTG
>NZ_SRHQ01000053.1:0-8616 GCF_004683995.1 Methylorubrum sp. Q1 | reverse complement strand
CTGCCTTCGTCTGCCTCATGCTCAGGCAAGCTGAAAAGCTCATGACAGGTGCATAACACGCTCTAAGGAACTCTCCACTCTGCAGGCTGCGATGGCCTCGCTCCGGCGGGGCGTCGCAGGGTTCGGTCGCGCGATGGGCTCCCACGGCTGCACACGGACATTGAGGTCGGCCCGCATGGCCGACCGTCTGAACGCGTCTGGGCCATTCAGCCGGCTGCCGAGAACCGGATCTCCGCGATCCAATTTGCACCGGCCGGTTTCGACGGGGTGCGTCTCGGACAGAGTCTCCCACCGCGCTACGGTGAACACCGTAGGCATCGACCGGATAGTTCGATGACCGGCGACATATACTCTCTCAGGCCTTGGCAGTCGAAGTCAGGGCAGGAGAGCACGATGCGAGCAGTCGTCTACACTGGCCCACGCGATGTCGCTGTGCAGGACGTGCCCGACGCACCGATCGAGCGGCCGACCGACGTGCTGGTGCGGATCACGAGCAGCAACATCTGCGGCTCGGACCTGCACATGTACGAGGGCCGGACCGACTTCCCGCGCGGAGGCGTATTCGGGCACGAGAACCTCGGCCAGGTAGCCGAAGTGGGCAGTGCCGTCGATCGGGTGAAGGTCGGGGACTGGGTCGCCATCCCCTTCAACATCGGCTGCGGCTTTTGCAAGAATTGCGAGCGCGGCTTGAGCGCGTTCTGCCTAACCACGGCCGATCGCAGCGTCCTGCCGAATATGGCCGGCGCCGCTTACGGCTTCGCCGACATGGGTCCGTATCGGGGCGGGCAAGCCGACCTGCTGCGCGTTCCCTATGGCGACTACAATTGCCTGAAGCTGCCGCCGGATGCGGAGGAACGGCAAAACGACTACGTGATACTGGCCGACATCTTCCCGACCGGCTGGCACGCCACCGAACTCGCAGGACTACGTCCCGGCGAGTCGATCGTGATTCTACGGGGCCGGCCCGGTCGCCCTGATGGCGGCCCTCTCGGCGATGATCAAGGGCGCCAGCAGGGTGATGGTCGTCGATCGCCATCCCGACCGCCTGCGCCTCGCGGATACGGTCGGCGCCATGCCCATCGACGACTCGAAGGGCTCCCCGGTGGACCAGGTGCTCGCGTTGACGAACGGCATCGGGGCCGACCGCGGCTGCGAGTGCGTCGGCTACCAGGTGCACGATCCGCAGGGTCACGAGCACCCCAACATGACCATGAACGACTTGGTGAAGTCGGTGAAGTTCACCGGCGGCATCGGCGTGGTCGGCGTCTTCACGGCCCACGATCCAGCTCCGCAGGACCCGCTCTACAAGCAGGGCGAGATCGTTTTCGACCACGGCCTCTTCTGGTTCAAGGGTCAGACGATCGGCGTCGGCCAATGCAACGTGAAGGCCTACAACCGGCGGCTGCGCGACCTCATTTCGGCCGGCCGCGCGAAGCCGTCCTTCATCGTCTCGCATGAGCTTCGGCTGGGAGAGGCGCCGAAGGCCTACAAGCACTTCGACGCGCGCGACGACGGCTGGACCAAGGTGATCCTCAAACCCGCCGCCTCATCTGCCGGGGCGACCTGCCAAGCTGATCTCTAAGCCGGGCGGGCATCCGTTCGCCCGGCCCATCCGCCATTGCCCGGACGGGCGCGCGCGTGGGGACGCCATGCCGATCTACGACTACGCGTGCGACGCGTGCGGGCCGTTCACGGCCCTGCGGCCCATGGCGCAATTCCGCGACCCCTGTGCCTGCCCGGAATGCGGCGCTGGGGTCCCACGGGCAGCCTTGAGCGCACCGGCCATCATCGGCGGCAGCGCAGGTGGCCGCATCGCCTTCGCGGCGACCGAGCCGGGCGCATCCCCGGCGCGCCCGGCTTCGACCGCCCATCCCGCCGGTTGCGGCTGTTGCGTGCGCCGCTTGCCGCTCGCGGGCGCCCTGTCCGCGGGCGGGCGGGTCTTCACGGCGCATGGGCCGGTGCGGCGCGGCAGTTCGTGATGACGCCCGCATTCGGCTGCACGCATCCCCACTCCGACCGAGGAACAACCATGGCTTCCCATCCCCTCAACGGCCTGAAGGTCGCAATCCTGATCACGGATGGTTTCGAGCAAGTCGAGATGACCGAGCCGCGCAAAGCGCTCGATCAGGCTGGGGCCGAGACGCAGATCGTGTCACCGAAGGACGGCGCGGTGAAGGCCTGGAACTTCACGGAATGGGGCGATCAATTCCCGGTGGACGTGCCGCTAAACAGCGCTCGCCCCGATGACTACAGCGCGCTGCTGCTTCCGGGCGGCGTGATCAATCCCGACACGCTGCGCACGATTCCCGCGGCCGTGGCGTTCGCGAAAAGCTTCTTCGACGCGGGCAAGCCCGTCGCCTCGATCTGTCACGGCCCCTGGACCGTCATCGAGGCGGGCGCGGCGCGCGGGCGACGCATGACCTCCTGGCCGTTGCTCCAGACCGATCTCCGGAATGCAGGGGCCGATTGGGTGGATGAGCCGGTGGTCGTGGACGGCAACTTGGTCACCAGCCGCAAGCCCGATGACATACCGGCGTTCAATCGGGCGGTGATCGCGCTGTTCGCAGATGCGCGCGGGGGCGCTCGGCCCGCGTGAGCCGAGACGAACACGCGCGATCGCTCCAGGGCTATCGCCCTTCTCTGCGGCCGACCGGAGATCTGCGATGAGGCAAGCCGAGGTCTGTGTCCGTCCGTTCGGAGGCGTGCCACGCCGGGGCGTCAGCCTCGCGCTGACCGGATTTCTCATCCTCGCGGCTGTCGGTGCCGCAACGGTTGTGCGGGCCGCCCCCCCGGGACACGCGCGAGATCGCCCTGCCCGGGGAGGCCGCGTATCCCGAGAGCATCACGGCCACCGCGGATGGCACCCTCTACGTCAGCAACTTCGCGGGCGGCGGCGTCATCCGAATCGCGCCGGGCGCGTCCTCGGGTGAGGTCTGGATCGCGCCCGGCGCGTTCGCGACGCGCTCGACCTTCGGCGTGCTCGCCGACGAGGCGTCGGGCACGCTCTGGGTCTGCTCGAACGATCTCTCGGCACTCGGCATCCCGGGACCCAGAGACGTGAAAGGCGCTTCGCTGAAGGGCTTCGACCTGAAGACCGGCGCCGGCAAGATCAGCGCGCCGTTCCCCGTCAGCCCGGCCATCTGCAACGACATCGCGCTCGGACCGGACGGGGCGGCCTACGTCACAAACACGCCGGGACCGCAGATCCTGCGGCTGACGCCCGGCGCGCAGACGCTGGAGGTCTGGAAAAGCGACCCGCTTCTGGCGCCTGAGGGCGAGGATGCCGGGCTCGACGGCATCGCCTTCGGCACCGACGGCAACCTCTACGTCGATACGTTCACCAAGGCCAAGCTGTTCCGGATCGACGTGAAGGACGGGCAGGCCGGCGCGGTGACGCGGTTGACGCCCTCGCGTCCGCTGGTCCTCACCGACGGCCTGCGGCCGCTCGGCGACGGCGCCTTCCTCCTGGCCGAGGGCGGCGGCCGGCTCGACCGGATGACCGTCTCAGGGGATACGGCCAAGGTGGAGGTTCTGCGGGACGGCATCGCCGGCGGCGTCACCAGCGCCGCCAAGGTCGGTGCGACGGCCTTCATCACGGTCGGGCAGCTCGCCGTCATCACCGAGCCGGCGCGGAAGGGGACCAAGCCCGCACTCCCGTTTCGTGTCCTGGCGGTGCCGCTGACCGCGCGTTGACGGCTGCGGCCGCGCGAGGATTTCGAAGCGCACCGCCTGCGACTGCCCGCCCGTATTCGGCTCGCTCTTGAAACCGTGGTTCGTGGCATGGCCGCAGGAGGGCACACCATGCGTCGTATCCGTTCGTCGACCCTCGTCCTGTCCGCCGGCGTCGCGACAGCAACCATTCTCTCCGCCTGGCCGGCTGCTCGGCCCGCACGGGCCGCCGACTCGGCCTGTGACGGTGGTACGGGCGGCCTGAGCCTGCCGGCCGGCTTCTGCGCGACGATCTACGCCGACGGGATCGGCCATGCCCGGCACATGGCTGTGGCGGCCGACGGCACGCTCTACGTCAACACGTGGAGCGGCGTGTACTACAAGAACGACACCCCGCCGCCGGGCGGCTTCCTGGTCGCGCTCAAGGATTCCAAGGGCGACGGCAAGGCAGACGTCACGGAGCGCTTCGGCGAGAGCCCCGCCAAGGGCGGCCATGGCGGTACCGGATTGGCGCTGTTCCAGGGGGCGGTCTACGCCGAGATCAACGACCGCATCATGCGCTATCCCCTCAAGACAGGCGAGGTGGCGCCCAGGGCTGCAGGCGAAGTCGTCGTCTCCGGCCTGCCGGTGACGGGCGACCACCCGATGCACCCCTTCGCGATCACGCCGAAGGGTAATCTTCTCGTCGATCTCGGCTCGGCGACGAATGCCTGCGAAGTGAAGAACCGCGTTCCGGGTTCGATCGGCCGCGAGCCCTGCACCGAGAAGGAGACCCGCGGCGGCATCTGGCGTTACGACGCGCAGGGGCGTGATCAGAGGTTCTCGCCCGCCGAGCGGTACGCGGCCGGCATCCGCAACGGCGAGGGCATCGCGCTCGACGCGCAGGGCCGAGTGTTCGCGACACAGCACGGGCGCGACCAGCTCCACGAGGACTGGCCGAAGATGTACACGGCCAAGCAGGGCTACGAGCTGCCCTCCGAGGAGGTGGTCGAGCTGAAGCCGGGCGCCGATTACGGCTGGCCGGAATGCTACTTCGACCCGGCGCAGGAGAAGCTGGTGCTCGCCCCCGAATACGGCGGCGACGGCGGCCGCACGGTCGGGCTCTGCGCCGACCGGCAGGGCCCGGTGGCGTGGTTCCCGGCACATTGGGCACCCAACAACATGAAGTTCTACGTCGGGATCGGTACAGGGAGGGCCTTCCCGCAAGCCTATCGCGACGGCGCCTTCATCGCCTTCCACGGTTCGTGGAACCGCGCGCCCGGCCCGCAGGGCGGCTACAGCATCGTCTTCCAGCCGTTCAAGGACGGCAAGGCCGCGGGCGACTTCGTGGTGTTCGCCGACGGCTTCGCCGGACCCGTGAAGGAGCCGGGCCGGGCCGAGTACCGGCCGTCCGGCCTCGCGGTCGGACCGGACGGGTCGCTCTACATCTCTGACGACGTGAAGGGCCGCATCTGGCGCGTCACCTATACGGGCGGTGACCCGAGCGCGGCTGTCGCGGCCGCGCCGAGCCCGCAGAACGTCGTGACCGCGTCCACGGAAGTGGCCCCGCCGGAGGGCCGGCACCCGGATGCCGGCCGTACGGTCGCGGCGCTGCCGGTGCCGAAGGGCGCGACGCGCGAGCAGGTCGCGCTCGGCGACCGCATCTTCCACGGGGAAGTGGCCGACGCGACGTGCGGCGGCTGCCACGGTTCGGACGGCCGGGGCTCGCCGGTCGGGGCCGATCTCACCAGCGGCCACTGGCTCTGGAGCGACGGTAGCCTGGCGGGCATCGAGCGCACGATCGCCGATGGCGTGCCCGAGCCGAAGGAACACCAGAACGCGATGCCGCCCATGGGCGGCGTGGAGCTGTCCCAGACCGACCTGAAGGCCGTCGCGGCGTATGTCTGGGCTCTGGGCCATAACGGGAAGTGATGGGCCAGAGCCCAGGGCGCGCCCACGCTGGCCAAGGGGGTTGAGATCGGAGTGTTCAGCCCCTCGACGCCAGCGTCGAGGGGCTCTGCAGCCAGTGCGGCAGGCCTGCGCCCCCGCCGGTCATCGATCGTCGAGAGACGCTTTGAGGCGCTCGGCTGCCTGTCTGGACGAGGCCGGGTTCTGACCGGTGATCAGCAACCCGTCCCCGACCACGTAGGGCTCCCAGTCGCCGGCCCTGGAAAACACGCCGCCCTTCCGCTTGAGCTCGTCCTCGACGAGGAAGGGGACCACCGCGGTCAGGCCCACGGCCTCCTCCTCGGTGTTCGTGAAGCCGGTGACGGCCTTGCCGGCGACGAGCGGCTGGCCGTCGGGCGCCTTGGCATGACGCAGGACGCCGGGGGCGTGGCAGACGAGGGCGACCGGCTTGCCGGCCCGGAGCGTCGTCTCGATCAGCCGGATCGAGGCGGGGTCCTCGGCGAGATCCCACAGGGGACCATGCCCGCCGGGATAGAACACCGCGTCGAAGCCCTCGTGGGTGACGCCGTCGAGCCGGACCGTGTTCGACATGGCGGCGTTGGCCTCAGGGTCCGCCTCGAAGCGCCGGGTCAGGTCGGTCTGGAAGTCCGGCTCGCTGCTCTTGGGATCGAGCGGCGGACGCCCGCCCTTCGGCGAGACGAGGACCATCTCCGCGCCGGCATCCTTGAACACGTAGTAGGGCGCGGCGAGTTCCTCCAGCCAGAAGCCGGTCTTGCGGCCGGTGTCGCCGAGCCGGTCGTGGGAGGTCAGCGCCATCAGGATCTTCATGGTCATTCTCCGGGGCTGGTCTGGGTCAGTCGTCCTGGATGCGGGTACCGTCTTCCGGTGCTGATGGAGCGCAGAATCCGGGTCCACGGGTCCATCAGGGATTTCGGGTCTGCCAGCTCCCGCCAGCGTCGGCCTCAAGCTCCTCCCGCAGATACGGCGCCGTTCGGCTTGCCGACGCCCGGGCCACCACCACGGGGCGGCCCGCCGCCACGATCGTGCCACCCAGGCTTCCGGCGCCGGGCCCCACGTCAATGACGTGATCGGCCCCCGCCACGACGCGCATGTCGTGTTCGACCATGACGACCGTGTTGCCCGCATCGACCAAGCCGTTGAGCTGGAGCATGAGGCGATCCACGTCGGTCGGGTGCAACCCGGTCGTCGGCTCGTCGAGGACGTAGAGCGTGCCCCCGCGCTGCCCCCTCTGCAATTCGGTCGCGAGCTTGATCCGCTGCGCTTCCCCGCCGGAGAGCTCAGTCGCCGGCTGGCCCAGGCGCAGGTAGCCGAGGCCGAGATCCCGCAGCACGAGGAGCGGCCGCAGCACGGAGGGCTCGTCCGCGAAGGTTGCGCAGGCGCGCTCGACGGTCAGCCCGAGCACGTCCGCGATGGTCAACCCGTTCCAGGTGACCGCCAGCGTCTCCGGCGCGTAGCGGGACCCGTGGCAGGTCGGACAGGGGGCGTAGACGCTCGGCATGAACAGGAGTTCGACGCTGACGAAACCCTCGCCCTCGCAGGCCGGGCAACGGCCTTTCGCGACGTTGAACGAAAAGCGGCCGGCGTCGTAGCGGCGCCGGCGTGCCTCGGGGGTGGCGGCGAACAGTTTGCGGACGCCGTCAAACAGGCCGGTATAGGTCGCGAGGTTCGAGCGGGGCGTGCGCCCGATCGGTTTCTGATCGACCTGGACCAGACGCCGGACCCCGTCCATGCCGCCGACGATGCGCCCTTCGGTCGGACCCGGCACCGCGTCGAGGGGATCTTCCGGCTCGTCGTCCGTGTCGATCGGCCGGCCGAGGCGGTCGCCGACGAGGTCCAGCAGGGCTTGGGCGACGAGGCTCGACTTGCCGGAGCCCGAGATGCCCGTGACCGCGGTGAGACATCCCAGCGGGAACGCGACCGAGACGCCGCGCAGGTTGTTGCGGACGATCCCCTCCAGGCGCAGCCATCCCGCGGGCTCGCGCTGCGGTCGCAGCGGCGGCTCGGCGAGCCCGAACAAGTGCAGGCGCGTGCGCGACGCCTCCACCGCGCGCAGGCCCTCCGGCGGGCCACTGTACAGCACGGTGCCCCCGTGCTCGCCCGCCGCCGGGCCGACATCGACGAGCCAGTCGGCCCGGCGCATCGTGCCGATGTCGTGCTCGACGACGAACAGCGAATTGCCCGAGGCGAGCAGCCCGGCCAGCGCGTCGTGCATGGCGTCGCCGTCGGCCGGGTGCAGCCCCGCCGTGGGCTCATCGAGCACGTAGGCCACGCCGAAGAGCTGCGAGCGGAGTTGGGTGGCGAGGCGCAGGCGCTGCAACTCGCCCGACGACAGGGTCGTGGTCACCCGGTCCAGCGACAGGTAGCCGAGGCCCAGCTCCGTGAGCGTCCCGATCCGCTCGATGAGATCGGCGGCGAGGCGCTGGGCGGCGAGCCGCTTCTCGATCGAGAGGTTCGGGGTCGCGCGCACGTCCGGCGCCCCGGCATGAGCTGACGCCCCGGAGGCGGCACGCCGAGCCCGATCCCGCCGGCCCGCTTCGCGATCGAGCGTCCCGGACTCGGCGCTGGCGGCGGTGTCGTCATCGGGCAGCCGGTTCTCGGCGACCGGCCGCATCACCGCGGCGAGGTCGGCGAGCGGCATGCGCGACAGGTCGCCGATATCGAGGCCGGCGAAGGTGACCGAGAGCGCCTCGGGCTTCAGGCGCTTGCCGTGGCAGACGGGGCAGTCCTCGCTCACGAGGTAGCGCGCCGCCCGCCGGCGCATGAGCGCGCTCTGCGACTTGCTGAAGGTCCCGAGCACGTGGCGGCGGGCGCTCGTGAACGTGCCCATGTAGCTCGGCTCCAGGCGGCGCTGGCGGGCGCGCCGCGTCTGCTCCGGGGAGAGCCCGGCATAGACGGGCTCCTGCGGCTGGTCGTCCGTGAACAGGATCCAGTCCCGGAGCGCCCGCGGCAGGTCCTTCCAGGGCTTGTCGACATCGACCCCCCGGCTCACCAGGATGTCCCGCAGGTTCTGGCCGCCCCAGGCTTGCGGCCAGGCCGCGA
>NZ_SRHQ01000052.1:0-9567 GCF_004683995.1 Methylorubrum sp. Q1 | reverse complement strand
CTAAGGGCGGAAGGAACTTGGCCGTACGCACCCCGGGTTTCCTGCGGCAGTGCCTGAACGGCATCACCGGTCGAACCTCGAGGACGTCTTATGAAAGCACTGTGCTGGCACGGCAAGGGTGACATCCGCTGCGACACGGTGCCGGATCCGACGATCGAGGATTCCCGCGACGTCATCATCAAAGTGACCTCCTGCGCGATCTGCGGCTCCGACCTCCACCTGATGGATGGACAGATGCCGACCATGAAGTCGGGCGACGTGCTCGGTCACGAATTCATGGGCGAGGTGGTCGAGACCGCGCCGGGCTTCACCAAGTTCAAGAAGGGCGACCGCATCGTCGTGCCCTTCAACATCAATTGCGGTGAGTGTCGCCAATGTAAGCTCGGCAACTTCTCCGTCTGCCAGCGCTCGAACCGCAACGCCGAGATGGCAGCGGCACAGTTCGGCTTCACCACCGCCGGCCTGTTCGGCTACTCGCACATCACCGGCGGCTATGCCGGTGGGCAGGCCGAGTATGTGCGCGTGCCCATGGCCGACGTGGCCCCGATGAAAGTGCCCGAGGGCATGGACGACGAATCGGTCCTGTTCCTCACCGACATCCTGCCGACCGGCTGGCAGGGCGCCGAGCATTGCGAGATCAAGGGCGGCGAGATCATCGCCGTGTGGGGCGCGGGGCCCGTCGGCCTGTTCACGATCCAATCGGCCAAGATCATGGGCGCCGAGCGGATCATCGCCATCGATACCGTGCCCGAGCGCCTCGCGCTCGCCGGGAAATACGGCGCGACCGACATCATCGACTTCGCCAAGGAGGACGTGTTCGAGCGCATCAAGGAGATCAGTCGGGGCGAGGGCGCCGACGGCGTCATCGACTGCGTCGGCATGGAAGCCAGCGCCGGCCACGGCCTTTCCGGCGTGATCTCGACGCTGCAGGAGAAGCTGACTTCGACCGAGCGGCCCTATGCCCTGATGGAAGCGATCCGCGCCGTACGGCCCTGCGGCATCGTCTCGGTGCCCGGCGTCTATGGTGGGCCGATTCCCGTCAACATGGGTGCGATCGTCCAGAAGGGCCTGACCCTCAAGAGCGGCCAGACCCACGTGAAGCGCTACCTCGAACCGCTGACCAAGCTGATCCAGCAGGGCAAGTTCGACACCGCCTCGCTGATCACCCACCGCTCCGCCGACCTCGCGGACGGGCCCGACCTCTACAAGACCTTCCGCGACAAGAAGGATGGCTGCGTCAAGGTCGTCTTCCACCCGAACTGAAAGCACAGCGAAGGAACGTCTCGGAGCGAGCCATGGCGCACAAAGACGGTTTGAGATTCGGCGATCTCGGCCCGCGGGCCGTCCATCCCTGCGTCGACGCGTCGAGGATGGTCTCCGAGGAGACGGACTGGCACACGCCCTGGCTCGCCCGCATCCTGCCGAACATCGAGCGCATCGCCGCCGCCCATCCGGAGCGGGCCGTGTTCACCCGCTTCGTGCCGATCGGTTCGCCCGAGGAGTGCAAGGGGGCGTGGCGGCGCGACTACGGCACAGGCCCAAGATGACCCTGGATGCGCTCGGACCGGAGAGGGTCGATCGGGTGCCGAGCGTGACCCGCTTCGGGCCGCCGGCCAAGGTGATCGACAAGTTGGTCTACTCGCACTGGCTGAAGCCTGAACGGGCCGGTTTGCTGGAGGCGGAAGCAATCGACACCCTCGTCGTGACGGGCGGTGAGACCGACGTCTGTGTGCCGGCGACCATCCTCGGCGCGATTGATCGCGGTTACCGCGTGATCGTCGCTTGCGATGCGGTGTGTTTTTCCGCCGAGCTATCAGGCGGGCGTGGGTGGCCGCACCGCCGGAAGCCGTCCCGGCTACGGGATGCGCCGCAACCTCGACACCCGCGGCACGCTCCATTCGCTCTCGACGGCGGCTCTCGTCGCCGGCGTCGGGTTCGCCGCTGCGGCAATCCTGCTCGGCGGCACCCGCCACCGCTGATGCCAGCCCGCGGACGACGCTGGCCGCTCGTTTCGACCCACGCTCTGCCGAACCGGCATCCATTTCGGCGGAGCGCACTGCAAGCCCAACCCCATGGATGCCTCTGAAACGGATCCGACGTGGCGAACCTGGACACAACCCTGGATATCTTCTCGGCTCTGCTCGCATCCGAGCAACCGGTTCCGGTCGCCGAGGCCGACGAGGCGATCTGGGCCTATCTCGCCGCGTTCGGCGGTCTCGATGCGCAGGTGCGGGCGCTCGACCGGCTCGGACAGGGCGTGGCCGGTCTCGACGCTTCGTCCGCCTTCATGCCGAGCCTGCGCGACGCCCTGGAACGCCACCGGGCGCGCCTCGCCGAACCGTCCGCCTGACGGCCCTTCTCAGAACAGCTTTCGCCAACGGCGAAGCCGGCCCCTCCGACCTGATTTCAAGAGGGTTTGCCGTCCGTCTGATGGAGCGAGGCACCCTGCACCGATCAAGCGGCGGGGTTCGACCCCATCGAGTGCATGAACACGGCTATTCTCGCATTTTCGAGATGCGAACCTGAAGTCGTTAAGGCTGCGCTTGCAACAGGGTGGTGCATAAAAAGCGCGAATGGCGACGCTTCTGTTTCAGGGATGCGTCCATCGTCCGGCGAACAGCTGAGACTTGTTGTCATGAGCAATCATTCGTTGGCGTCATATTATCGCCTCTTGTTTCGGTAGAGTGTGGGCATCTCACAGATTGACGGTACGGACAGCGCAGGCGACGGCGCACCGTGCGCCTCACCCTCGTCGCTGATTTGGATGCTGCATGCTCAAGTTTGCCCTCACCGCTGCTCTGGCCACCATGCTCGCCTCGCCGGCGATGGCGGGGGATTTCGATGGGACGTGGTCGGTTCAACTCGTGACCGAGAGCGGCATGTGTGACGCCCAATACAGCTACACCCTGGCCGTACGGGACGGACAGGTCCGCCCGGTCACCGCGGTGGCTTCCGGCGGCACCACGGTGAGCGGCCGCGTCGGTGCGGATGGGGATGTGGGCCTGAACGTCGCGGCAGCGGCCGCAAACGGGACCGCCTCGGGCCGGCTCCAGGCCCGCTCGGGCTCCGGCACATGGCGCGTCTCCGGCGGCCTGTGCACTGGCCGTTGGGTCGCCAAGCGCCACACGCTCCGGACCGCGCTCGCCGAGTAATCTGATCGTCTGTCGTTCGAAAAGAGAGGGGCGAGCCCGCCAGGCTCGCCCCTTTTTCGTGCATTCGTGTGGGAGCGGTCCGTACGTCGTCAGACGGCGGCTTCGAGCCAAGCCCGCGCCTCGCCGATGCGGGCGCGCTCGAACACCTTGATCTGCACCGGCGAGACGAAACCGAAGGTCTCGGCCACGGCCTTGAGCCAGGTCGCGTCGGTGACGAGGGCGACGTGGCTCACGCCCTTCATCATCGAGATGCCGAAGCGCGGGTCCTTGAAGAAGGCCGCCGGCTCCATCCCCTCGAAGCTGCGGATGTCTTCCAGGAGTTTGATGCGGCCGCCCTTGTCGAGGTCGGCCTTCATCGCGGTCATGACCGTGTTCATCTCCTCATCGGAGATCTTCCCATCGACGACGATCTCGGCGATGGCGGAATCGGGCTTCTTCTCATAGGTCAGCAAGGCGCGGCGCTCCTCGAATGAGCCGAGGACGAGCGCGCCTGCAGGAGACTGCGAGCGACCTCGGCCGACGGCGGACGGACGCGATTATAGGAAGCTCTGCGGGTCCACGTCGATTGCGACCTTGAGGTTACCCCGCGGCTTCGGTCCGCGTGCCAGCCAATCCCGCAGATAACTCTGCACGTCGATGCCGCGCTCGGTCTTCACCAGCAGCCGGAATCGCCAGCGCCCGCGTATCAGGGCAAGCGGCGCCTCCGCCGGCCCGAGAACGGAGACGCCGGGCGGCGGTTCGGCAACGCGTGCCAGCGCCTGACCGTGCGCCTCGGCCTTCTCCCGCTCTTCCCCGGAGACGATCAGCGCGGCGAGCCGCCCGAACGGCGGAAGCCCCGCTGCCTCGCGGGCATAGATCTCTTCCTCGTAGAAGCGGTCGGCATCCCCCGAGAGCAGGGCGGCGATGACCGGATGCTCGGGCTGGTAGGTCTGCACCAGGGCGCGTCCCGGCCGCTCGCCGCGCCCCGCACGTCCCGTCACCTGCTGCAGGAGCTGGAAGGTGCGCTCGGCCGCGCGCGGATCGCCGGAGGTGAGACCGATATCGGCGTCGAGCACCCCGACGAGGGTCAGGTGCGGGAAGTTGTGGCCCTTGGCCACGAGCTGCGTCCCGACAACGATGTCGCAATCGCCCGCCGCCACCGTCTCCAGTTCCTGGCGCAGCCGCTCGGCGCCACCGGGAAAGTCGCTCGACAGCACGACGATGCGCTGCTCGGGGAACAGCTCGGTCACCTCCTCGGCGATCCGCTCGACGCCCGGCCCGCAGGGCGTGAGGTGATCGAAGGCGCCGCACTCGGTGCAGGCCTCCGGTTTGCGCTCGGCGTAGCCGCACTGGTGGCAGACCAGCGCGCGGCGGAAGCGGTGCTCCACGAGCCAGGTCGAGCAGTTGCGGCACTGGTAGCGGTGGCCGCAGGCCCGGCACAGGGTGAGCGGCGCGTAGCCCCGGCGGTTGAGGAACAGCAGCGCCTGATCGCCCGCGGCCAGCGTGCTCTTGACCGCGTTCACCATGGGCGGCGACAGGAAGCGCCCGCGCTCCGGCTTGTCGAGGCGCATGTCGATGGCCGCGATGTCGGGCATGGGCCGCCCGCCGAAACGGCCGGGGAGCGCGACGTGGCGGTAGCGCCCGCTCTGCGCGTTGACCCGCGACTCGATCGACGGCGTGGCCGAGGCGAGCACCACCGGGCAACCCTCGATCTTGCCGCGCACCACCGCCATGTCGCGGGCGTGATAGTGGACGCCGTCCTCCTGCTTGTAGGCGGATTCGTGCTCCTCATCGACGACGATCAGGCCGAGATTCCGGAACGGAAGGAACAGGGCCGAGCGGGCGCCGACCACCACCGAGACCTCGCCCGCGGCCACACCCGCCCGCAGCCGCTCGCGGCGCTTGCCGCCGATACCGGAGTGCCAAGTCGCCGGCCGGACCCCGAAGCGCCCGGCGAAGCGGTCGAGAAACTGCGCGGTCAGTGCGATTTCCGGCATCAGCACCAGGGCTTGCCGCCCCTGCCGCACGCACTCGGCCACCGCCTCGAAATAGACCTCGGTCTTGCCCGAGCCCGTGACGCCTTCGAGGAGGATGGTTTCACCGGTCGCAGCATCGGCGGGGGAAGGGGCGTTCGCGACGAGGGCGTGCGCCGCCTCAGCCTGCGCGTCGGATAGCGGCACCCGCGGATGGTCCGGGTCCGGCGGCAGCGCCACCGGCTCGGGCATCAGCGCCACGGTCTCCAGCGCGCCGTCGTCGATCAGTCCATCGACCACGCTGAGCGAGACCCCGGCCTCCTTGGCGAGCGCGCTCTTGCCCCGCACCGCGTTGTCGGCGGCCACAGCCATCACCTTGCCGCGGGCGACCGTTTGCCGGGTCGGCGGCTTGCCGGCGGCGCGCACACCGACACGCGGCGCTTCGTTGCGGGCGGCCTCGTCGGGCAGGCGCAGGGCCATGGCGAGCGCCGAACCCTTCGGTGCCAGGGTGTAGCGCGCCAGCCAATCGACCAGCTTGCGCAAAGACTCCGAGAGCGGCGGCGCCTCGACCTTGCCCGTCACCGGCCGCAGGTTCCCCCCCGAGACCCGCTCGTCGAGCCCCCAGACCACGCCGATCGTCTCGCGCGGACCCAACGGCACCTGCACGATGTCGCCCTCGGCGAGGGTCAGTCCGGCCGGCACCGCGTAGCTGTAGGCGGTGTCGAGCGCGAGCGGGATCAGGATCTCGGCGACGGCAGGCATGGAATCATGAGGGAATCACGAGGGCAGTCTGATTTGTTCTATATATGTTCTTGTTGACGAAGGCGAATGCGGCTTGGCCCTTATCCGCGGCTTGGCCCTTATCGGATGTCCGGGAGCCCTCGCGCAACGGGAACGGCCGACAGGCTCACCGCGGCCATCACCCAGAACCCTTTCGTACCGACATGATCGTAGAGGAAGCCCGAGAGCAGCAGCATCAGCGCGGAGGCGAGCCCGAGCCCGAAGGTGCCGTAGACCGTCAGCGCCGTCGCCCGGCGCTGCTCCGGCACGGTCTCCACGATGAGCCGCAGGCAGGCGAGATGCAGGAGCGCGAAGGTCAGCCCGTGCAGCGTTTGGATCAGGACGAGTCCGGGCAGCCAGGAGGTCTGCGCCTGCACCGCCCAGCGCAGCGCTCCGGCAAGCGCCGCGAGCGCCAGCGCCCGATCCGGCCCGATCCGCGCCAGGAGCCGCGGCCCGAGCCAGAGGAATACCGTCACCTCGGCCAAGACCGCTTCCGCCCAGAGCAGGCCCGCCACGCGCGGCCCGATTCCCGCCGCCTGCCAGACGATGACCGCGAAGGCGTCGTGCATCGCATGCGCGCCGATCACGAGGGCAGCGGCGAGAACGAGCCGGCGGAAGCGGGCATCCGCGGCAAGTGCCGCGAACCCGCCGCCCGCGTCCTCGGCCGGCCTCGCGGGCACGGCATTCCCCGCGAGGCGCAATGTCAGCGCGGCCCCGGCGGCGAACAGGACGCCACAAGCGAGCGGGCCGGCACCGTCGCCGAAGATCCCGATGATGGAACCGGCAAGGACGGTGGTGGCGATGAAGGCGGCCGAGCCAGCGCCGCGGATGCGGCCGTAGACGGCTCCGTCACGACTGCCGGCGAGCGCCACCGTATCGGCCAGCGGCGCGAGCGGCGCGGTCGCCGCCGCCTGGGCGAGGGCGATCGCGAACAGCATGGAGCCGTGACCGCCGAGGAAAGCCAGGGTCAGCAACGCCGAGAGGGCAAGTCCTCCGGCCAGGAAGGCCGGCACGGCGCCGTGCCGGTCGGCGAGCCGCCCGATCAGCGGTCCGGCGGCAAGCCGCACCAGCATCGCGGCAGAGAGCAACGTTCCGATTTCGCTCGGTCCCAATCCCCGCGTTTCGAGGAACGCAGGCAGGAAGGGTGAGAGCGCACCATAGGCGCCGTAGAGTGTGGCAAAGATCAGGAGGAGGCGGCCCGAACCGGTCCGTACGTCGCGCTTCGTGGCTTCCTCCGTCGCCAACACCCCACACGCCTCACCGCAAATTCCTGCGGCGACCCTGCCAGGGAATGCCTGCGGATCGAAGTGCGGGAGGCCGCACTCTGCCTGTATCGACGGCCGATCCGCCGTTGACGCACAAGCGTGAACACGCAGAGTTCGTCGGGAGCATTGCGTGTCTCTTCATCCATGCGTCGAAAAAATTGGACGATGACCGCTCTCCTTTGCAACGCATTCGCCGACGCGACGCTCGCGATGGCTGTACGACCATGAGCGGAACGAGCCCCGACGGGACCGAAGGCGTCCTGCTGCTGCACGGCATCGCCCGCCGGGCCGCCTCGCTCCGCCCGCTCGAGCGCCGGCTGGCACGCGCCGGCTACGTCACCCTCAACCTCGATTATCCGGCGCGGCGGCTCGGATTGGCCGACATCGCCGAGGGGATTGCGCCCACGGTCGCAGCCTTCGCGGGGGAGGTGACCCGCCTTCACATCGTCACCCATTCCATGGGCGGCCTCGTCGCCCGCGTGCTCCTGGCCCGGCGCCGGCCGGACAATCTCGGGCGCGTGGTGATGCTGGGCCCGCCCAATGGCGGCAGCGAGATTGCCGATGCGCTGCACCGCCTTGCGGCCTACCGCCGCTTCTTCGGCCCGGCCGGCGCCGAACTCGGCACGGAGCGCGGGGCAGCGCAGGTGCGCCTCTTCGGCCGGGTCGATTACCCGCTCGGCATCATCGCCGGCAGCCGCAGCCTCTATCCTCTGGCGTCGCTGCTGCTGCTGCCGGGGCCGAACGACGGACGCGTCACGGTCGCGCGCACCCGCCTCGACGGGATGACCGACCATATCGTGCTGCCGACCGCGCACCCGACGATGATGTGGAACCGCCGCCTGGCCGCCGAGACCCTGCACTTCCTGCGGGAGGGGCGCTTCAGCCGCCAATGAAGGATCGCGCCGCAGGTCGGCCAAGGGCTGGTCCGTAGGAACGAGCCGGCAACCAGCTCTTGGAACGATGCGCGATCCGTTCCATTTTCCTCAAGTCGACAGGCTGCCCTCGCCTTCAAACTGGTCTAAGGAGCGTGCTGCCGACGGTCGCGCTCCGGGGCTCGTCGGCCGTGTGGCGGTCATGCCGCCCGTCTCGACGTGTCACCCGAGATAAAGGGGCCTCCATCGGCCATGAGCAGCCTCGTCACCGCGCCCGGCGCGACCACCCGCCCGCAATCGCAGCTCGTAACCGTGTTCGGCGGTTCCGGCTTCCTCGGGCGCCACGTGGTGCGGGCCCTGGCAAAGCGCGGTTATCGAATCCGCGTCGCCGTGCGCCGGCCCGATCTCGCCCTGTTCCTGCAACCGCTCGGCAAGGTCGGTCAGATCGTCGGCGTCCAGGCCAATCTTCGCTATCCCGACTCGATCCGCCGCGCGGTCGAGCATTCCGATATCGTCATCAACCTCGTCGGCATCCTGCAGGAGTCGGGCAGCCAGCGCTTTTCGAAGCTCCAGACCGAGGGGGCCGGCGAGATCGCCCGAGCCGCTACGGCAGTGGGGGCGAAGCTCGTCCATGTCTCGGCGCTGGGCGCCGATCCGGATTCACCCTCGCTCTACGCCCGCTCCAAGGCGCTCGGCGAGGCGGAGGTGCTGCGCGCCTCTTCTGGTGCCGTGATCTTCCGTCCCTCGCTGGTCTTCGGACCCGGCGACGGCTTCTTCAACCGCTTCGCCTCGCTCGCGACCTTCCTGCCAGCCCTGCCGCTCGCCGGTGCGCAGACCCGCTTCCAGCCGGTCTTCGTCGGCGATGTCGCCGAAGCGATCGCCCGCGCGGTCGATGGGTTGGCGCCCGGCGGCCGGGTCTACGAGCTTGGCGGGCCGGAGGTGAATACGCTCGAATACTTCGTGCGCTACATGCTCGAGGTGACAATGCGCCGCCGCGCCGTGCTCGACCTTCCGGAGCCGGTGGCGCGCCTGCAGGCTCGGGTGATCGAGATCGCCGATACGCTGACCCTCGGGCTGCTTCCTGCCAACCTCAAACTGACGCGCGATCAAGTCGCCCTGCTTCAGGTCGACAACGTCGTCTCGGATGCTGCGAAGGCGGAAGGGCGCACCATCGAGGCGCTCGGCATCGTGCCAACGGCAGTCGAGGCGGTCGTGCCCGGCTATCTCTGGCGGTTCCGCAAGGCGGGGCAGTTCGCGCAGGGGCGCGGCACCGAAGCGGAGGCCGGCGTGCCGGATACGCTCGCCCCGCACAGCGAGTCGACCCAGTCGCTTCACCGCCCCGGTCGCGCGAGCGGCCCCGCGATCGGTCAGCAGGCCGCCGGTGAAAGCCGCGAGGGCGTTCGCTGGGGGACTCGCGGCTGAAAGGGGAGGGCACTCCGCTCGCGGAGTGCCCCTCGGGGTCGGCAGACAGGCTCCGTAACGGCCGTTCTCGCGCTTCCGGCGTTTTTCCGGTTGACGCTTTGTTCGGGCGCCCTTATACCCCGTT
>NZ_SRHQ01000051.1:0-10081 GCF_004683995.1 Methylorubrum sp. Q1 | reverse complement strand
GATTTTTCGGAGTTGGCGCGCGGGCTTTGCTCGTGCGCCCGCCTCGATGCGACGAAGTAAAGAGGGCCGGCGCGAAGCCGGCCCTTTTGTCGTGCGTGCTGTGCGGCCAGCCAACGGCGACGGCGCAGCCAGGCGTGTCGACCGAGCGGGTCCGTTCGAGCGTCGCGGCGACCCCTGCACCGATCCCTTCCGCCGGGAGAGCCCGATCCCGATCGCGCAGGCGGAACAGCAGGACGATCCGCAGGCGTGTTTCAGCGCCATCACGAACCGCGCGGCTTACAGGTCGGCGCCGGCGACCCCGCCTTGGGCGTCTTGGAAGGACCGGCCGAAACCGGACATCACGTATCCGGGACCTCAGCTCGAGAAGGATCCGAAGCCCTCGAAATCGCTTGTGCGAGCAACGCGGTTGGCCGACGAGCCTTGTTGCCCGTGGGGGGCGTGGCTTGTCGTCGTGATGGGTGCTGACTTTGCCAGTCCAGCGTTGCTCATCGCAGGGGTGGTTCTACCGCTACGCTTCCACGTCGCAAGCATAGCAGTGCCATTCGACTTGTTGACGTCGCGCATCGATTTGCCTTGTTGGCGAGCGATAATTCAGGAAGTGCGCAGAGAACGCGCGCTCGATGCTCATGTTCCGGGCACGGGTGCGGCGAACGCGGCGGCAGCGCCGGGGGCCGGTTTCCAGGCGTAGCCGCAAGATGAAATCCGCGATGTTCCGTCGAGCGACATCGGCTCCCCCCAGCGCCGAACGGACAGGCTTGGGCAAGATCCGCTTGGTGCGATGGAACGTCGGTCCATCGCTGCCGGCCGGATCGCGCCCGGCGATGTAGTCGCGCTGCCATCCCGCGCGGACTGCGTCCGGTTCGCCCGCAGCGACGCGCGCCTGGAAGGCCGAGCGGGGACCGCGCCATTCGTCGTACGCGGCCTTCAGCTCGGGGTCGTCGTCGAAGCTTCTGATACGCGGGCGGATCGCGTCGAACGTTTCGTGCGGAACGGGCGCGATGAAGCAGAAGCATTCTCCCTTCGCGAACCGCACCGTGCCGAGCCGCGTGAAGCGCCAGTTCATCGTGAAGGTGAAGGGAAGCCAGTCGGTTTCGACGAGTCCTTCGAGCGGTGCGATGCCGTCCCTCGGGCTGTTGGGTGGCCCGCGCGCGATCAGCGCCCATCCGAGCGAGGCGCGAAGCAGCCTAACCGGTTTAGGCTCGATCCGAGCACACTCTGGACTGGGACCGAACATCCAGCGCCCGTTGCTAGCCGCCGCACCATGTCCGGCCGTGGCAAGCCGCTGACGGTTACGCCTGTCTGCGGGAAAAAGATGCCCGGCACACAAGCCGTTGATATTGAAAGGCTTAGGGGAGGCTTGGCTGGGGCGCCAGGATTCTCAGCCAAAACCGAAGGGGTACGACATCAAGGGATTAGGCCCTCGATCACCCGTCTTGAGCGGCATCGGACCTAGGGATTGGACCATCAGAGTGGACCCTGGTCAACGCTGCGTCCGAAGCATTCCACAATCGGCGAGTATGGGCGGCAGGTCCGCATAGCGCCATGAGCGGGCCCTGGGCCGGTTACACCGAACATCCGCTCAGGCCTCACAAGCGGCTGCACGGGCGATCCTGCAGCATCGGACGAATCCGCCGAAGGTTCTTCCGATCACCCAGCGTCGGGGCTGCGCGGCGGAGCAGGGGGCTAGGAACGGCCAGAACCATCGGGACGCCCGCGCCAGCGCGACACCGCTGTAGCTGTCGGCCGTCGAGACAATGGCCGGGGACAGAACGCGTCGGTATCGGTGAGTGCAGGGCGCTTGCGGCCGACCACGCCCCGGGCCGGATCGTGGCCGCGCTCGCCCTGACGCCGACGCCGCCCGGACGCGCGGCCTGCGCATCGAGGAGGGCACCGGTCAGGCCGGCTTCGCGTCCAGCCCGCCCGTGGTCGGCCAGGGTCTGGATGTCCACGTCGGTGTCCCAAGGTGGGCGTCGGATGCTCCCCCAACGCTGACGAGGCTCGCCCCCTCCAAGTCACGCTCCAACCCCGTCATCAAGCGGGGGCTCAGAGCCCACAGGAGAGCGGCAGGGCTCAAATCCGATCGTCGCGAAAATTGTCG
This sequence comes from Methylorubrum sp. Q1, assembly GCF_004683995.1. Lineage (NCBI taxonomy): Bacteria > Pseudomonadati > Pseudomonadota > Alphaproteobacteria > Hyphomicrobiales > Methylobacteriaceae > Methylorubrum > Methylorubrum sp. Q1. The sequence continues at coordinate 7,983 of NZ_SRHQ01000051.1, read as the reverse complement.
TTGCCTCGACCCAGCGCGTTCGAATATTATATCTGGATTAACTCTGTCTATCTGCGCAGTCTGGATCCATTTCTCAGATCAAACGCATTGCAGATCCTGGTGTTGCGTTGAGGAAACAGCAGTTTTATCAGCAGATCTGTTAAATATAGGCGAGGATCCGCTCGCGCGACCTACGTCATCAACCGGCCCGGTGTCCCGGCTCGAACCACAGAGTGACCTGCGTGCTCAGGACGTTTGAACGGCGCGGACCCGGCCGCATCCCGGCTCCTCGGTCGTGCGGGGAATGGCCCTTTTCGCTGGCCCTGCTCGCCGGCCTGATCGCGGGACCGGCCCTGGCGCAGACCGCCTCGCAGATCACCCCGCCCTCGTTCAGCCCGCCGCTCCAGCGCAGCGGCGGCGGCCTGGCCATCCCCGACGGCGTCGGTCCCGCCGCGCCCGAAGGCGCCGAGCGCCTCTCCCTGCGCGTCGGACGCCTGCGCGTCGAGGGCGGACAGCTGGGGGCGGACGGGGACGGCAGCGCGCTCGCGCAGAACCTCACCGCCCGCCTCTCCGGCCGCACCCTCACCGTCGCCGACCTCTTCGCCGCCGCCGCCGAGCTGGAGCAGGCCTACGCCGCTCGAGGCTTCGCCCTCGTGCGCGTCGTCCTGCCCGCCCAGCAACTGCGGGACGGCGGCGAGGTTCGCCTGCTCGTCATCGACGGCCAGATCGAGCGTATCGACGCCGCCGCGCTCCCGCCCGAGATCCGCGCCCGCGTCGCGGCCGTCCTCGCCCCCCTCGTCGGACGCCCCGGCCTCACCCTCGCCGAGATCGAGCGCCGCGTGCTCGTCGCCGGCGACACGCCCGGCACCGTGCTGCGCTCGACGCTGGCCGCTGGCAGCCGCCCCGGTGCCACCGTCCTCGTCGTCGAGGCCCGCTACAAGCCCGTCACCGGCTTGGTCTCCACCGACAACGTCCTGGCCCGCAGCCTCGGCACCTACACGCTCGGCACCGGCCTCGATCTCAACTCCCCCACCGGCCACGGCGAGAGCCTGTACTTCCGCGCCTCGGGGGCGCCCTATACCGGCGGCGAGCGCGGCTTCCTTGCCGCGGAACCGCGCAACCGGGCGCTGGCGCTCGGCCTGATCCTGCCGCTCGGGATCGACGGGCTCACCCTCAACCTGGAGGCCACCGACGCGCGGGCCACACCGCGGGCGCTGCCTGGCACGCTCGGCATCGCCTCGGACTTCTCGCGCTATTCCGCCCGACTGCGCTACCCCCTGATCCGCTCGCGTGCCTTCACCCTGAACGGAGACGCCGCCTTCGATGCGCAGGAGGAGCGCGTCAACGTCATCACCCCGGTCGAGACGCCGCTCACCCTCGACCGCCTGCGCATCGCCCGCATCGGCGGCGACCTGATCTGGTTTTCCCCCTCCGAGGCCGTGCTCACCGCCCGGCTTGCCGCCTCCTTCGGTCTCGACGGGCTCGGCGCGCGCGACGCCCCGCCCGCCGGTTCGGCCCTGGCGCCGCTGTCGCGCCAGGGGGTCCGGCCCGAGTTCCAGCGGTTGGAGGCGGCGCTCGCCGTCACCCAGCCCCTGGCCGAGCACCTCACCTTCGACATGCGGGCCCGCGCCCAGACCTCCTTCAATCAAGCCCTGCCGCGCTCCGAGCAGATCGGCCTGGCCAACCTGTCGGGCCTGTCGGCCTTCGATGCCGGCCTGTTCCAGGGCGACGAGGGCTTCGTCGTGCGCGCCGAGCTGCAGGCGCCCTTCCTCGTGCCGGTCACCCTGCCGTTCGCGCTGCCCTCGATCCCGGCCCAGCTCGGCAGCGGCCTGCCGCCGGCCGACGCCACACCCGGCGCGGTGGTGATCGCGCCCTACGCCTTCGGCGCCTTCGGCCTGACGCGCCAGCAGCGCCCGACCGCGCTGGAGCGGCCGATGACCCGCGGGGCCGCCTACGGCGTGGGGCTCCGGCTCGCGGCGGCGCCGTCCTTCAGCTTCACCAACGCGGCGGCCACGGTCGAGCTTGGCCGGGCCGAGCGCTCGGACTTGCTGCCCGACGACACCCGCCTGACCTTCACCGTCGCCCTGCAGTTCTGACGGAATGAACCCAGCCATGGCTCAGTCCCCCTCGCCCCGCGCCCGCGCGCTCACCCGCGCGCTGCTCGCCTCGACCGCCCTGGTCGGGATCGGTCTCGGCCCGGAGCCCGCCCGCGCCGAGCCGCTGCCCACCGGCGGTCAGGTGGTCTCGGGCGGGGTCACTATCGGTACGCCCCAGAACGGCGCCCTGGCGATCACGCAGTCGAGCCGGAACGCCATCGTCAATTGGCAGGGCTTCTCCGTCGGCCAGGGCCACCGGGTCGACATCCGCCAGCCCGACGCGGGCGCGGCGATCCTCAACCGGGTGACGGGCGCCACGCCCTCGACCATCGCCGGGCAGCTCAACGCCAACGGGCAGGTCTACCTCGTCAACCCCAACGGCGTGACCATCACCCGCTCGGGCCAGGTCAACGCGGCCGGCTTCGTCGCCTCCTCGCTCGGCATCACCGACGAGGACTTCAAGGCGGGCCGGCGCCAGTTCCGCGGCTCGGGCGCCTCGGCGCCGGTGACCAACCATGGTGCGATCACGATCGGGCGCGGCGGCTACGCGGCGCTGATCGGCGGGCAGGTGACGAACACGGGGACCATCCGCGTGCCGATGGGCCGGGTGGGTCTCGGCTCGGGCGAGCGGGCGACGCTGGATCTCTCCGGCGACGGCTTCCTGCAAGTTGCGGTGCCGACGGGGGCGAAGGGGCGCGGCGCCCTGGTGCGGCATTCCGGGACGATCTCGGCCGATGGCGGCGCGGTAACGCTCACGGCAGCGGCGGCGCGGGACATGGCGCGGCAGGCGGTAAACCTGTCCGGCGTGATCGAGGCGCGCTCGGTCGGGGGCAGGAACGGCAACATCACCCTGTCGGGGGCTGAGGGCGCGGTGACGGTGACCTCCGCCGCCCGGCTCGACGCCTCGGGCCAGGGCGAGGCGGATGGTGGGCAGGTGCGGATCACCGGCGGGCGGCTCGACGTGGCGGGCCGCGTGGACGTGGCGGGCGCGGCTGGCGGCCGGGTGCGGCTGAAGGCGGGCGAGAGCCTGGCGCTGTCGGGGCTTGTGGCGGCGGAGGGGCGCACGGGCCGGGGCGGTCGCATCGTGGCCACCGCGCCGGCGATCGCGACGCAGGCGGCGCTGATCGAGGCCTCGGGTGCGACCGGCGGCGGCGTGGTGCGGGTCGGCGGCGGCCGGCTCGGGCAGGGTCCGCTGGCGCGCGCCGAGCGGGTGAGCGTGGACGCGGCGAGCGTGATCCGGGCGGATGCGACCGGCCGCGGCCAGGGCGGCGACGTGGTGGTGTGGTCGGATGTGGCGACGCGGTTTGCCGGGCGGATCGAGGCGCGGGGCGGCGCCTCGGGCGGCGACGGCGGGCAGGCGGAGGTGTCGTCGAAGGGGGTGCTGTCGTATGACGGCACCACGATCCTGACGGCGGCGCGGGGCGCCTTCGGCACGCTGCTGCTCGACCCGCACGACATCACCATCGCGAACTTCACGGACAGCGGCGTCACGGGCTTCACCGCTACGGGCGACGGCAGCGTGATCGACGCGGCGCGGCTGCTGACGGCGCTGACGACGGCCAACGTGGTGGTCTCGACGGGCACCACGGGCAACGAGTCCGGCACCATCACGGTGGCGGCGCCGCTGTCGTGGAACACCGGGGCGGACCTGACGCTGCAGGCCGCCGGGGAAATCGCCCTGAACGCGCCGATCACCGCGAGGGCGGGCGGGCTGGTGCTGCAGGCGGGAGCGGGCAGCGACGTCACGGCAACGGCCGATCTGTCGGTGGCGCGCTTCACGCTGGCGTCCGGCCACTGGACCCAGAACGCGGCCGCGCTGCCGGGCTTCGCGACGGGCGACTTCCAGGTGGCGAGCGGGGCCAGTTTCCTGCGGGCGACGGGGGGGGACGGCAGCGCGGCGACGCCCTACCGCCTGACCGACATCTACGGCGTGCAGGGCATGGGCTCGTCGGCTTCCTACCGCGCGGCGTCCTACCGCCTCGCCGCCGACATCGACGCCGCCGGCACCGCCACCTGGTGGGGCGGACAGGGCTTCGTGCCCGTGGGGGCGGACACCGTCCCGTTCACCGGCAGCCTGGACGGCGCGGGCCACACGATCGCCGGGCTCACCATCGCCCGGCCGGACCAGAGCTCTGTCGGGCTGATCGGCGTTCTCGGCAGGGGCGGCCGCGTGAGCGGCCTCGGTCTCGTCGGTGGCTTTATCAGCGGTGGGTCCAATGTGGGCGGGCTACTCGGTTCCAACTCAGGCAGCGTGGCCCGAGTCTACGCTACCAGCAACGTCAGCGGCTGGTACAGCGTAGGCGGGCTGGCCGGTTCCAACTCCGGCACTGTGAGCCAAGCCTACGCCACCGGCAGTGTAAGCGGCCACGATTTGAATGGGCGCGCCTCCGATATCGCGGGCGGGCTGATTGGTACCAACGACGGTAGTGTGATCCAGGCCTACGCCACCGGCAACGTCAGCGTCAGCAACTGCTGCGCGGGCGGGCTGATTGGGCAGAACGTTGGTAGCGTGAGCCAAGCCTACGCCACGGGTATCGTTAGCAGCTTTTTTTCGGGTGGGCTGATCGGGCAAAATGCTGGAAACGTTAGCCAAGCCTACTGGGATATTCAGACCACTAGACAGGCAAATGCCATCGGAAACGGCCTTCCCGCAGGAACAGACGTAACTGGTCTGACTTCAGCCCAGGCGCGCACAGGTTCAGCCTATGCAGGCTTCAATTTCGATACCGTGTGGTACCAAGCCGGTGACCTGCGCCCGATTCTGCGCGCAGAGGCCGCTGACGCAGTCGGCAGCGTAGTTCCAGTATCCAACCTGCACCAGTTGCAGCTGATGGGCGCCAACCTCGCGGACCGCTACCGGCTCACCGCCGACCTCGACGCCTCCGCCACGAACAGCACGGCCGCGTCCGCCGGAGTGTTCGGCGCGGGCGGCTTCGTGCCGGTCGGCCGCGATGGGGCCCGCTTCACCGGCAGCCTCGACGGGGCAGGGCACAGGATCACCGGTCTGGCCATCGCCCGGCCGAGCGAGAACGATGTCGGGCTGATCGGCGCCCTCGGCGCGGGTGGGAGCGTGAGCGGCCTCGGCCTTGTCGGCGGCAGCATCGCGGGCTCCCAAAACGTGGGTGGCCTCGTCGGCTTCAACAACGGCGGCACGATCAGCCAAGCCTACGCTGCCGCCGCCGTCTCCGGCACCAGCGAGGTGGGTGGCCTGGTTGGGTCCAACGACGGTACGATCAGCCAAGCTTATGCTACCGGTGCTGCCGCAGCCACCGTCTCCGTGGGCGGCCTCGTCGGCTGGAACGCCAGCGGCAGGGTGAGCCAGTCCTACGCCAGCGGCAGCGTCTCGGGCTCCTCCAACGTGGGCGGCGTCGTCGGCTCCAACGACGGCTCGGTGACGACTACATACTGGGACACGCAGACCACCGGGCAGGTCAACGGTGTCGGCACCGGCTCGTCCACGGGCGCCACCGGCCTGACCACCGCGCAGGCGCGCACCGCCTCGAGCTACGCCGGCTTCGACTTCGACACCGTCTGGTACCAGTCCGGGGATCTGCGTCCGATCCTGCGCTCGGAAGCCGCTGCGGCCGACGCGAACGGCGTGACCGCGGTGTCGAACCTGCACCAGCTGCAGCTGATGGGCGCCAACCTCGCGGGCCGCTACCGGCTCACCACCGACCTCGACGCCTCCGCCACGAACAGCACGGCCGCGTCCGCCGAGGTGTTCGGCGCGGGCGGCTTCGTGCCGGTCGGCCGCGATGGGGCCCGCTTCACCGGCAGCCTGGATGGGGCGGGGCACACGATCACCGGTCTGACCATCGCCCGGCCGAGCGAGAAATATGTCGGGCTGATCGGCGCCCTCGGCGTCACCGGCGCGTATGGGAGCGTGAGCGACCTCGGCCTCGTCGGCGGCAGCATCGCGGGCTCCCAATCCGTGGGCGGCCTCGTCGGCGACAGCATCGGCACGGTGAGCCAGTCCTACGCCACCGGCAGCGTCTCGGGCACCACTTTCGTGGGCGGCCTCGTCGGCTCCAACTTCGGCACGGTGAGCCAGTCCTACGCTAGCGCCAGTGTCTCGGGCTCCCTCGGGGTGGGCGGCCTCGTCGGCGCCAACGGTGGCATCGTGAGCCAGACCTACGCCAGCGGCAGCGTCTCGGGCTCCTCCAGAGTGGGCGGCCTCGTCGGCGCCAACAGCGGCACGCTGACGAATGCGTACTGGGACACGCAGACCACCAGGCAGGTCAACGGCGTCGGCGACGGCTCGTCCACCGGCGCCACCGGCCTGACCACGGCGCAGATGCAGGATCTCGCCAGCTTCCGAGCCCACTACGCCGGCTTCGACTTCGACACCGTCTGGGCGCCGCCGAACCAGGTCGGCCAGGGTGGCCAGAGCAGTGGTCACTACCCGGAACTCCGCAGCCTCTCGCCCGTCGCCGTCGTCGCTCCGGCGAGCACCACGCGCGTCTACGGTGACGCCAATCCCGGCCTGCTCGCCTCCTACGGCGGCCTGCGCGCCGGCGACTTCGTGACCGGCCTGGGCAGCCTGAGCACGACCGCGACCGCAACCTCGGACGTCGGAAGCTACACGATCGCCGCCTCCGGCACGGCCGTGACCGGCAAGGCGGGGACCAGCTATCGGGTCGTGTATCTGCCTGGCACGCTCACCGTCACCCAACGTTCGCTGACCATCACCGCCAACGGCCAGAGCCGCGTGTACGGCGACGCCAACCCGAGCCTGACCTACACCACGACCTCGCTGGGCGCAGGCGCGGCCCTGTCAGGCACCCTCGCCACGGCGGCCACGGCCACCTCGGACGTCGGCAGCTACGCCATCACCCAGGGCTCGCTCACCGCAGCCGCCAACCCGAACTATGCTCTGACCTTCCAGGGCGCCAACCTCACGGTCAGCCAGCGACCGGTGACGGTCACGGCCACAGGCCAGAACCGTGTGTACGGCGATGCCAACCCCAGCCTGACCTACACGACAACCTCGCTGGGCGCAGGCGCGGCCCTGTCGGGCACATTGGTCACCACGGCCACCACCACTTCGGGCGTGGGCAGCTACGCCATCACCCAGGGCTCGCTCACCGCAGCCGCCAACTCGAACTATGCCGTCACCTATGCCGGGGCCGATCTCACGGTCAGCCCGCGATCGGTGACCGTCACGGCCACAGGCCAGAACCGCGTGTACGGCGATGCCAACCCGGCGCTGACCTACCAAGTCGGCGGACGCGGGCTCGTCAGCGGCGACGCCCTGACGGGAGAGCTCGTCACGACAGCTGATGCGCGCAGCACGATCGGAGCCTACGCTATCGGTCAGGGAACGCTGGCAGCCACTTCGAACTATGCCGTGAGCTACGTCGGGGCGGACCTGACGGTCACGGCTCGGCCGATGACTCTCACGGCGGAGGCGCAGAGCCGCGTCTACGGCGATGCCAACCCGAGCCTGACCTACCAGGTTGGCGGACGTGGGCTCGTCAACGGTGACAGCCTCACGGGAGGCCTGACCACCACGGCCGACGCACGCAGTGCGGTCGGCACCTACGCCATCGGCCAGGGAACACTGGCAGCCTCTTCGAACTATGCCGTGCGCTACGTCGGGGCGGACCTGATGGTCACGGCTCGGCCGATGACTCTCACGGCGGAGGCGCAGAGCCGCGTCTACGGCGATGCCAACCCGGCCCTGACCTACCAAGTCGGCGGCCGCGGGTTGGTCAACGGCGACGTGCTTTCGGGCGTCCTTGCCACGGCCGATGCTCGTAGCGCGGTCGGGACCTACGCCATCGGCCAGGGCAGCCTGGCCGCCAGCGGCAACTACGCTGTGAGCTATGTCGGAGCCGATCTGGTGGTCACCGCCCGGCCGCTGATCCTGACGGCAGACGTGCAGTCCCGCCTCTACGGCGAAGCCAAT
>NZ_SRHQ01000050.1:0-11147 GCF_004683995.1 Methylorubrum sp. Q1 | reverse complement strand
GGTGGTCTTCGCCCAGCCGGTGGCGGCGGCCTTGGCCGACGCCACCGCGGCGTTCACGTCCGCCGTGTCGGCGAGGGCGACGCGGCCGGTCTCCTCGCCCGTGGCGGGGTTGAAAACGGGGGCGCTGCGCCCGCTGGTGCCGGCGACGGTTCTCCCGCCGATGTAGTGGTTGATCGCAGTGGTCATCGAAAAGTCCTCGAAGGGTAGAAACAGACGAAAGATCAGGCGGCGCGGGCGATGGCATCGCCGAGAATCGACGCCATCGTGTCGATTTGCTCGGGGTCCACGATCAACGGCGGCGACAGGGCGATGATGTCGCCCGTGACGCGGATGAGCAGGCCGCGTTCGAAGCAATCGACGAAGACGTCGTAGGCCCGTGCGCCCGGTGCACCGGGCCGGGGCGCCAGTTCGATTCCGGCGACGAGGCCGATGGTGCGGATGTCGATGACGTGGCCGGCGGCGCGCAGGCCATGCATCGTGCCGGCCCACGCGTCCGCAAGCTCGGCGGCGCGCGTCAGCAGGCCTTCCCGCTCGTAGATGTCGAGGGTGGCGAGGCCGGCGGCGCAGGCTACGGGATGACCCGAATAGGTATAGCCGTGAAACAGCTCGATCACCGCCTCGGGGCCGTGCATCAGCGCATCGTGCACCGCCCGCGCACAGAACACGGCGCCCATCGGCAGGGCGCCGTTCGTGAGGCCCTTGGCGGTGGTGACGAGGTCGGGAACGACGCCGAAGTAATCCGTGGCGAAGGGCGTGCCGAGGCGGCCGAACCCGGTGATGACCTCGTCGAAGATCAGCAGGATTCCATGCCGGTCGCAGATCGCCCGCAGACGCTCGAGATAGCCCTTGGGCGGCAGAAGCACGCCCGTGGAGCCGGCGACGGGCTCGACGATGCAGGCCGCGATGGTCTCGGCCCCGTGAAGGGCGACGAGGCGCTCGAGGTCGTCCGCGAGGTCCGCCCCATGCTCCGGCAGGCCATGGGTGAAGGCGTTGCGCTCCAGGTCGTGGGTGTGGCGCAGGTGATCGACGCCCGGCAGAAGCGGAAAGACGCGACGGTTGTTGACGAGGCCGCCCACCGAGATGCCGCCGAAGCCAACCCCGTGATAGCCGCGCTCGCGCCCGATCAGTTTGGTGCGCGTGCCCTGGCCGATGGCGCGCTGGTAGGCGAGCGCGATCTTGAGGGCGGTATCGACGGATTCCGACCCCGAACCGGTAAAGAACACCCGGTCGAGCTTCGCTTCGGGGCCGCCCGGCGCGATGGCGGCGAGTCGCTCGGCGAAGTCAAAGGCGGCGGGGTGCCCCATCTGGAACGAGGGCGCGAAATCGAGGGTGGTGAGTTGGCGCTCCACCGCCGAGGCGATGTCCTGGCGTCCGTGTCCGGCATTGACGCACCAGAGGCCGGCGGTTCCGTCGAGAACGCTGCGCCCGTCTGTGGCCGTGTAGTGCATGTCCTTGGCGGAGGCGAGCATCCGGGGTGCCGCCTTGAACTGGCGATTGGCTGTGAACGGCATCCAGTAGGCGTCAAGGCTCGGTGAGTTCGCGGCTGTGTGCGGGTCCATGGCAATCCTTCGGGTTGACGTCGATGGGCCGGAAAACAGCACCGATCGCGCATCGCGAACAAGTCCTTTTCTTTGCCGCGCCATGTCCTTGAAAAGCTTGGATCGCCATGAGAGATGTTTGCAAATCCTGAACATCTCTAACGCCGCTGCGGCTCGGTGAGGTTTCAATGAGCATCGATCTTGGTGCACGGCTGCGTTACGTGCGCGGCCTTCACGGCCTCTCGCAACGCGCCCTCGCCAAGCGCACGGGTGTGCCGAACTCGACGATCTCCCTCATCGAGTCGAACGGGGTGAACCCTTCCGTCGGTGCCCTGAAGCGCATCCTCGACGGCGTCCCCATCGGCTTGTCCGAGTTTTTCGCGGTCGAGCCGGAGAGCCCGCGCAAGGCCTTCTACCGGGCCGACGAACTCACCGAGATCGGCAAGGGGCCGATCTCCTACCGTCAGGTCGGCGATACGTTGTTCGGGCGATCGCTGCAGATCCTCAGGGAACGTTACGAACCCGGCGCCGATACGGGCCGGGTGCCCCTCGTCCATGACGGCGAGGAGGGCGGCATCATCCTATCGGGCCGGCTCGAGGTGTTCGTGGACGACGAGCGCCGGATTCTCGGTCCCGGCGACGCCTACTTCTTCGAGAGCCGCCGTCCTCACCGCTTCCGCTGCGTCGGTCCGGTCGCCTGCGAGGTGGTCAGTGCTTGCACGCCGCCAACGTTCTAGAGGCATCGTCCCGAAAGGTGGTTGCCGGCTTTCGGAAAAAGATGACGCGAAAAAAAAGAGACTGAAGCATCGTCCTGGATCTTATATTCAGGGTGATGATTTAGAGCGCTTTCCGACGAAGTGGATGCCGGTTCGGCGGAATAAAGTGCGTCGAAGCAAGAGGCTAAAGACGCCGACCTGATGCAATCAATTCGGATACGGTTCTAAGCGTCAATCGGAAAAGCGCCTGCTACACCGTGGCGCCGAAGTCGAGAGCCGGCCGTGGTCGGGAGTATTGTGAGACGCTCTGAAGCAATACGAACCACTTCGAACTTCCCGGCACCTCTGATCCCGGAGTGGATGAGGCGATGCTGCCTTCGGCTGCCGCGACCGTAGCACGGCAGTTCGGCTCGGGCGCAAATCGGAACGCCCGCATTGTATTGATCAGAGCGGATGCTATATCTGTTTTGACGCGGAGTTTTTCGGATTTGCCGCCGACAAAGGCAGTCACGCCTGAAATCACAGCAATCGCTCAAATTTCATACGACTGACGTGCCATACATAGCCCCCCCCCGCTTGACGGAATGAGGCGAACATCATTCTATGCGTATAGTTATGATCGTTTGCTGACATTCAGCGTTCGAGGGCGGTGGGATGCAAGATCGTCGCGCGTTTCTCAAGGGTTCCTTGGTTGTCGGTGCCGGCGCCGTTTCCGGCGTCACGCTTCCTGGTTTGCTGCGAAGTGCCCGCGCGGCCGATGGGCCTCTCGTCATCGGGGCACCGCTGCCCATCTCCGGAGCTTTCGCCGCCAACGGCAAATTCGCGTCCCTCGGCGCCGGGTTTGCCGCCCGGGAGGCTGCCGCGGCGCTCGGGCGCAAGATCGTGGTCACGGACATCGACACCGAGGGCAAGCCGGCACCGGCCGCTCGCAAGCTGCAGGAGGCCATGGCGCAGGGGACGCGTCTGTTCGCCGGCGGCATCCTATCGTCGGAAGCCCTGGTGATGGGCAAGGAAGCGACGAAGTCGGACGGCGTCTTCATCACCACGGCGGGGGCGGACGAGATCACCGGTTCGGACTGCAACCGCGGCACCTTCCGCTGGAGCGTGCCGACCTTCGGGGCCATCGCGCAGACCGTGCGGCCGCTGATCGAGCAGATGCCGCAGGCCAAGCGCTGGTACACCATCACGCCGCAATACGTGTTCGGCGAGGGCCTGCTGAGCGCCGCCAAGGTGGTGTTCCAGGAGAAGGGCATCGAGCATGTCGGCAACAGCTACCACTCGCTGGCCGAGAAGGAATTCAGCGGCTACCTGACCAATGCCATCGCGGCCAAGCCCGACGTGCTGCTGCTTCTCAATTTCGGTTCGCAATCCTCGGATGCGCTCCGTCAGGCCGTCAGCTTCGGCCTCAAGAAGCGCATGACCATTGTGCTGGCCTGGGCTTCGGGCCTGGAGCAATTCGAGGCTCTGGGGGCAGATCTGTGCGAGGGTGTCTACTTCGGAGTGCAGTACTGGCACGGCATCGATTCGCCCCTCAACAAGGAGTTGGTGTCGAATCTCCGTGAAAGCGCGAAGATGACGCCGAACTACTCCTTCGCCGGCTCCTACCAGATCACCAAGCTGCTTCTCGACGCCGTCGCGAAGGCCGGCTCCGCGGAAAGCCCTGCCGTCATCAAAGCTCTGGAGGGCCTCGGCTATTCCGGATTGACGGGGCGTGAGGAGATTCGTGCCGCCGATCACCAGATCATCAAGGACTACTACCTGCTGAAAGGCAAGGCGAAGTCCGCAATGAAGGATAAGGACGACTTTGCCGACGTCGTGACCGCCGGCAAGTCCTTCCTTTCTCCCGAATCTGCCGGCTGCAAGATGCAGCAAGGGTGAGTGCTGAAGTCCAAACATTAGGACCTTGCGTGACCTATCTCTTTCAGATCCTGAACGGCATCGGCCTTGGGATGCTTTATTTCCTGCTGGCGGTAGGATTGAGCATCATCTTCGGGTTGCTGCAATTCGTGAACTTCGCTCACGGGGCATTCTACCTGCTCGGCGCCTATCTGGCCTACGAAGGGGTCGAGCGGGGTCTGAGTTTCTGGGTAGCGATGCCTTTGGCGGCCGTGATCGTCGCGGCACTTGCCGGAGTGACGGAACGGCTGCTCCTGCGCCGGGTCTACAAGCTGCCTCATACCTTCCACATCCTCGTGACGGTCGGGCTCGCCCTCGTGGTGCAGGAGTTCGTCATCATCGTCTGGGGGCCGCTCGGCGGCAACGTGGCGGCGCCCGACGAACTGAGCGGCGTCATGATCCTCGGCGACTTCATCTATCCCCAGTACCGGCTCTTCGTGATCGGCTTCACGGCGATTCTCGCCGCCGCCCTGTGGTGGCTCCTGGATCGGACGCGCCTCGGGGCCATCGTACGGGCCGGCTCAGAATCGCCGCAGAACATGGCGTTGCTCGGCTACGATACGTTGAGCATCAACACGGCCATCTTCGCCCTCGGTGCGGGGCTCGCCGGGCTCGCCGGTGCGCTCGCGGCCCCGATGCGGGGCGTCGAGCCCTTCATGGGCGTCGAGGCGCTCGGGATCGCCTTCGTGGTGGTGGTGATCGGCGGGATGGGCAGCTACGCGGGGGCGCTCGCCGCCGGCATCCTGGTGGGCGTCGCTCAGAGCTTGATGGCGACGCTCTGGCCCGAGGGCGCGCGCCTCGTGATCTATCTTGGCATGGCCGGCATCATCATGGCGATGCCGCGCGGCCTGCTCGGCCGGGCCTGAGGAGAAATCTGTCATGATCCCCATCCTCGACCGGCCCCTTGTCCAGTTCGGCCTCGCGACTGCCGCAGTGCTGATCCTGCCGCTCGTCATGCGTTCGGGCACCCTCGCCAGCGAGATCCTGATCTTCGGGCTGGCGGTCGCCGCCTGCAACCTGCTGCTCGGCTATACCGGCCTCCTCTCCTTCGGCCAGGGCATCTTCTTCGGGATCGGCAGCTATGTCGCCGGCCTCGGCCTCGTCCGGGCCGGGCTGCCGGCCCCCGTGATGCTGGCGGTTTCGCTGGGGGTGGGCGCCCTCGTGGCGGCGGTGGTGGGCTGGGTCTCGATCCGCCGCCAGGGCGTCTACTTCGTGATGCTGACGCTGGCCTTTTCGCAGATGTTCTACTTCCTGGCCTACACGTTCAGCGGCATCACGGGGGGCGACAACGGCTTCCTCGACATCCCGCGCCCGACCCTGGTCGGCACGCGCCTGACCGATCCGTGGACCTACTACGCCTATGTCGCGGTGCTCTTTCTCGTCCTCTTCGCAGCACTCCAGCGGGTGGCGTTGTCGACCTTCGGCCGAACCCTGCTCGCCATTCGCGACAACGAGGCACGGGCAGGCGCCATCGGCTACCCGGTGCGGGCCTTCAAGGTCGCGGCCTTCGCGATCTCGGGCGCGGTCACCGCGTTTGCCGGCGCGCTCCACGCGATGTTGATCGGCGTCGCGCCGCTCTCCAACATCGACTACCACACCAGCGAGACCTTGCTGATCATGACGATCATCGGCGGCAGCGCGAATCTGTTCGCCTCGCTGCTCGGCGCCGGGGCCTATCTGCTGGCCGCCGACGCCCTCTCGGCGATCTGGCCGCGCTGGCTCCTTGCCCTCGGCCTCCTGCTCATCGTCATCACGCTGTTCCTCCAGCGCGGCCTCTGGGGCCTGATCGAGCGCGCCATCGCCCTGGTGACGCGGGCGCCCCCGCCCGACGACCCGGCCCGGCCGGTCGGAACGACCCCCCCCGTCGCCCACGCACCGGAGGTCGCCCGATGAGCGCGCCCCTCCTCGCCACCGAAGCGCTCGGCGTCCGCTACGGCAGTTTCGTCGCCCTGCAAGACGTAACCCTTCGCATCGCCGAGAACAGCGTCCACTCGATCATCGGGCCGAACGGGGCCGGCAAGACCACCCTGTTCCACGCGCTGACCGGCCGGATCGCGCCCTCGGGCGGGCGCATCACGTTGGGCGGCCGGGACATCACCCGCACGTCGGACCACGAGCGCGTGCGCCTCGGCCTCGCCCGCTCCTTCCAGGTCACCAGCCTGTTCCCCACCCTGAGCGTGCGCGAGAACCTGCGGCTGGCCGCGCAGGGCAAGACGCCCTGGCAGGCGCTGCCCCCCTGGCGCCGGGCCGAAGCCAACCGGCCGGCGCTGGCCATGGCCGAGGCGATGCTGGAGCGCCTCGACCTCACCCGGGTGGCCCTGCGCGCGGCCGGCGAACTGTCGCACGGCCAGCAGCGGCGCCTCGAGGTCGGCATGGCGATGGCGGCGGCGCCGAAGGTCATCCTCCTCGACGAGCCGACCTCCGGCATGGGCATCGACGACATCGCGGCGATGACGGTGCTGATTCGCGACCTCGGACGCGACCACACCGTGCTCTTCATCGAGCACAACATGGGCATTGTGATGAACATCTCCGACACAGTCACGGTGATGCGGGCCGGCCGCGTGCTGGTGGAGGGGCCGCCGGGCCGGGTCCGCGACGACCCGGAGGTGCGCCGGGCGTATCTCGGCAACATGATCACCGGAGACCTCGTGTCATGAGCGGCCCCCTCGCCCTCGGCCTGGACGGGGTCCAGGGCTTCTACGGCAAGAGCCATATCCTCCAGGGCGTCAGCCTGGAGGTGCGGGACGGCGAGATCGTCTGCCTGCTCGGGCGCAACGGCGCCGGCAAGACCTCGACCCTGAAGGCCATATGCGGCCTCATCACCCCGCGCGGGGGCAGCGTGCGCTTTCAGGGCACCGAGGTCGCCGGCTGGACCGCCCACCGCATCGCCCGGGCCGGCCTCACCCTCGTTCCGGAGGATCGCGGCATCTTCAGCTTGCTCAGCGTCGAGGAGAACCTGGCCATCGCCGAGCGCAAGGGCTCGCCCTGGGCGCGCAAGGACATCTTCGCGATGTTCCCGCGCCTGGAGGAGCGCCGCCGCAACGGGGGCGCGCAGCTCTCGGGAGGCGAGCAGCAGATGCTGTCGATCGCCCGCGCGCTCCTGAGCGGGCCGAAGCTCCTCATGCTCGACGAGCCGGTGGAGGGCCTCGCCCCCGTCATCGTGGAGGAGATCGTGACGCAGATCCGTGCCATCCGGGCGGCGGGCGTGCCGATTCTGCTGGTGGAGCAGAATCTGGCCGTCTGCACCGCGCTGGCCGACCGCCACTACATCCTCGAACTCGGCCGCGTCGCCTACGCGGCCGCCAATTCCGAATTCATGGCCGACGAGGCGGCGCGCGACCGCTTCCTCGGCGTCAAGGCGGCGTGAACAGCAGCGAACCCAGGACATCCATGTCGAACCTCACCATCAACGCCGAGCGCCTCTGGGATACCCTGACCGAGACCGCCGCCATCGGTGCCACATCCGACGGCGGCATCGCCCGCCTGACTCTGAGCGACGAGGACCGCCAAGTGCGCGACTGGCTCCGGGTCCAGGTCGAGGCGCTCGGCTGCACCCTCACGGTGGATGCGGTGGGCAACATGTTCGCCCTGCGCCCCGGCCGGAACCCGGACCTGAAGCCCATCGCATTCGGCAGCCACCTCGACACCCAGCCCACCGGCGGCAGGTTCGACGGCGTGCTCGGCGTGCTCGCCGGACTCGAGGTGCTCCGCACCCTGGACGGGGCCGCCTACGTCACCGAGGCGCCGCTGCTGCTGGTGAACTGGACCAACGAGGAGGGCGCGCGCTTCGCCCCCGCCATGCTCGGCTCCGGGGTCTATGCGGGCATCTATACCGGCGACTGGGCCGAGGCCCGTGAGGACGCGGCGGGAACCCGCTTCGGCGCAGCGCTCGACGCCATCGGCTATCGCGGCGTGGCGGCACCGGGCTCCGTGCCGTTCGGCGCGATGTTCGAACTCCATATCGAGCAGGGGCCGATCCTCGAGGCGGAAGGGTGTGCCGTGGGTGTCGTTCAGGGCGTGCAGGGCATGCGCTGGTACGAGGTGGCCCTGGAGGGCCAGTCCGCCCATACCGGCTCGACCCCGATGCCGATGCGCCGGAACGCGCTGCTCGGCGCGGCCCGGCTCGTGGAGGCCGTGGAGGCCGTCGCCCTGGCACATGCCCCCGACGCCGTCGGCACGGTCGGCCATCTCAGCGTGACGCCCAACTCCCACAACGTGATCCCCGGCCACGTGTTTCTCACCGTGGATCTGCGCCACCCCGACGACGCCGTGCTCGACGCCATGGAGACGGCGATGAGCGAGGCGCTCGACCGCATCGCCGGCGACCTGTCCCTCGCCTCGCAGCTGCGTCCCATTGCCCGGACCGCCCCGGTCGCCTTCGATCCCGACTGCATCGCCTCCGTGCGGCGCGCGGCCGAGAAGGGCGGGCACGCCACCCGCGATATCATTTCGGGCGCCGGCCACGACGCGGCGCATCTGGCGGGCGTCGTGCCGACCACCATGGTGTTCGTGCCGAGCGCCGGCGGCCTCAGCCACAACCCGGCGGAATCGACGACGCCGTCGGAATGCGCCGCCGGCGCACAGGTTCTCCTCGACGCCGTGCTCGACTATGATTCCCGCACAAGCAGCGCGGCGGCCTGATGCGCCGCTCAAGAAGGCGCGTTCATGCGTATCGTCACAGCCAGGGTGAACCACGAGACTAACACGTTCTCGCCCCTCGCGACCCCGCTTCCCAGCTTCAATCCGCTCTGGGGGGCTGATGCCCTGGCGGCCGGGCGGGACGCCTCCACGGCGCTCGGCGCCTTCATTCGGTTCGCGCAGGCGCGCGGGGCAGTCGTTTCGGTGCCGGTGTCGGCTCATGCAAATCCGAGCGGGCCCGTGGCGGACTCCGCCTTCGAGGCGCTCTGCGCCGCGATTCTCGAGGCGATCCGCCCCGGCTGCGACGCCATCCTCCTTGACCTTCACGGGGCGATGGTGACCGAGAGCCACGACGACGGGGAGGGCGAGCTTCTCGCCCGCATCCGCGAGATCGCGCCCGGCACGCCCCTCGGGGTCGCCCTGGATCTTCACGGCAACATCACCGGCCGGATGGTCGACACTTGCGACGTGCTGGCAGGCTTCAAGACCTATCCGCACGTCGACATGGCCGAGACCGGCGAGCGCGTGGCCGGCATCGTCGGACGGATGCTCGACGAGGGGCTGCGGCCGGCCAGGGCCTGGATCCACCCGCCGATGCTCGCCCACACCCTGCGCATGGACACCCGCGTGGCGGGACCGATGCGAGACGCCGTCCTGGCGGCCCAGACGGCCGAGACCCGTCCCGGCGTGCTGGCGGCCACGATCTTCGGTGGATTCTCCCTTGCGGATCTCGCCGAGACCGGTGTCTCCGTCACGGTCACGGCGGAAAGCCAGGGGGTCGCCGACGAGGCAGCCCGAGACCTCGCCGCAGGGCTCTGGGGCAACCGCGAAAGCTTCGTCTATGACGAGGCGCCCCTGGCCGAGTCCATCGCAGCGGCACAGGCTGCGCTCGCCGGACCGGGCGACGGCCCGGTGCTTCTCCTCGACCACGGCGACAACTGCATGTCGGGGGGCACCTGCGACGTGATGGATGTGCTCGCCGCCGCCCTCGAGGCCGGCATCGACGGCATCGTTGCCGGCCCGATCTGCGACCCCCACGCCGTCTCCGTCCTGCACGCGGCCGGCCTCGGCGCCCGGGTCGAGCTGGAGATCGGCAATCGCGTCCCCCTGCCGGGTTTTGGCCCCAGGTCGCCGTTTACCGTGGCCGGCACCGTGGCAGCGGTCGGCGACGGCGAATACCGCATCACCGGGCCGACCTATACGGGACAGCGCTGCAGCATGGGCCGGGCAGCGGTGATCGATACGGGGAGGACCCGCATCCTCGTCAGCGAGCAGCCCCACGAACCATGGGACCTCGGCGTGTTCACCGCCTGCGGAATCAACCCGGCCGAGGCGCGGGTCCTGGTCCTGAAATCGCGGATGTACTGTCGACCCGTCTTCGAGCCCTTCACCCGTACGGTGGTGGAGTGCGCAAGCCGCGGCGTGACCAGTTCCGACTACGGGCTGTTCACGTTCGAGAAGCTCACCCGCCCGATCTTTCCTCTGGACCAGAACGCGGACTGGAATCCGCGATGAATGCGCCTGGTTCGAGGATGAAGCCGAACCTGACGCCGATGCGCCGAATCAAACTCTCCGACCAGATTGCCGAGGACCTGTGCCGGCGCATCGCCCGCGACCGTTTGCTGCCGGGTGATCGCCTGCCGAACGAACGTGCCCTGATGCAGCATTATAGCTGCGCCAAGGGGACGATCCGGGAAGCACTGAAGGCCCTTGAGGTCCAGGGCCTTGTGACGATGCAGTCCGGTCCGAATGGCGGCGCCGAAATCCGCCCGATCTCCATTGAGGCAGCTGCGCAACAATTGCGCCGCTTCTTTCACTTCCAGGAACTTGATTTCGCCCATGTCTACGCCTTGCGCCGCAGCTTGGAGGTGGCGCTCAGCATCAACGTAATCGGGCGCTTGAAGCCTCATGACTTTCAACGCCTGGAAGCGAATATCGCAGAGTGCGAGGCCGCTAACGCGAGCGGTCAGCGCAGGATCGGCCGTCTTATCGAGGTCGATTTCCACGACATGTTATGTGATGCGAGTGATAATCCTTTATTGGTATTTATGTGTCGATTCCTAAACAGCCTGCTGCGCGACCTCGTCGAGTTCCGCAGCGAAAGCCTTGTTGAACACGAAGCCTTTGGAAGTCACAACGTTGCCAGCCACCGGGCCCTTGTCACTGCCTTACGTGCGGAGGATGCCGATGCTGTCAGCCGTGAGATGCACAAGCACATGTGCTGCGCTGAGCACTTCATGCGGCGCCTCGACGCAAAGTTCCGAGAGGATCTCCTAAGCTCGGCCACCCCCGATCGAATATAATAAATCTTCGCAAATAATCTTGAAACTGATTCTCAAAGCTAAGGTTGGCAGAT
>NZ_SRHQ01000005.1:0-245119 GCF_004683995.1 Methylorubrum sp. Q1 | reverse complement strand
TTTAATCTGTAGGTCCTGGGTTCGAGTCCCAGCGCGCTCACCACCGATTTCGCCCGCCCGGTCAACGACTTGGCGGGCTTTTCTATGCTTTGAATATGACGAAAGGGGATTGCGATATGGAGCAACACGTCCTTTGGTTTTGTAATTAAACACACCGGACGTAGGTTGATCAGTGAAATGCGGATTGATCACGTCAGGAGCCCGCAGCGCTAGTCATTTATGCTCGTCGCGATGGCTCGATTATCTGAGCGCGTTCCGCCATACAGATCTGCGGCATGCATGATCAATAAATCGAGCTATCTGATGTAGTTATTTTTCATAGGATTGATGCGCGGAAGCTTATATCCAAACTCAGATTTTATCACGTGGGCTGCGGATCTCAATCGGAACCGCCATCTTAGCTGGCCGTTTCACAAAGCATAGCATGGATTGCGGCAATGGTTCATTGGCAATTCGTGACACTGCTTTCATGCCGCCCGTACGGTGGCACCAGCATCGGCTATCCCCAGCCCGACTGCGGAAGCCATCGCAGGCTATTTCGCATTTTGTCTCCTTCCTCACTCGACTTATGAGCATTTTGAAATGACAACTGCAGATTGGGCTTTTGTAATCAGCCTTCTATCATTTATAGTATCTCTATCATCGTTTGTCTGGAATATTTGGTCAAAATATATTTACCCAAAAAGTCAGATAAAAGTTCGTTTCAATATGATGATTATAATAGGTACCTTCGATCACAGGAAAATTCTTAGTCTTGCTGCAACGAATTTTGGACCAACAGACACCCAACTAACCGGTGTCATTTGTCGCGAGAGAATATCGAGAAAGTTTCCGTACTTTCGGCGAAATTGGCAATACGGCTTCCTAAATTCATTTGAGAACCCTGAAATACCTACAGGTTCCGGGATATACTCAGGGGGCCTGCCTAAAAAACTTGCCGTTGGCGACAAGATAGAAGTATATTTAACGCCATTGCACGAAGCTTTGCGCGACAAGAAAATTATCGATGTTGGTTTTATAGATATATTTGGCCGCTATCTTTGGGCGCCCAGAAGCGATGTCAGGAAAGCCCGAGATTCAGTGAAGGCGCATTTCGCGGAGCAAACACAAGGATCTGCGACATGAACTAACTCCGCTGAGCAGAGGCAACCATCGACTCCGCGAGAAATCGCTTGATAGCCTGCCGCCGCCCGGTCATCCCCGCGGAAGCGCCCCCGCGAGACTCCGATGAACACCCCACCGCCCCCCACGCTGCACGCCCTCCGCCGCGGCGACCTCGCCGGGGCCAAAGTGCTGCGCCTGAGCGGAACCCTAAAAGAAGTCCCGCCCGAAATTTTCGGCCTCGCCGACACCCTGGAACTGCTGGATCTCAGCGATTGCGGGCTCACCGAACTCCCGGATGACATCGGCCGGCTCAAGCGGCTGCGCGTCCTGTTCTGCTCCGGCAACCGGTTCGAACGGCTGCCACCTGCCCTCGGGGACTGCCCGGCGCTGAGCCAGGTCGGGTTTCGCGCCACCGGCTTGCGGGAGGTGCCGGGCGAGGCGTTGCCGCCGGCCCTGCGCTGGCTCACACTGACCGACAACCGGATCGCGCACCTGCCCGACGCCCTCGGCCTGCGCCCGCACCTGCAGAAGCTGATGCTGGCGGGAAACCGGCTGGCGGCGCTGCCACCCTCGCTCGAAGGCGCACCAAGCCTCGAATTGCTGCGCCTCTCCGCCAACCGCTTCGACGCGCTGCCCGCTTGGCTGACGGCTTTGCCGCGGCTCGCCTGGATCGCCTGGGCCGGCAATCCCCTCGACGGCGAGCCGGCGCCGGCCCGCGTGCCGCATGTATCTTGGGAGGCGCTCGCGCTCGGCCCCTGCCTCGGCGAGGGCGCCTCGGGGCGGATCCACCGGGCTTTGTGGCGTCGGCCGGACGGGGAGGCGGCGGTCGCGGTCAAGCTGTTCAAGGGCCGCATGACCAGCGACGGTCTGCCCGAGCAGGAGATGGCGGCCTGCCTCGCCGCCGGCCGGCATCCCCACCTCACCGGCGCGCTCGGGCGGATCGAGGGGCATCCGGACGGGGTGCAGGGGCTCTTGATGCCGCTGATCCCGGAGGGCTGGCGGGTTCTGGCCGGATCGCCGAGCCTGGAAAGCTGCAGCCGCGACGTCTACGCGCCGGACCTCTCCCTGCCGCCGGAAACGGCTCTGCGCATCGCGGCCGGCGTGGCGCGGGCGGCGGCCCATCTTCACGGCTGCGGCGTGCTCCACGGCGACCTCTACGGCCACAACACCCTGTGGGACGGGGGCGCGGGCGAGGCGGTGCTCAGCGATTTCGGGGCCGCCTCCGTGCTGCCGCGCGGCGAGGCCGGCGCCTCCTGGCAGCGCATCGAGACCCGCGCCTGGGGTATCCTGCTCGGCGAGTTGCTCGACCATTGCGCGACCGAACCCGCCGGCATCGCGGATTGGCGCGCGCTGGCGCAGGCCTGCCGGGGGGCCGATGCGCGGGCGCTGCCGTCGATGGCGGAGGTTGTGCGCACCATATCCCCGCTTCTGTCGCGGGATCGTCACGCGGATGCGTGATCCATCACGGGTTCAGCCGCGTTGTGCCAGTCCCGTACGATGCGGCAGGATGTAGGCTCGCATCCGCCACAACCCTCACGAGGAGCAGGACGAAACCGCATGAGCGACCCGCGCGAGATCGAGCTGAAGCTGGAATGCGAGCCCTCCGACCTCGCCGTCCTGCAGGATCATCCGCTCCTGCGTGAGGCGTCGGTGCAGGGGGAAGCGGAGCTCGCCTCCGTCTACTTCGACACGCCGGACCGGCAGTTGCACGCGGCCGGCCTCGGCCTGCGGGTGCGCGAGAGCAAGGGCCGCTTCGTCCAGACCCTCAAGGCCGAGGGCGACGGCCTGTTCGACCGGCCGGAATGGGAGCAGCCGGTCGAGCGCTCCGAGCCGGACCGGGCGGCGCTCGCCGACACGCCCTTCGCGCGCCGCGTCGCGGCCGACGCCGTGCTGGAACCGCTCTTCACCACCCGCATCACCCGGCGGACCTACCTCGTCGAGCAGGGCGATTCCCGCATCGAGGTCGCCCTCGACCTCGGCCGGATCGAGGCGCCCACCGCGGGCGACCGGATCGTTTCGATCTGCGAGATCGAACTCGAACTGAAGGAGGGGATCGCGAGCGACGTGTTCGCGCTCGCCTACGCCATCGCCGCCCTCGTGCCCGTACGGCTCGGCGTGCGCAGCAAGGCCGAGCGCGGCTACGCGCTGGCCGCCGGCAAGCTCGACCGGGTGCGCAAGTCGGAGCCCGTGCCGCTGCGCGACGATATGAGCGCAGCGGAGGCGTTCCGCGCCGTGGCGCATGCCTGCCTGCGCCATATGCGCATCAACGAGGACATCCTCCTCAAAGGTCGCGACGCCGATGCGCTGCACCAGATGCGCGTCGCGATCCGGCGCCTGCGCTCGGCCTTCTCGCTGTTCGGCGACCTCGTGGACGACCCGCTCGGCGTCCGCATCCGCGCGGAGCTGAAGGCGGCGACCGAGCCGCTGGGCCGGGCACGCAACCTCGATGTCTTCCTCGCCACCATCCTGCCGGCCGAGCGCGAGCGGCATCCCGATGAGGTCGGACTGCTCGGCCTTGAGCGGCAGCTCGAAGACGAGCGCGCGAAGGCCTATCGCGACATCGCCACGCTCCTGCGCTCCGATGCATGGCGGATGCTGCTGCTCGACCTCATCGGCTGGATCAATGCCGGCCCCTGGCTGCGGGACGAGAGCCCCGGCCGCGTCTCCCTGCGCGAGGAGCCGGCCCGCGTCTTCGCCGCCCGCGAACTCGACCGGCGGCGGCGGCAGGTGAAGCGGCGCGGGCGCCATCTCGACGACCTCGACCCCGAGGAGCGCCACCGGGTGCGCATCGCCGCCAAGAAGCTGCGCTACGGTGCGGAATTCTTCGCGCCCCTGTTCCCCGGCAAGAAGGCGGGCAAGCGCCACGGTGCCTTCGGCAAGGCGCTTTCTGACCTGCAGGACCATCTCGGCGCGCTCAACGACATCGCCACCGGCCACGACTTGATGCGGGACCTGACGGTCGAGCCGGCCGGCGCCACGACCCTGTTCGCCGCCGGGATGACGGCGGCCGACATCGAGGCGCACAGCCGCAAGCTCCTGGAAGCGGCGGCCGAGGCGCACGAGGATCTCGTCGACACCAAGCCGTTCTGGCGTTGAGGTTGCCCCGAGCCGCGAGAGGGCGTTGCGCGGGAGACGATGGCGCGCAACCTGTGAGTACCGTAAGGCGGAACGGTTGAAGGGGGCGGGAAACAATCCCGCCGCCAGGGTCCTTTTGTCCCGATGCGTTTCGAGGTCGAGCGGAAATTCCTCGTGGCCGATGACGGCTGGAAGGCGGGCGTCGTCCGCCGGCACCGGCTCACCGACGGGCTGATCGGGCAGTTCGACACCGGCAAGGTGCGGGTTCGGCTCGACGAGGACCGGGCCTGGCTCACCATCAAGGGCGCGCGGGTCGGCCTCGGCCGGCCGGAATTCGAGTACGAGATTCCGCGGGCGGACGCGGAAGCGATGATGCGCCTCGTCTGCGACACCTGTTTCATCGAGAAGACGCGCCACTGCGTGCCGCATGCCGGGCTCGTCTGGGAGGTCGATGTCTATGGTGGGACGCTGGCCGGGATGATCCTGGCCGAGGTGGAGCTGGAGGACGAGGCCCAGGCTTTCGAGCGTCCGGCCTGGCTCGGCCGCGAGGTGACCGGAGACCCGCGCTTCCGCCAATCGGCGCTGCTGCGCCGCTTCGAGGAGGCCGGGCGCGTCGTTACCCTGGACGAGGTGCTGGCCGCCCCGCTGTGAGGGCCGAGCTCAGCGCGTGGTCGGCATCGCCACAGCCGCGGCCACGCGGCGCAGCTTGTCCGGGTTGCGGGTGATGTAGATGCCCGCGATCCGCCCGTCGCGGATCTCCAATGCCGTCACTTGGAAGACGCCGCCGCGTTCCAGGCTGACGAAGCCCGGCAGGCCGTCCACCCGCACGGCGCGGAGGAGGGTGGCGGGCGATCCGGCATATTTCCGGGCAAGCCCCGAGAACAGCCGCAGGACGCGATCGATTCCGAGGATCGGGTTGAGGACGGCGATGACTTTGCCGCCACCGTCCGCTCGCATCGTCACGGTCTCGGAGAGCAGGCCGCGCAGGGCGGCGACGTCGCCGCTGCGCGAGGCGTCGAAGAAGGCGCGCGCGATCCGCTCGCCCTCCTCGGGCGGAAGAGGGTAGCGCGGGCCCTCGGCGCGGACATGCCGACGCGCCCGCACGGCGAGCTGACGCACCGCCGGAGCCGTCCGCCCCAGCGTCGCCGCCACTTCGTCGAGGGGCACGCCGAACACGTCGTGCAGGAGGAAGGCCGCCCGCTCCAGGGGTGAGAGACGCTCCAGCGCCATCATCAGCGTGAGGGTGAGGCCGTCTCCGTCTATCGTCTCCTGCGTGTCGAGAGAGGGTTCCGGCAGCCACGGCCCGACATAGACCTCCCGGCGGGTGCGGGCCGATTTCATCGTGTCGAGGCAGAGCCGCGTGACGATGCGCGACAGGAAGGCCCCCGGCACAGTGACGGCGGCGCGGTCCGCCGCCTGCCAGCGCAGCCACGCGCTCTGAACCACATCCTCCGCCTCGGCGAAGGAGCCGAGCATCCGGTAGGCAAGGCGCATCAGTCGCGCCCGCTCCGCCTCGAACGGATCGGACGCCTCAGGCCGCATCACGGGACGGGTCGGGATGGTGGACGCCGCGCAGGCCGACCTGCAACCGGTTCCACAGGTTGATCGCGCCGATCTGGAGCGTGAGCTGCACCTGTTCGGCCTCCGTGAAGGACGCCCGCAGGTCGGCATAGAGCGCGTCGGGCGCACCCACCTCGGACAGGCGGGTCAGCGCCTCGGCCCAGGCCAAAGCGGCGCGCTCGCGCGGGCTGTAGAGGGCCGCCTCTCGCCATGCGTTGAGCAGAACGATCCGCATCTCGCTCTCGCCATGCCGGCGGGCCTCGGTGGTGTGCAGGCCGATGCAGTAGGCGCAGCCGTTGATCTGCGAGGCGCGCAGCTTCACGAGATCGATCAGACGCCGCTCTAGGCCGCCGGTCCGCAGGCTCGTCTCCACCGCCAGCATCGCCTTGATGGCGGCGGGTGCGTGATCGTAGGGGTTTTCGACGCGCGGCGTCATAGGCTTCTTCCTTCTCGTGAGGGCGGTTGGCGTTCAGCGGATCGGCGTGGTCAGGACTGTCTCGTCGCTGTCGAGGACGAAGACGGCGAGCAGGCGTGCCGGCTCGGTGGCGCTCGCGTTGGCGCTGACAGGGTGACGGTCGCCGGGCATCTCCGTGAAGCTCTCACCGGCCCGGTAGACCCGCTCGGGCCCGTCGTTCACCCGGCTTCGGATCGCCCCTTCCAGCACCGTCGCGGTCATGAAGGCGCTCCTGGCATGCCTGTGCGCGGGCGAGGCACCGCCCGGCCCGTAGGTGACGAGCACGGCGCGCAGGCTCTTGCCCGGCACGTTGGGCAGGGCATGGTCGAAGACGAGGGCGGCCGTGGCGTCCCCGCCTGTCCCGGCGACCGCTCCCCCCTTCATCTCGTGGGCGGCAGCGCCCGTCAGCAGTGCCGCGAACGCGGCGGCACGCAGACACGATCGGATCATCGTCCCTCTCCATCGAAGCGGCGACGCGGAGGGCGGCGAGCCGGCCCGTTCCATCGTCCTGCCCCCATGACGAGGCGGAACGCGGCGCCGTGACATGGGACGCACGAATTTTTCCGGCGCGGCGGGCGGTTTCGTCGGAGCGCCGCCGCGCGCTATGAGTGGGTGAAGGGTTTCTCGAAGAAGGAGCGGGGGCGGTGGGGCAGGCGGCGCGTCCGGGCTTCGGCCGCACCCTTGACTGGCGCTGGCCCGCCCGGCCGACCTTACGTCAGCTTCGCCTCGGCAGCGGCCTCGTGCTGTTTGCCTACGTGCTCACGCACCTGCTCTGCCACGCGCTGGGCAACATCTCGCTCGATGCGCTGGAGACCGGGCTCACGGTGAAGGTCGCGCTCTGGCGCACGCCGCCCGCGCTCCTGGTCCTCTACGGCGCGTTGCTCGTCCACCTCGTCCTCGGGCTCCAGGCCTTCTACGAGCGGCGCTTCTACCGGGTGCGGCCGGCCGAGACCGCGCAGCTCCTGCTCGGCCTTTCCGTCCCCCTGCTCCTCCTCAGTCACGTCGTCGGCACGCGTCTGGCCTGGAGCGTGGAAGAGCTCGATCGGGGCTATGCCCAGGTTCTCTATGCGACCTGGGTCGCCGCGCCGGGCCAGGGCCTGATGCAGGCGGTGGGCCTCGTCGTGGCGTGGCTGCACGGCTGCTTCGGCCTCTATTTCTGGCTCCGGCTCAAGCGCGGCTTTCCCCGCGCCGCGCCCTGGCTGCTCGCGGGCGCGGTGCTGGTGCCGGTGCTGGCCCTCCTCGGTGTCGTGCAGGGCGGGCGCAGCGTTGCGGCGCTCGCCGCCGATCCGGCGTGGCGGGCGCAGGAACTCGGGCCGAACCATCTCGGGCTGGCCGAGCAGACCGAACGGCTGGGCGCGATCCGGCGCGGGTTGTTCCTGGCCTATCTGGCGTTGCTCGCCCTCGTCCTGCTCGCGCGCGGCGCCCGCACCCTCGCCGAGACGCGGGGCGGCTTCGTGCGCATCGGCTATCCCGACGGACGCACCGTCCGCATACCGCGGGGCAGCAGCGTGCTGGAAGCGAGCCGGCGCGGCCGCATCCCGCATGCGAGCGTGTGCGGCGGGCGCGGGCGCTGCTCGACCTGCCGCATCCGGGTCGTCGATACGGAGCGCAGCCGCTCCCTGCCGGAGCCGGAACGGGCCGAGCGTCTCGTCCTCGACCGCATCGGCGCGAGCCCCGGCATCCGGCTCGCCTGCCAGCTCCGGCCCGATGGCGACCTCACCGTCGCGCCGCTGTTCACGCCGCAGGCCCGCGCCGCCTCCGTGCGCGATCCGGAGCGGGCCGCGACCGGCGAGGAGCGGTTCGTCGTCGTGCTGTTCGCCGACCTGCGCGGCTCGACCCGGTTCGCGGAGGAACACCTGCCCTACGACACCGTCTTCGTCATCGGCCGATTCCTCGGAGCGATCGGCCGTGCGGTGCGCGAGGCCGGCGGAAGCGTGAACCAGCATCTCGGCGACGGGCTGATGGCGATCTTCGGCCTCGATCGCGATCCCAAGCACGCGGCCCGCGACGCCCTGAAGGCGGTCGATGGCATCGCGCGCCATGTGGAGCAGCTCAACCGCATGCTCGCCGCCGATCTCGGCGAGCGCCTGCGCTACGGCGTCGGCCTGCATGCGGGCATGGCCATCGTCGGCGAGTTCGGGGACGAGACCGAATCCCGCTTCACGGTGCTCGGCGACACGGTCAACGTCGCCGCCCGGCTCGAAGGGCTGACCGGGCCGATGCGGCAGGTCGCGATCGTCTCGGAGGCCGTCTACGAGGCTGCCGGACTCACCCCCGGCGCGCTTCAGGAGCTGACGCTGACGGGGCGCGCCCAGCCGCTCCGGGCGCGCCTGATCGTTACCGACGCGTCGGCCGCGCTTCAGGACGGCTGATCGGCCTTCTACGCGCGCAGGAAAGCCAAGAGGTCCTCGGTCAGCCGGTCCTTGTGGGTGAACGGAATGGCGTGCGGCGCGCCCGCGTAGACTTCGAGACGGGCGCTGGGAATGGCCTGCGCCGCGGCCTTGCCGCTGATGTCGAAGGGCACGGTCTGGTCGGCGTCGCCGTGGATCACCAAGGTCGGCACCCGGAACGCCGCCATGTCGGCCCGGAAATCCGTCCCGCCGAAGGCACGCACGCAATCGACCGTCGCCTTGGGCGAGGCCCGCATCGCCAGCATCCCGGTCCAGGCCATCAGCTCCGATGAAGCCGGAGAGGAAAGCAGGCCGGCGCCGAAGAAGCTCTTGACGAAGTTCGACCAGAAATGCGGCCGGTCCCGCTCGATCCCCTCGATCATCCCCTCGAACACGCTGGCATCGACGCCCTCGGGATGATCGGGCGTCCTGGCGAGCATTGGCGTCACCGCGGAGACGAGCACCGCGCGCGCCACCCTTGCGCCGCCATGGCGCGAGAGGTAGCGGGCGATCTCGCCGCCGCCCATGGAGAAGCCGACGAGGGTCACGTCCTGAAGGTCGAGACTGTCGAGCACGGCCTTCAGGTCGTCGGCGAAGGTATCGTAGTCGTAGCCGCTCCAGGGCTGGTCCGAGCGACCGAACCCGCGCCGGTCGTAGGCGATGGTGCGAAAGCCCGCGCCTGTCAGGGCCGGCTGCTGATACTCCCACATGTCGGCATCGAGCGGCCAACCGTGAATCAGCACGACCGGAGGGCCGCTGCCCCAATCCTTGTAGAAGAGGCGCGTCGCGTCCCTGGTCTCGATGAAGGGCATGCCGGGCTCCTTGAGCGGAGCGCGCCGATGCGCGCCCCATGGGTCCGTCGGGTCGCAGCGGGCCGGCTCAGCGGGCCGGAGCGGTCGTGGTCGAGCCGGTGGCGTCGGAGGCGGTCGGCTTGATCGCCCACAGCTCCGTCGGCAGGCTGAGCGGCGCGCCGGGCTTGTAATCGGCCGAATCCTGGATGTGCGAGGTGGTGACGTAGATCGTCCCGTCCGGCCCCTCGCCCAAGGTGTCCGGCCAGCGCAGGCTTGGATCCTGCACCAACGTCGTCAAGCCGTCCTTGCCGTCGGCAAGGTCGCGCACCTTCACCGCGTTGTCCTGGGGTGAGGTCACGTACATCCGCCCTTCGCGGCGGGCGATCAGCAGACCGTCGGCGACGCCGTTCTCGCCGACCTTCGCGATCTTGCCGGAAAGGCTCTTGTCGGTGAGCGTGTCGGGCACGACCGAGGCGGCGGCCCAGCCGGTGAGTGCGTCGGTCGGCAGGCTGTAGAGCGTCTTGCCCTTGATCGCCTGCCAGTAGAGCGTCTTGCCGTCGTTCGAGAGCGCGATGCCGTCGGCGGCGAATTCCACGCCGCGCCCGTCGGGCCGGCGCAGCGGCTTGCCGTCGTAGCTCACGGTCACCGACTTGTCGGGCATGGTCGCGGGATCGCCCGACAGAATGCGCTTGGCCGATCCGCTGTCGAGATCGACGACGATCAGCGCGCCCTCGGCCCCGGAATCGGTGAGATAGGCGGTCTTACCGTCCGGCGAGATCCGCACATCGTTGAGGTAGGAGGCTTGGAGCACCGTACTGGTGTCGAAGGGGATGGTCTTGATGACCTTGTTGGTCTTCAGATCGATCCCGACGAGCTTCGGGCCGTCCTTGATCACGTGGGCCATGGCGGGGGCGGCGGCGTCCACCACCCAGAGCCGATCCTGCCCGTCGGCGACGACGCTCTGCACGCAGACGAAATGGTCCTTCGGCGAGAATTCGTCGGCCCGCGCGTTGCGCCACGCGTTCCACCGGTCGTCGGGGAAGGGGACGGGCTTGCCGTCCTTCAACTCGGCCACCGAGACCGGCGCATCCTCGCTCCAGCGCGGGAAGTTGACGAAGATGCGCCCGTCGCGGGCCACCGTGATGCCGGTGACCTGATGCTCGAAGCTGGCGACCTTGGTGAGCGCGGCTTTGCCCTCCTGCGCTCGGCATTGGGACTCAACCAAGGACCGAGACTACAAATCACACCGGTCGAGACGAGCGGATATACAGAAGATTCGTTGCAGAGTGCCGGCAGAAGATACAATTACGTCCCTTATAAAAATTATGCAGAAGTAGACAAAGACGTCGGAGGGTACTACAGCTATACTGGGCAGTCTCCCTTGATGTACACCGATTATGAAGGATTGAGTTTTAGTTGGAATAATGCTGCCAAGTTCCTTGAGGCATGCGTGGCAATTTGGAGAATATACACGGGTGATCCGAACATAAAACCACCAAGGCGCCCGACCATCCCTCCAATAACTCGACCAGTACCGACTAAGCCAAAGCCTCTAGGACCGCCTGATCCGCCAAATGGACCGCCACCGCCAAAGCCGTAGACTTCTCAAATGGTAGGTTAGATATGACGGAACAAGATAAATGGATCCGGCATTACGTCACTCTGGCCGAGCAAGGAGACTTTCATGCCCAAATTTCTGTGGCGTGGGAGTATGTCAAGGGTGGATATTTGCCTTATGATAGACTGAAGGCAGAGCATTATTTCCAGTCTGCAGAGAAAACCTCTCCGCTATTAGCCCGCTTTCATCATGGTAAAGCAAAAATACTGTGGGGCGATTCGCCCGATGACATACATGACATGCAAATCGGAGATGGAAACGCTGGGTATAGCCCAGCTTACTACATTATTGCAAGCAGCTTCATAGCAACCAATAGAAAGGACGCAGCGGTAAAATTCTACAGGTTGGCTGCACGATGCGGTCACCTACCGTCTGAGGTGCTGTTGTGGCGCAGCGAAGGAGCCGGCTTTTGGGGTAAGTTGAAAAAAATTCCTCGTTTGATACAAATATTTTTTCAGATGGTTTTCATTAGAATGCGAGACGCGGAAGACCATAGAATTTTAACTTGAATTTTACAAAATACAATCGAAATTGCAACCTAAAGACATGTCGTATTAGTTTATAATTTGGTCTGTTAACCTTACCGGCTAGCTTTGGACCGGGCGGATTGAGAGGATCAGCCAGGAAGTGTGACCTGACCGGTATTTTGGACCGAGCCGAGTAAGCGACTGTCTTGCTGCCGGGAGCGGGCTCGCCATCGTGCCCGTGAGGAGTGCCACGGCAAGGGCGGTCAGGGATCTGGTCATGGTCGAACAACCTTGGGCCGACGATCGGGCGGGATTGCCAGCGCAACCCCGGCGCAGGCGGCCGGGGTCCTTCACGAAACTGTTGAACTCATCAGGCCGGCACATTGTCGATCGAGGCAGGCTCTCCCTCCGGCACGTGGTTGCGCTCGCGGCGATAAGCGAGAGCGCGCCTGATGGGTCTTCGGCCGCGCCCGCATCAGCGAGCCCAGCGGCCGGTGCGCCGCGGTGATCGCGTTCTCGTCGGGGCTCAGCGTCTCGATACCGTCGTGGTAGCGAATCGGTGCGGCTTTCATGAAAAGCCTCGCGTCTTAGAAAGTCTGAGGGCGCGAACCGGGGGAACGCGTGAAAATTCGGACCGAACCCCGGCCTGCAACTTCTCATCGCGCATCTTTGATGAACCGGGCGGCGAAGCGAATTCCGACCTCATGTTCGCTGGAACGGTTCAGGTTCGCTCGCCGTTACAGGCGCAGATTTATCCCAATCGGAGGATTGTCATGCGCAAATCCCTTCTCGCCGCCGCCTTCCTGACGCTCGCCGGGGCCTCGGGCGCCATGGCCCAGACCACCGTGATCGAGCGCGACGCGCCGGATCGGGTCGTGGTGGATCGCTCGCCCAGCAGCGCCTCGACCACCGTCGAGCGGCGCGAGCATTCGGACGGCTGCTCCAGCAAGACGGTGACGAAAGAAAACGACATGGGCGACCGCAAGACGGTCACCAAGGAGAACTGCGACTAAGTTTTTCGGTCTCGATCCCAGAATATGAAAGAGCCCGCCGCGGGGGACCGCGGCGGGCTCTTTCTTTGCGGAGGCGTCTCGGTTCTGATAGCCGACCCATTGATCCGCTTTGAGCCCCTAGAAGTGCCGGCGGTCCGAGCACCATAGTTACCTGCCTATAGCACCAAAGATCCGCACGATTTTTCAGCGGGCACGCAACCTCACGTGCGATGCCCCTCGGCGGTTTGTGGGTTGCGAGCCGGAGACCGAAGATTCCTCGACCGACCAGCGCTGTCGCAAGCGGCGGGACGAGGGATCGCCATGGGTTACAAGCACAGCAATCCGCAGAACCGGGCCAAGGCGGCATCCCTGCTCAGGCAGTTGAAGGGCCAGCTCGTAGACGTGAGCAGCGTGCAGGTCGAGGCCCGGAGCAACGTTTTCGCAGCCGCCGAGGCTTATTGGCATCTCTCAAAGGCGGCCGGCGTCCACCTCTACAAGGTCGGCGAAGGCTGGCATGCCGACCTTGAGTTTAAGGGCCTGCCGGCCGGCGTACCCACCATCGTTGGCACCCCTGAGCCCGTTGCAACGCGGACGGAGGCTATCGAGAGCGTGGTCGAGATGATGTCGATCTGCGCGCAGCGCGAAACCGTCCCGCCGCCGAACCCAGCGACGGGGCTGCGCTGGTTCCGGTTTGACGAGCACGAGATCCCGGTCGACCCGGGAATGCTCGAAAGCTTTGCGGCCCGCGTCCCGCATGTCGAATTCAACGCGACACACATCCGGCGGGAGCTCGACATCCTCCGCGCAGAGATCTCCGGCGACGGTCCCGTCACGGCCGACGCTTGGTCCGCAGCCGCGTTCCAGACCCGGTACGACGCCTGCCGCATGTGCTGCGCCGCCATGGCGTTCGGCATCATCCAAGTGTCGTACGACCCGTCGGCGGAGTTCGATCTTGCCTCCTTGCCGGCGCCCGGGATGCAATGACCGCCAGCGCTGGTTCAGGCGGCGTCGGCGGTCATTGGGCAGACCGCCAGGTCGCGGCGCCTGTACAGCTTCATCCGAACCTGGTCGTAGCTCGCCGCATCCCTGACGCCGGCTTCCTGAAGCCGGCGCATCGCCTGGTACGGAGCGAGCCCCGCGGAGGCGGCAACCTCCTTGAGGGTGGCGTACTCGGCGGCGAACGCCTCGACGCTCGCCCTGGTGAACGCCCTGACCGAGCGCGGATCGCGCGGGCGGTATCCGGGCGACCATGCCAGCAACCCTGCCTTGACCAGGCGCCACAGGTTCCGCGGGTCCACGCCGGCCAGGATGGCGGCCGCCTCAGGCTCGGTGACGTCGTCGGCGGAGCCCGCGCCCTGGAGGACCCTGAGTACCTCGTCCCGGTCGATCAGGAGGTCGTCGTACGGTTCGCCGGTCGTATGGCGGCCCACCCAGGCAAGCCGGTCGTCGAGGATGAGGTTCAGTATCTCGACGGTGCCGACCCGGAGGCCGGGCGCCGCCCGCTCGATTGTCATCCTCGGCTCGGAAGGGTTCGCCACGGGCACGGCGTTGCGGAACAGCCTCGCCATGAAGGCATCGATGTCCGGACGGAGGAAGCGGCGCTTCGAGCCCGCGTTCCGCTCAACCTCGGGCAGGACCGTCAGCAATCCCGCCTCCTCAAGGTGTCCGACCTGCTTGACCGAGAAGCCGGTTCTGGCGGCGACGTCCTTGGCGGTGAGGTGGTCCTCCACGTTCGCGACAATCGTGCCGAACTTCTCGACGGCGATCCAGAGCCGCCGCCCATCCTCTTGCGGCTCGGTGCCGACCAAGCGGAGAAGCCCAGCGTCCGAACGGCCAGACAAGAACGCGGCGCTTCTCTGACTGTGCACGCGCCGCTCGCCAAGGCGCACCCCGAGGAATGCGGTCCCCGGGCTGATCGGAAGCTTCGCGAAGGCGTGCTCCCGCAGGGCGTGGCGGAATTTATCAAAATTGAGGTCCTTCAGATTCGCCCGCAGCACCGCATGGACACGTCCGTAGACCTTCTCGTGGCCGACCGAGCCGCGCTTGCCGAAGCGCTGCCGTCCGACGATGTCGTCCAGAACGACCCCGACCGCCGACGCCCCCTTCGAGGCGATCCGGTAGCCCTCCTCCGCGGCCCGCGCGAGATCCTCCATACCCATATCCGACGGGTGCTTGCCCGAACCGTGCAGGACGGAGATCCCGAGCCCTTCGCAGAAGGCCGAGCCGGCGTGCAGGGAAACGTCATCGAGCCAGTTGCCCGGGTCGCGCACCCCGTTGAGCCGGGCGACGAACCAAGCCGGGAAAGCCGTTCCGGAGGCCGGCACGGCCTCGGCTCTGAGCCGGTCCAGCACGGGGAGCACTTGCCGTTCCAGCGTCGACGAGAAGTCATGTCCGGCACGGAGGGTCTCGTCGGCGTCCACATGCAGCAGGACCGTTCCGTGACGGCTGCAGACCCTCACCGGTTCCAGCATCCATTCGAGCCTCAACCACGGTCGCGCCCTCACCGGGCCTTCGAACAGGGCGAGATCCTCGGCGACGCAGTGCGGGCAGACCCGCGTCGCGGAGTTCAGGACCGTTCCGGGCTGGAACCTGTTCCCTCCGACGGTGACGACCTTGTCGCCGACGGCGTGCGACGGCGTCTGCCGACCGAGGTCGGCCCGGCTCGCCGGGGCCGGCCGGCGCAGGCGGGCCAGGGCGTCCAGCGCGTGGTCGTCCCCGCGCCCGAGGGCATCGAGGTCGATCCGCATGTCCCTGAGAAAGGTGCGCAGGTCCACGCCGTTGAGGGCGGCGAGTCGGGCGGCGTAGCCCATGGCCGGCTCCCTCGGCTGCAAGGGGTGCCCGAGGTTGAGGAACCTGTCCTCGGACAGCTCGATGTCCGCGGCGCCGGTCACGACGATTGCGCCGGCGCATCGTCGATGGTCAGAAACGAATCCTGTCGCAAGTCGCGCCAGTGCACGGCGAGGAACGGGTTCTTGTCGTCGTTGCCGTAGACGAGGGAACGACGCTCGAAGGCGACGGCGAAGTGACCCGGCGTCAGCTTCGTCCTCTGCCAGTGGAGCGCCTCCTGCAGGGCTCCTTCGACGAGCTGGCAGATGCGGGCGTAGCGGTACCGTGCAGCGAAGGCGAGCCGCTCGGGCAGGTCCGTATCCTTCAGGTGATCCGACCCGATGCCGACCGGCTCGCCCATCTGGGAGAGGATGGCGAGGACGAGGTCCCTCTCGTCGTTGATCGCCACGTCGGCGAAACCGATGAAGTTGCCTCGGCGCTCGACTTGCTGGTCGCCGACGGGCAGCCCCAAGACCTCGGGCAGGCCGGAGAAGACGAACGTGACCGGCCACTTCGTATCGATGGCCACGCCCTTGATGGCGTTCGCAAGCTCCTCGCGTTCGCCTTGCGACGCGTTCCTCTTCAGCAGGTGCTGGGCCTCGTCGATGTGGACGAGGAACACCCCTTGGGATTGCAGGATGCCGGCCATCCTGTCCCAGGCTTCGCCGCGCCCCATCTTCCCGACCATCCCATATCCGGCCTCCCGGATGATCTGGGTTCCGACAAGACGGGGGTGGCTGTAGCCCTTGAGCTTGATCGAGACGTAGCGCGGCTTGAGCCCGTAGGGCGTTTCGACGGGCCGCAGCGCCGCGTGCTCGCGCAGCAAGCGCCCGATGGCGGCCGTCTTGCCGGCGCCGCTCTCCCCGACGAGGAAGAAGCACTCAGCCTCCTGCCGCGGAAGCCGACGCGTGGCGACGTAGCGCTCCAGGTAGCGGTTGAACCCCGTTAGGAGGGCGTTGTCGCGGTCGCACTTCACGTAGACCGACTTCACCTTCGCAAGGCCGTCGATCACGCGCTGGCTGCTCTCGGGCATGCCGGCGCTGACGCCTCGGAAGTAGTCGTCCTCGTTCATGGCAGGTTCGGCGATGGCATCGAGTTGCGTGGTCATCAGCGTTCCTCGTCGCGGTAGCGGTTGACGGACTTGCGGTTGGCCGGCTTGGCCGGATCGGCGACCCGACCCGAGCCGGGCTTCCTCGCGATGGACACGCCCAGGGTGTCGGGCTCGTCCGCGGCGGACATCGGCGCCCCCTCGGGCTTGGGCCGGGGGACGCAGGACCGCTCGCTGGCCCGCTCCACCCGGTCCAGGACAGCGAGTTGCTGCTCGTTCGTCAGGATGTCAGACGGGACGCCGGCCCGGATGCGGGCCTCCTCGGCCGCCCGCATGATGAATTGCCGCGCCGCGTACCTGACACTGCGCCCGGCGGCGGCCTCCTCGGCGGCGAACCGCTTGAGCTCGTCGTTGTAATGCTCAAGCCTCGTCAGCGGCACGCCGCGGAACTTTTCCGCCTTGAACTCCATGAAGTCGCCCGCGGCGCCGATGGTGCGCCTAGCTTCCTCCGGCACCAGCACCAGGATGGTGCCCAGGTCGTTGGGATTGATGACGCCGGTCAGCTCCCGACGCCCTACCGCGCCGTGCAGGAGGCCCATCTTCGGATGCTTGTAGGGCACGTGCATGAACGTGATGCCCGGCGCCCGGATGCGCAGGTTGCGCTTGCGGATGCCGAAAGCCACGTGCCTTTGCACCTCGTCCGGCGGCGGCAGAAGGTCGTTGGACGACCGTTCCCAGACCGAAAGCGGGCTCATGCCGCCGAGGCCCGAATGGGGCCGCCGGTGGTAGTCGTCGACGATGAAGCGGACGAGCAGGAGCTCGACCTCGTGGGCCATGACGCTAGCCATCTCCTCGGCCTCGTAGTCGCCGCGCTTGACCACGTTGGCGAAGGCCTGGCCCGTGAACATTTGGCAGAACCGCTTGAAGGTCCGGAAGAACGACTCGATGTGCCCGCGCGAGGTGGGGTTGCCGCCGGGGTAGCGGTGGGTGATGACGCAGCGCCCCACGGCATCGCGGAACTCGCCCTCGAAGGCGGGGCCGCCGTCGGTGGCGATCTCGCGCGGCGTCGCCGTCATCGGCCATCCGGACGTAGCCTTCGCGAGCCTGGCCCAGCCGGACTTGTCGATGAACATCGAGTGGAGGGCACGCCGGGAACCCATCGTGGACGGCTTGCCGGGCGTGACGTTCAGGGCGACGATGCAGCGCGTGACGACGTCGATGCCGGCCGTGACGGTGCAACGGACCTTGGCGTCGATCTTCCTCGCGATGTCGCGCGCCTCCGGGGTCAGCTTATCGTAGACTTCCGCGTCGTTGAGGATGGCGAAGAGGTCCATCTCCCAGTCGTCCATCTCGACGCGGCCCATCCGCTCGATCACCTCAAGCCCGTCGTAGGTCCGCAGCCCCTCGCCGGTCGGCGTGTACTTGCGTCCAGCGACCTCCTTCCCGAGCCGGCCTGCATCCACGATGAGCGGCGGCAGCTTGTTGATGCGGCGCCGGACGGCGCGCTCGTTCACGGACAGCTTCGCTCCGTCCGGAAGCTCAACGTTGAGCTTCCGGACGGCGGCATCGACATCCATGAAGACTTGATCCTTGGAGATGTCCGCGCGGCTTACGTACCCTTCGACGCGCCGCTCGATGATCTCCAGGACCCGGGCGTCGAGCTGCCTCCTGTTCCCGCACCGGCCGTAGCCCGGCTTGAAGGCGCTCGAACGGAACTCCGCGTCCTCGTACTCGGCGAGCCATTCCCTCAGGGTCGACGGACCCGGGTAGTCGTAGGTCTTGCGTTCGAACCCTACGATGTCGCGCCCGGGGGGACGCGGCATCCGGTACCTGCCGAGATACCAGCGATGCATGGCCTCGCGCTCGTCCTCGATGAAGGCCGCGAGACCCTTCTGCGTGAGGACCGGCTTCCGGTCGCGTCCGTCGAGGCCGGCGCGGGCCCGGTTCCAGCGCGTGCACCATTCGACCTTCCAGGCAATGGTCCGCAGTTCGGCGTCGGTCAGATCGTGCAGGAGCAGGTCGTCGTCGCGCGCGGCGAGGTCCCTCCCGGCAGCCGAAAAGTAATTCTCGTCGACGGCGATGATCCTCGCATCCCGAAGTTCCTGCTGGCGCTTGTCGGTCAGGTGCCACGAGTCGTCGTCGTCGACGAGCATGGCGCCGTCGACGACATGCATCAGCACCCAGGCCTGTTCGAGACGCTCGGCGGGCCTGTAGCACTCGCCGTTCCGCCGGACGCGGTCGTTGAGCGTGAGGTAGAGGCGCTTGTTAGCCATGTATTGGTCTCTTCTCTCCAAGCACCGGGAGGGGTCCTGTAAAGGACATCCTCCCGGCACGCTCTGCAGGGGCTGTTAAGCGGCGTGGTTAGCGCTCAGCAGGCTTGATCCGTTGGTTAGCGGCGTATGCATGTGGAGGCGCTCGCCGGGCGGGTTCCTGAGGAGCCCGGCCGGGATGAGGGCGAAGGCCGCCCGCATTCCCCGGACGCCGTATCCCGACGCCTCGCCGAGGCCGGCGGCGGTGACGGTGCCCGGCAGCCCCGGGAGGATCGCGCGGTCCCCCTCCCAGGCCTCGCGGTCCTGCTCCGCGCCGCAGCGTGCGATCAGGCTGGCGTTCTCGACCGCCGCCGGGTCGAGCCCCGCGAAGGTCACCAGCCTGTAGTCATCGGCGAGCCCGGCAGTGTCCTGCTCGCAGATGAGCCGCAGCTTGCCTGCGGTGTCGTCCTCCAGCGCCGCCTTCGCCGTGTCCTTGACCGCGTAAGCCTTGCGATGGCCGCAGCGGTGCTCGACGACGACGTCGATGAAGTAGACGTGCTTGACGCCGTCCCGCCGGTATTCGGCCTTCACCTGCTCGCGGATCGCCCGGACCGTCGAGAACGAGGCGAGGACCGTGATGACGGTGCGCTCGGACTCGCTGTCGAAACCGTGGGTCCGGCGCCGGACCGGATCGGGCAGGTTCCCGGCCGAGGGCCCGTGCTTGCGCGAACGGGGCTTCCTTGCGGGCTCGGTCCAGGAATAGTCGATGCCGACGAGATCGGGAGCCGCTTGCGCGACTGTTCCCGTGTCCCCCTTTGGCCGGGACTAGCCTGTCACCCTTTGGGGGCGACGAGGGCCGGGGCCGAGAACAGGGTCGGGCGACCGGCGCAGAGGTCGGCGAGGATGGAGTGGCGATTGAACATCGAGGTCACCTGCCAGGAAGAGAGCGAGACACCGCGCCCCGTCACGGGGCGGGCCTTCGGGTCATCACGAAGGTTCGGGCGCCCGTAGGACGCTCCGAGGTCAGTTCCGGTAGGGTAAGACCGCCGCTATTCGGGCGCCGCCGGACCGGAAGGAGCGGGCTAATATGCAGGGCATGCTTGCTCTCCTCCGGTTGGGCCACGTGCTGGCCGATGGATCGATGTTGGGGCGGCGAAGGCACGATGCCACCGCCCAGGCTGAGGACAGATTAAAAAGCCCCTGGCCGCATGGATTGGCCCGACAAGCCTGTGGACAACGCGGTGCGGACCCCGGGCTCCGCTCACGGCCCCCGGGGTCCGGGGAAGGCCACGACGTTGCCGTCTCCCCGGCGGCTGAGACGGCGTTCCTCGACGAGTTCCATCCCGGTCTCGACCTCGACGGCGACGGCACCGAGCAGGCTGTCCATGTCGTCGGGCGGCAGGAGGCGGGACAGGCGCACCAGACCCATGACGACCTCGGCGATGCGGGCGTCGACGTCCTCAGGCATGGAGACCTCCCGCCGTGTCCTCGACCCCGTGAACGGGCGTGGGCGGGGTGTCCGCGATGATCGCGCTCACCTCCGCCCCGCCGAGCACGCGGCGCTCGACCAGCAGGTCGGTGACGCGCTCGATGCGGTCCCTGTTTTCGCGGACGAGGCGGAGGGCCCGGGCGTAGAGGCGGTTCAGGTCGCGCTCGACCCCCTCCCTGAACTTGCCGTCGGCGCGGATCAGGGCCTGCGCCTCCGCCCGGTCACCTCGGTACAGGATGGAGCCCGAGAGCCCCCAGGAAGCGGCCTTCGTTGCGAGGAGTTCGGTGGCGACGGCGAGGTCGCTCCACCGCTCGCCGCCGGCGCCGCAGGTCGGCTCGCCCCAGATCTCGTCGGCCGCCCTGCCGGCGAGTTGGGTCACCGCCAGGGCGTCCACCTGCGCGGAGGTCATCATGGCGGGGTTTTGCAGGCGCACGTTCGTGCAGCCGGCGAACGAGCCGCGCTCGACGACGGTCACGACCTCAAGCTCGCCCGTGGCGGTCACCACCCCGAGAACGGCGTGGCTCGCCTCGTGGCGTGCGATGGCCCGGACGGTCTCAGGCGGGCGCGTCTCGGGCGGGCAGACCTGGCGGACGACGTCGTCCATCGCGACCGCGCGGCCGGCGGAGCGGGCCGCCGCCTTGGCGGCCCTGGCCCAACCGGCGATGTCCGCACCGCTGGCACCGCCCCCGAGGATGCCGAAAGGGGTCAGGTCAGCTTCCGGGAGCGCGTTGCCCAGGTGCTGCCGAAGAATCCCGACGATGGCGTCGGCATCCGGCATGCGAATGTTCAGGACGCGGTTCAGGCGGCCGGGACGGACGAGTGCCGAGTCCAGACGGTCAGGATAGTTCGTCGCTCCGACCACGACGAGGTTGGCGCTGCTCGACGCCGCGGAGTCCAGGGCCAGCAGCAGGGCCGTCACCGCGGGGGTCCAAAAACTTTGGTGCCGGCTATCCAGGGTATCCCGGTTCGGTACGGCATCGAGCTCGTCGATGAACAGGACCGCGGGCCCGTTGGCGGAGGCGTTCGTGAACGCCGAGTTGATGGCTGCGATCACGTCTCCGAGGTACCCGCCGTTGGCGCTGAACCACGCTGAAGCACTGGTGATGTGAAGGGGTAGCTTCAGACTCTTGGCAAGGCTTACGCAGAAGCTGGTCTTGCCGGTCCCCGGGGGGCCACCGATTACTACGGACTTGTCGGGCAGGCTCTCCCAGGGCCTCCCGGAGCGCCATTCCTCGACCGCGGCGGCCAGGGCCAGCCCCCACTCCTTGGCCTCGCCAAGCCCGTGCATTTGCTCCAGCGGCGGGGCGTCGTTCGTGGCGACTACGGCCAGCTTGGCGGCGGCCATGGCAGCGAGCCGCTTCGCGCAGGTCGCGGCCGAGGAGTTGCGGCGAATGGCGGCGCAGACGTCGAGGAAGGTCAGGCCGGCGAGCGGCGGCAGCTTCCGGGGCTGACGTCCAGTGACGAGCCCGATGATCGACCTGACTGCCCTGGGCGTGGGAGCGCCGAGGGTCAGGTGCATGTCGGCGGCCGCTGTCAGGGTCGAGGGCAGGTAGCGCGTGGGCGACGGGGAGACGCCGGCCACATTGGCGCCGGCCCCGAGCAGGTTGGCGACCTTGTCGCAACCGAAATCAGCGCGATCTTGCGACCTGTTGCTGCCCGAGCGCTGTAGGATTTCGGAGAAGGTGCCCGCGGTGCGGAGGGCATCGGCGACCGGCGCGACCATCTCGGGATGGGCGACTTCGACCACGACGGCGAGGCCGTTACGGACGCCGATGGCGGCCTGTTCGCGCTCGGACAGAGCCTCCACCAGCATCGCGGTGGCGAGCATCCGGGGGACGGTGTTCTCGTCGAGGAATGCGGCATGGGTCTCCTCGGGCGAGGCAGGCTCGAACGGTGCCGCGCCGAGGTCGAGGTAGCCCTTTTCATCGGCTGCGCGGGCAGTGCGCCGGGCGAGGTCGTGAAGCGTGTATGCAGGCGTCTTCTTGGAGTTCATAGCGGCCTCCGGCATGGGGCCGCCGCGCGCGACCATGCGCGCCGGTCAAGGCCCTGCGGGTGTCTCGGATGGGGTGAGGGAGAGGATGGCCAGCGGGCTCGGAAGATGGCCCGCGGCGTGCGGTATCGGTTTCAAGCTGTCGGGCATGAGGTGCTCCTCGGATGATCCGCTTGCGGGGTCAGTCGCGTTCGCCGGGGTCCCAGCCGTCGAAGTCGACCCGGCGGGCCGTCGCGGAGACCCTGACGCCGGGGCCGGCCGGTGCGGTCCGCTCCCTCAGGCGGCGGGCTTGCCGCTCGGACTCCTCCATCGCGGCCCTGCCGAGGGCGACGAGGACGGCGGCGACGACCCGAGCGAAGCCGGTCTCGCCGTAGGTGGCATGGCAGCCGCTCAGGCGCCGGAAGATCTCTCCGACTTGGCGGGCGGGATCTTCGGTGTCGGGCGGTGGCGCGGTGAAGGATTGGGAAGGTGTACGGCCGGATGCGGTACGGGCGTCGGAATGGTCGGAGATGACGTCGGTCAAGGCAGCCTCTCTCGGGGCTGCCGGACGCCAAACGTCGGTCAGGCCCCCTGCAGGGCGTGGTGGGAAAGCGAGGTTCGGCCGGCGGCCGGCGCTATCCGTATGAGGCGCAGGAGATGGAACACTGAGGTCTCGCGATGGGACGGACGACCGCCCAGGGATGGAACAAACTGGCAACCGAAGCCGACTTCGTCAAGCCGGTATAGGTCGGGGGAGCAACACTCGGGCCTCGCCACGCCGGAGTCCCGTTTGCGCCCAGAACTGGCGGAAAGCGTTCACCGTACGCCAGCCGCGGCCTGGGCGTTCTCAGCCAGCCGGGTCCGGATCTCATCGATGGTAACGGGTCGGAAGCCGAAGCAATCGACGCCGACGTCGGTGCTGGCCGCGGTGCCCGGCAGCGTGCCGTGGGAATGCCCGTAGAGGTGCAGGTCGCCGCGGTGAATGCGCGGCCAGACGCGGTGGGCGTAGTGGCTCAGCCAAACGCCCTGGGGCGTGCCGTCCGGTTGCTGGACGACGACCCGCGCGACGTCGACGACATCGTCCCAGGGCAGGCGGGCGCCGATCTTGTCGTGGTTGCCGCGCACGAGGAAACGGCGGCGGCCTCTTAGGCGGCCGAACACGGAGCGGGCGTAGTCCTCGCTGCAGCGGTAGCAGAAGTCGCCGAGGTGCCAGACGGTGTCCTCGGGGCGAACCGCGGCGTTCCAATTCGCGATCAGCGTCTCGTCGTGCTCCTCGATGGAGGCGAACGGGCGGCGCGTGGACATCCGTTCGCCCACCAGGGCCCGGTGTCCGAAATGGTGGTCGCTCGAAAATAGGGTTCTGGAGGGCATCGGAGCCTCGCGGAATGCGGAGGCTCGGCACGCGGCGGCACTCCGGGGTCAGTCAGTTGGGTGCTGGTCTGCGGGTTTCATGGCGTTGACTCCTGAGGGGCGGCGACCCTGTCGCGAGTGTGGTGCCTACGCAAGCCTGGACCTCGGGGATCCACAGATGCACGGCACCTGAACGGTGCCCACGAGGGGAATGACTACGGCGAATGCGACTCCGGCAGCGGGTATCGGGTAGCGGCACTCGATACCTCTTGCACGACGGACACGGGCGTGCGGGGGCCTCAATCTAGGCCCAGGTCCCACAGGTCGGGATGGCCGGTGACGGCTTGAATGAGACGCAGGCAACCCCGCGCGCGCCTCACCCAAGGGTAGGCGACCACGGCGAGGTGGTTGAGCCGGACCGCAACGGCGGTGAGGCGATTTCGGAGCGAGGCTGGGGTCGACATGAAGAGGTCCGCATGAGGCCGCTGGGGCCGATGCGGTGATGGTCCAGCCGAGAGCGTGGCCAGTTCCAGGCCACGCTAAGCCAAACACGCTGTCGTCTTTATGCCAATCTGCGCAATCGGGCTTATGGCATATTCTTAATGCGGTCGGTCGCGTCGAGCCGCATGCTCCCTGTCATCGAATGGCGAGGAGCCCAACCATGACGAACGATGTCGCCGGAACCGTGAAGGCAATGATGGACCGTGTCCTGGGGAGCACCAGCCCGGCCGCCTTGCTGGCCTTGGCCGCCGAGATGACGAAGCCGAAAAGCGGCTGGAAGGGGCCGCGCAAGCTGTCCCGGGACCAGGCGCTGGCGGCGACGCGCACCGTGACGTCGATGTTGCGGCGCTTCGGACTACAGCCAACGAAGGTGCTGGTGGGCGCCGGGCGCGCGAGCCAGCCGAGCGCCACGGGCCGCTTCTACCTAACGGACGTGGAGATGGCCGGCGGCGAAGTCACGAAACGGCTCTCGACCGGCATCGGCGCCCACGTGGACCACGTGAAGGCCATCGCGCGCCACGCCCGCCAGAAAGGGCATGCGGCCGACGAGGGAGCGTTGCTCGCCGAATTGGCCGAGGCGGTCGGGGCCTTCCTGGAGCAGTTCCGCGCCGAGCCGGAGCTCGACCCCGACGCGGAGCTTGCCGGGGACATCAACCGGGTCGCGGATCACCTTTCAAACCCCGGACGCCGTTTCGAGCTTTCCCGGTTCTTCCCCGAGGCGCGCCGGCTGGAGCTCGGGTTCGACGACAAGGCTGGCGAGATGGTCTTCCACGGGCCGACCGCTTCCATGCACGATGGCGGCAACACGCCGGTCGTCCCGCTGCTGACCCGGATGGTGGGGCACGCCGAGGCGAGCGTGTCCCGGGGCGAATGGGAGGACGGCGAGGAGAACGCGCTGTTCTTTGCCCGCCCCAAGCTGACGCCCCTGGGCCGCACGCACTGCGCGATCTGCCAGGATGTCGGTCTTGGCGTGATCGCCGACCCAGACCGCCGCGGCGGTCTGAGGATGGTCTTCACGCTCGATCCGGTGACCTACGTCGGCGAGCCCGGCCTGACCGCCGAGGGCGACGCCTGGGACAAGGCCGGGTACGCGCGGTTCCTACGGTTCGGCGCCTACCCGACCCCGGGCGACATCGACCGCCTCGGCGAGGGCGGGCTGTTCTTCGAGGCGACCGCGCCGGACAGGTACGATTGCGGGGAGTTCAGGGCCTTCTACGAGCGGGTGGTCGCTGAGTGGGAGCCCGGCGACGAGGACCGTCTCTGGTCGCGCCGGTACCTGCCGGTGACGCCCGAGACAAGCCGGATGCTCCTGGTCGACGATGACAGGACAGCGTTCGACATCTGGCGCTCCTTCGCCGAAATCCCTGAGCGGACGGTCCTGCCGCGGGACGCGGAAGACGATGCCGGCGTCGTGTCGAGGACCGTACGGGCAAGGTTCGCGGCTTTGCTCTACGCCGAGGCCGAGCCCTCGGTCGCGGGTCTCCTTGAGGTCGAGGCGGAGCGGCGGACCCTCGCGCTCGACGCGTTCCTCATGAAGTCGGCGACCGGCCTGCGCCGCCGGAAGCTGGAGTTCAGGGCCCGCATGCGGCGTTGACCCCGCCGAGGACGCGTCACCTGTCCGCTGATCGGTCGGACTAGGTGCCGACGC
Source organism: Methylorubrum sp. Q1 (assembly GCF_004683995.1). NCBI lineage: Bacteria > Pseudomonadati > Pseudomonadota > Alphaproteobacteria > Hyphomicrobiales > Methylobacteriaceae > Methylorubrum > Methylorubrum sp. Q1. The sequence continues at coordinate 219,588 of NZ_SRHQ01000005.1, read as the reverse complement.
CGGGTGTCCCGTCGGTCTTGCGTTGTCCGCGGCGGTTCGCCGGCCGGGGCGCGGCGACCTTGGTGGTCGTCCCGCCCTTCTTGGGAGCATTGGCTTTCGCGGCCGGCTTGCCGGCTCGCTTGGCCGCCGTCCTCGCCTTGGAGATCCTGCGGACGGCCTCCGCCGTGGCCGTACTCGGATCGACCCTCCGTGCCGGCACCTTCACGACCAGAACTCCCCGGGTTGTGCCGTTCCGCAGAAGGTCGCCGACCTCCGTCCGGTAGAGCGTCCTAAAGTGCTCCGACAAGCCGTCCCGGGTTGTCAGGTCCAGGACCAGGAGTATCCCGATGGGGATGTTGGTGTTCTGGTAGAGGGTGGTCTGCGCCCCGTAGGAGGCGATCAGGTTCTCAAACGACGCATCTTCCTCCTCCCGCTTGATCTCGGTGATGAACCGGATGCCCTCGAATTGGTGCATGACGTCGGCCCGTCCCGCCGCGATGCCTCGAACCTCATCCACCGAGCCGAGCATCGAGGTTTGCCAGAACCGCATGAAGTCCTGCTGAAGGAACTTCTCCAGGGGGTTTGGCTCCCCCTCTCGAATGAAGAGGTAGCTGACGGTCGGGTCGACGCCAGGACTCGGGTCCATACGGCTCTTGAGGAACAGCAGCGTCTTGACCACGACCGCCCGCACGAAAACCCTGACGTTCGGGTTGTCGAAATACGGGAGACCCTCGAAGGCGTGCAGGACGGTCTGAACCGCCTCCATGACGGGCGGTGTTATTTGCTTGAACTCGACGTAGTTCACGTCGGCGATGACATCCCGGAGGAACCTCTCTTGGAGCTCGTACGGCTCTTTGCCCTGCTCAAGGACGGCGGCGACCGTGGGGCCATCGGCCGCCGCCCCACGAGGGTCCGGGTCGTCCCCCCTGCCCAGGGCCGCATCGGTCCTGGCGATCAACTCCGCCGCGGCCGTGCCGAGCTCCGAGGCGCCCCGGGCCTTGAGCCAGCCCCTCAAGGCGTAGAGCTGGCCTCGATGCCGGGCGTAGTAGCCCTCGATCCGAGGACGGACCAGCCAATCGAGGCCACCGTCATCCGACCGTCGGAAGAGGGTTCGGTTCGCCGAGTAGACGGCGAGCAACTCGTTCTCGATGATGTGCGTCGCGTTCCACCATGCCGGCTCGTCGAGGCTGGGGGCGAGCGACCCGAGCCTGACCGCCAGCGAGGCCCAGGCCGAGACCTCCGCCTCCTTGGCTCCGTTTAGGAAGTCCTCCGCCTGTACCGAATAGGCCGAGTAGGCAAACGCCTCCCGCCGGAGCTCCTCCAGGCGTTCCGTCCACCCGTCGACGCGTTCCTCGAAGAAGTCGTCGAGCAACCCAACCGCCAGCGACAGCACGCGGGCGTCGGCCCGCGCCTCCCGGCCTGCTGCGGAGGCGTCGAACCGTTCCCGCGCCTCGCGCAGTCGTGCCAGGACATCGCCTCCGGAAGCCGCCTGGAGGGCGCGTCCAACCCGTTCCATGCCGAGTTCGAACGACGCCTCGTCGGCGGCACCGGCGACGTCGAGCAGGTCTCTGAGGAACTCGACGAGCGCCTCGTTCGGGCTCTCGGCATGCAGCAGCCCCGCGATCCGCGCGGCGTGCGCCAGGAACGCGGGTTCGTCGTCGACGACGCAATCGGCGATGAACGCCGCCAGGCGGAGGGAACGTCGGGCGCTCTGCCGCTTGGTGAGGAGGGCGCCCCGCAAGGCGGCCGTCCGCGCGCTCGTGGCGGCTTGGCGATCCCGAGCCAGTTCGAGCCAGCGCCCGAACCAGGTGGCCTCGACCGCCTCGGGCAGGGGCGGCCGCTCGGCCACCATGTCGACGAGCGAGTTGATGCCGATGTCGCTGTCGAGACGCTCGACGACGTCGCGCGAGAAGGCCTGGACGTCGGGGTCGCCGAGGTCGGCCTCGTCGAGGACCAGCGCCATGTACTCGGGCGCGAAGTGCGAACGCGCGACGCCGTCCGCCGAGGCGAGGATCGCGGCTAGACCGCCAAACTCCGCGGCCACGGGCGTCCGGCCGTCGCAGAGCGCCGCTTCCATCCTGGCGTCGAGTGCCTGCACGGTCTCACCAAAGGTACTTGTCCCCCTCAGCGTACAGCAGGCGCTCGCGAGGCACATGCCCCAGGATGGTCTCGCTGCTGGCGGCGGTCACAAACACCTGCAGGTGCGGGATTTCGCGGGCTACCTCGGCCAGTCCGGCGATCAGGTTGGAGTAGTCGCGGTCCACCATCTCGTTCGAGCCGGGGGAATCGATCAGCAGCAACCCGGGATGGCGACCGAGGCCACGCCGCTCCGCCACCTTGATGATGGCGAGGGTGGCGGCGATCTTGAGGCGCGCCTTCTCGCCGTCGGTCTGCGTCCCGAACCAGGCCGTTCCGCCGTTCTTACGCATCCTGAGGTTCGTGTTGCCGAGGAGCTTCGCCTCCTCAAGGCTCTCGACCCCGAACCGGACCGCATAGTCCTTGATCAGGACGGACACCTCGTCGAGCAGTTCGTCCTGCAGGGGCTTGAAGGCCGCCTGGGTCACCTTCTCGGCGACCTTGAGAACCTGCTGATCGTCGGCGTCGCCCGAAGGCTGCGCCTCGTCGACGCCGAGCTCCTCCCGGCGCGCTTCCATCCTCGCAAGTTCCAGTTCCAACGGATAGGCCGAGGACGGTTCGGCGAGGGCCGCTTCGAGGCTCCGTGCCGTCGCCTCGGCCCCGCGCATGTCGGCCCGGGCCGCGTCCATGGCCTCCGTGAGCGCCGCCTTGCGGCGGTCCTGCGACGTCAGTCTCGACTCCGCGTCCGCCACGGCGTCCTTCAGACCAGCCTCGCGCTGGGCCGGGTTGCCTTCGGACTGCTCAAGAGTGCCGCAAACCACGCAAGTGTGGTCCTGATGGTTGGCTTGCTTGCGTTCCTCGTCGAACACCTCGTCGCAGCGAGGGCAGCAGACCGGGTCCAACGAACGGAACACCGTCTTGGCCGCCCGGCCTTCCTTGAACTCGCGCAGGTCCCTTCGAGCGGCGTCGTAGGCGTGCTTCGCGGCCTCCCGGTCCTCGGACGCCACGGCCATGGAGCGCACCGCCGAACGAAGGCGACCCTGAGCCTCCGCGAACCGGCGGTTCGCCTCCGCTAGGTCGGCCCGCTGACCCTCGGCGCTCGGCAGTCCCTTCAGCTTGCGGCGCAGGCCGGCAATCTCGTCGTCGATTTCCTCGATCCTCGTCTTGCGGCGCCCCCGCGTGCGCTCAAGCTCCGCGGCCGCCTGGCGCGCCTCGATCTCGATCCTGGTCTTGGCCGCCTGGACGTCGTTGACAGCGTTCGTCCACGGCACGCCGAGGTACATCTGCATCATGCGCGAGCCGAGCGCCTGGTAGCTGCCGAACAGGTTCTCGGGAGCCGGCTCGATCACCATCGCCCCCGACAGCCAGACCCAATCGTGGGGCTGGTCGACGCCCTTGTCCCCGCGGTCGGCGTGGGTGACGAGCATCTGGAGCCCCAGTTGGCCCATGAAGAAGCCCGACATCACGGCTTCGAAGCCCTCGTCGGACGCGAACGTATCCAGCCCGTGGCGATTGCCGCCCTCGATGCGCCAGAGCGTGCCGACCTGTTCGACGGCGTCGGCGACCTCGACCTCGTAGGCTTGACCGTCGAGGGTGAAGGCCATCGTCAGCGTATGGAAGGTCTCCGCGAACTCGGTGGGGATGCCTTTCCCGCGGCGTCCCGTCAGGCCCCAACGCATCAGCCCCAGGAGGGTGGTCTTTCCCCGGAAATTCCGGTCGCTGATGATCGCCCGGAGGCCCGGGGCAAGGTCCCGCCACTCGAAGTTCACCGGCCCGGGCGCCGTCTCGCCCCTCTTCTCGCCCGTGAAGGCGATGGACGTGACGCACAGGTGCTTCGGCACGGCGATGGACGGCTTGTATGCGACCCCGTGCCTCGCGAGGATGGAGCGGACGTCCTCGACGCTCCGACCCGCCTTCTCGGCGATCTTCGTCAGCAAGGTGGTCGCGTCGGTCGGCTTGCCGTCGTCGGCCATCAAGCATCCCCTCTCAGTCGCTCAAGCCGCTTCCTGACCCGCTCGGCCGTGGTCGGGATCAGGTCGCCGGCCGCCGCGTCGTGGTATTCCTTCTGCCGGTGCTGGCAGGCCTTGAGGGCATAGCCCCCGCGGCCCCCGGCGACGCCCAGCACGAGGTCGACGCGGCGATCGTACCACCCGAGCTCCGGAAGGGCGGCCACCGCCTCCTCCAGCAACGCGGGCGCCCGTTCGCCGACGAGGAAGTCGTGCTCGTCGTTGCCCGTCTCCATCTGGCGGGAGCGGGGTAGGACGAGACCGCGAAGCTTGAGGATGCCGAGTACCGTGTCGAGCGGCTCGTAGGCACCGAAATACCGGCGCAGCATCGGCACGCGGCGCAGGTCGGGCTCCTCGTCGGCGAAGATCCGCCCCGCCTCGTCCAGGTGCGCCCGATCCCGCGTCGCCTCGTAGAGGGTCAGCAGTTCGTCTGCCAGGTAGTCGGGATAGCGCATCCAGAAATCGAGCGCCTGGACCTTGGTCTCGCCCCGGAAAACCCGGTCGTAACCCTCGACGGGCTCGCCCGTGTAGGGCCGGCTGCCCCGCACCAGGATGAAGAGAATGCGTAGGGCATTCCGATGATAGTCGACCTTCGCCATTCCACGGGGGCCGTTCAGGCTGTTCGAGCGAGGGGGTGCCGAATCGGCCAGTCAAGCTTACACCCTTCGGGGCGTGCCGGTGGCCGTCCCGTGGTCATGCGAGCTTCGTGGTCGGCGATTCGCCCGGTGCCTGTGCCCCCGGATAGCCGCCCTTGAACTCGTGATGGCCTGCGAGCGCCTGCGGCCTGTATGGCCCCCTGCCGGCGCATTGGGTCACCTCAGCCAGCCCGAAACGCTGCCGAACGCTCGGATGGACAAGGGCGTCCTCCTGGATCTCGCGGACCTTCACCGGCCAGCCAAGCCATCCCAGACGACGGGACAGCCATCCCGGGAACAGCCCGGCGATGATGTCGTGCATCCCGGCGACCTCGCAGTGCTGCATGCCGTCGAAGGCCGGGTGCAGGTGCAGTCGCCCCGTGCCGGGCTTCCCGGGCTCCATCCCGTCGACGATCAGCGGATCGGGGATCTTGGTCGCCTGGCCGACCATCCAGTCCAGGGCGATGTCCGAGAGCCGGCTTTCGGCCTCGGGATAGCTCCCCCCGATGTCGGAGTGGTTGCCCGCGAACCACATCTGGACGAGCGGATCGGGTTCGCCCACGACCTTCTTCCGTACGCCGTCCCGGCTGCCCCACTTGACCCTAGGAAAGTCGGCGCGGGTCTCGTCGATGGCGAGGGCGTGCCGGGCATATCCGACGTGGCCGCTGAGGAGTTGGTCGTAGTTCCCGGAGCGCCACTGGGCGATGTGCCGGCGCGTCTTCCCGTTCACCGGGGAATTGGTGATGGTCTTGACCGCTGTCGGAAGCCAACGCCACAGGACGACGGCCCCGATCAGCGCCAGGCTGACGCCGAAGGGGCGCCAATAGCCGGTCCCGAACGCCAGGTCGGAGAGGACGGCGGGCACTGCGGCAACCAGCGCGGCCAGGATCGTCAGGCCGGCCGCGATGCCCCACCACTTTGGTCCGGTGGCGCCGAGCGATGCTACGGTGTCGAACACGCCGATGAAGTGGGGCGCCACGTTCGACGAGAGGTCGTCGCCCGATCCGTAGTTCCGCCGGAACCGCCTCGCGAGCTCGAACCGGTCCTTCTCGTAGTCGCCGCCCCGCGGCGAGCCTGCCCCGTACTCGTAGACCTTCATCACCGCCTCGTCGGCGATATCCCGGGTCGCCTTGCGGAAGCGCGGCAGGAACCCCTTCGGCGTGGTCGTCGGCACCCCGCACAGGAACAGGACGTTGGCGACGCAGCGGGCCGTATAGGCGCCCCGGCTGAAGCCCACGAGGAAGATGCGGTCCCCCGGCTCGTAGTGATTGATGATGAACTCGTAGCAATCGGCGATATTCCTGGTGATGCCCAGGCCCGTCACCGAGGACAGCAGCTTCAGCAGCCGGCGGTACGCGCCTGTGAACCCCCTCGCGCCCGCGTCCGTCCCGAGACCCGCGTCGTAGAAGGCGACCTGATCGCGCGGATCGATCCCGCTGTCCGGCCCGACCCGGCAGACGCGGTAGAGCTTGTACACGTTGCTCAGCCGCTGCTCCTCGCGAAGCCCGCCTTCCTGCCCCGTGCCGTCCGAGAAGACGACGATGTTCTTCGGCATGCCCCACCCGACCGTCGCGGCCGGCCCCCGATCCGTTCCTACCCCGCCGCGCGGCCCCGCGCCGGCCGCTTGACCTGGACCGCCCGCGCGGCGGGCCGTCCCTTCGTCGAGGCCTTCAGGCCGCCCTTGGCGGGGGCGGGCCGCTTCTCGGCCACGGGCGCCGCGGCGGATGGCGTCGCCTTTGCGGGTCTGGCGGGGACCGCCTCCGGAAGCGCGGCTCGCACGGCCTTGACGGCGCCCTTGATGCCCTCGGCCACGTTGGCGAAGGCGTGGTCCATCGACCGCCAGTCGCTCACGGCCTTCCCATCGCGCGGAAGCACCTTGAGGTCGGATGCCCCGGTATCCTTCCAAGCGCACGGTCGGACGATGACGACCACCACCCGCATGGAACCCCTGGCCCGCCGGCCCATGGCCCGCCGATACTCCATCTGGCACCAGTGGCTGGCAATGTATTCCGGGCTCATCAGCGCGACGAAGACATCCGCCGCACGCAGCTTGCGCGAGATCTCGGTGTTCAGCTTGTCGCCGGCTTCCATCTCGCCGTCGAACCAGATCTCGACCTCGTCCCGCCGCAACTGGGCCAGGTGAACCTGGAGCTTCGCCTGCTGGACGGTGTTCGCGTGGCAGTAGGAGACGAAGATCCGCACCGTCGCCTTCCTGGGCTTCGGCGCCGTGGCCTTCGTGTGCGCAGAGGCGCGTGCGGTCGGCTTCGCCCCGGTGGCGGGCGGCTTCGCCTTCGCGGTCCTCTTCGCTGGTTTCGCGGTCACGGCAGCCCCCTCGAACGCGGCGGCCAAGTTCGGGACTCAAGTCTTATGGCCCCGTTTTGTTCCGCTCCGTCCAGGTCTTCGGACCCGCGTCCCCACGTCCGCCCTGGGCGGTGGGCGTCGGCCGCGACGGTCGAGGCTCTCGCGCACGACGTGGGCGTCGCACCGATGTTCTCGGGAGGCGGCCGGGATCGGCCGTCCGCCACGGGATCGGCGTGCTGGCGCGGCGGCTGGTCGGCGACCGCCGCCATGGCCGACCCCGGACCTCCGCCTTGCGGCCTACGACGGGCGCAATCGGGGCACCGGACCGGCAATCGGCTATCCTCTGACCACTCAAGCCGTTGCAATCGAACAGTTTGTCATTCATTTTGGCAAAATTCGGATTTTGAATGACAAGCGCGACGATGGCAGCCTTCTCGGACGAGCAGCTCCGCTGCGCGGCGAACCTCGAACCCCACTACGAGAATTGGCTGGACGCGGCCCGCGCGAAGGCCGCCTTGCCCTACGGCATGAGGTGGGCGACGCGGGACGGCAAGGAATACCTCTACGAGGCGCTGGACCGGAAGGGCAACGCCAAGAGCCTCGGGCGGCGGGACGAGGGGACCGAGGCCACCTACCGGTCCTACGTCGAGGCGAAGGAAGCCTGCGAGGAGCGGCTGGCCCGGAGCCGGGCCACCCTCGCCGAGACGTGCAGCATGTACCGGGCCCTGCGCCTGCCCCAGGTCGCCTCCAAGGCCGCCGCGATCCTGCGCGAGGCCGATCTCCGCCGACTGCTCGGCTCCCATCTCCTGGTCGTAGGCACGAACGCGATGCCGGCCTACGCCCTGGAGGCCGGCGGCGCCATCGACGCCCCCGACCAGACCGACGACTTCGACATGGCATGGACCGGCGAGGCGACGCAGGCGAGCGTCATCTGGCCCATGCTCAAGGCGGTCGACGACACCTACACCGTCAACACCGAGAAGACCTTCCAGGCCCGGAACGCATCGGCCTACGAGGTCGAGTTCCTCGCCGCCCCGTCACGGACCGCCGGCATCCACCGCCTGGACCAACCCAAGCCGGTCCCCCTCGACGAACAGGAATGGCTGCTGCCGGGCACGCGGGTCACCCGGGTCGTGGTCGGCCTCGACGGCTCGCCGGCGCGCATCGTCGCCCCGGACCCGCGCTGGTTCGCGCTGCAGAAACTCTGGATGGCCGAGCAGCCCAAGCGCAACCCGCTCAAGCGTCCCAAGGACGCCAAGCAGGGTACCGCCCTGCTGACGGCGGTGGCCGACAGGATGCCCCAGTACCCGCTCGGAGAGGAGTTCGCCGCGTCCCTGCCGGGCGAACTGGAACCGTATTTCGAGGCGTGGCGGGCGACGCGCGACTCCTCGCTCCCGGCGGAGCCGGCTTGGTGACCCGGTCCGCCGGGCCGCCGGATGCACGCCGGGTCACGCAGTCGTTCCCCGACCCGGCCCATCCGTCACGCGCTCCGAGGGCCGCCCGCAAATCGTACCTCCATCAGGGCCGAAAGGCCCGCCCGTAGGTACGATCATCAGCGACGCGCCGGGATGCCCCGGCACCCGAGGACGCCGAATTCGCTCGTGCGCGAGGGGGTATCGGGTAGCGCTATCCGATACCCTCCCGCGGAGTCGCGTTTTCACGCTCCCGCGGGGCCCTCCCGAAGCCTCCGCTTAACCCGGACCGGGCATGCTCCCCGCTCACCCGGGAGCGCCCATGCCGTCCGAGTCCCTCGTCTTCCACGTCGCCGACGCCCTGCTCGCCAGGGGCGAGCGGCCCAGCCTGCGCAAGATGCGCGAGAACCTCCCAAACGGCGGCTCGCCGCGTGAGGTCTGCAAGCACCTGCGCGCCTGGCGAAAGAAGCGCGGCTACGACCCGAAGCTCGAACCCACCGACATGTCGAAGGCGATGAAGGCCGCCGGCCAGGCGCTGGCCATGGACCTCTGGAAGCAGGCCAAGCGCGAGGCCACCCAGGCCTTCTCCCGCGAGCGGGAGGCCGCCGCGGCCATGGCGACCGACGACAAGCACGACCGCGAGCACCTGCTCGGGATGATCGAGACGCTCCAGGCCGAGAACGCCGCGCTCGTCGCCCGGGCGGGGGCCGCCGAGACGGAGACGTCCCGCGTCCTCGCCCGTCTCCAGAAGGTCGAGTACCAGCTCGACCGCTTCCGGGCCGAGGAGTTCTGGGACCGCGTCATGCAGGAGATAGCCGAGGTGCTCGTCGAGCGGGGACCCCTGACGCCTACCGAGATCCTGCCGGAGCTCAGAGCTGTGACGCTCCGCGGCGCCACCTTGCACAAGGAGCCGCTTACCCCCGGGACCCTCAAGAAGAAGATGGACGTGCGGGTGTCGTTCGGGCGCTACTTCGAGCCTCGCGACGAGGGACGCTACGCCCGCCGGGCCGGATGACGCGCGGATGCCCAGCCAGGGTGCCAAGCGCCTCGTGTCGGTCGTCGCCCTGGCCGATGGGTACCAAGCTGTACTGGCAGTATGTGGCTAAGCATGCGGCGGTACCGTGATGCTCCTGCAATTCGTCGCGGCAAGCGTTGCCGCTCCTCAGAAGTGACCGTCTCGTCGACGGGGTCCGTTCCACCGTTCCCTGGTGGTGCTCGGAGAACCGGACCCCGTCGACTAATGCAGGCGGTTGGAGGCCAGGGCCGCGCGGTCAGCGATCTCGACCTGACCGCGCCGCAGGATCACGAGACCGGCCTCGGCCCATTGCGCCAGGATGCGGCTGACGACCTCGCGGACGCTGCCCACGTCGGCGGCGAGTTGCTGGTGGGTCTTGTGGACGACGCCGTCGGGGCCGGCCTCCGTGAGGAGCCGGCGCGCGAGCCTTTGCTCCAGCGGCGCGAAAGCCACCTCCTCGATCAGCGTGAACATGCTCGCCATGAGCCTGGAATAGTCATCGAGGACGAAGCTTCGAAACTCCGGGCTCTCCGCCATCAACTGCTGGAACGTCGAGGCCGGGATCGCCGCCAGTTCGGTGCGCTCCTCCGCGATGCTCTCGGCAGGGAAGCCCCCGCCGGCCAACAGGCACTGGGTGGTGAGCACGCATGTCCCGCCCGCGCCGACCTTGTAGATCAGCACCTCGCGCCCGCCCTCCGACATGCGGAACACACGGGTCCGACCGTCGATGCACATGAGGTAGTTCGCGCAGGCGCCATCGAGCTCGTATGCGACAGCGCCGGCTTCGAGGACGGGGAAGTGCACCGTGCCGCGCGCGATCTGCAGGTGGGCGGCGGAGAAGCCCTTGATGAGGGGGAAGCGCTCGATCCAGCGCTCGACCTGATGGTTGTCCGGCATATGTGACGTCCGCCTGTCGCCGGCGCGATGCATGACCGCCCGGTCGTTCTTGGAAGTTTCTCCCGCCGTTCCAGGCCGGTGTTACCTGAGGTCACCGGCTCGTTCGGCCTCCCCAGCATAACATTTCCCGCGAGGTCCCATAAGCCGATCACCGGGACGCAAAACCAAGCCGTCCCAGGGCACCTCGACGCACGAAGACCTACGCCGTCGGCGTCCGAACCCCGTCTGCCTTGCGAGGCGACCTCCCTCCTGAACCCGCCGCTGTTCCCGAGGGAATCGTGAGCGGCTGCCGACTTGCGTGACCCAGGTCACCGACGCCCGGCCGGATTGTGGCTACCGTCTCCTCAATCGGACCTGCGAACGGCAGGCATGACGACAACGGAGGAGCAAACGCCATGGCATCATCGCGCCGGACGACCGCCCTGCTGACGGGCCTAACCCTGCCCATCCTGCTTGCCGCCGGATCGGCCCATGCCGCGGCGGGCGACTCCGACAACCAACGCGCCGAGCGCTGGGGCGAGATCAAGCAGCAGATCTTCGGCGACGCCAAGATCCAGTCCGGGGGCAAGGCGGTGAGGATCGACGCCCCGAAGCGGGCGGATGACGCCTCCCTGGTGCCGATCACCCTGACCGTGCCCGACAAGGACAACGTCGCGGAGCTGTCGCTCATCATCGACGACAACCCGACGCCGTACGCCGCCCACTTCGTCTTCGGCCCGGCGGCCGACCCCAGCGAGCTCAAGCTCCGCGTGCGCGTCAACAACTACACCGACGTCCACGCCGTCGCGAAGATGAAGGACGGCACGTTCCAGGAGGCCGCGGAGTACGTGAAGGCGTCCGGCGGCTGCTCGGCACCGATGGGCATGAGCGACGAGGAGGCGATGCAGGGCATGGGCGACATGCGCATGAAGTTCGGCGAGACGCAGCCGGGCAAGCCCGTCCAGGCGACCCTGATGATCCGCCACCCGAACTTCTCGGGCATGCAGATGAACCAGGTGACGCGCGACTACACCCCGGCCCGCTACATCCAGAAGATCACCGTCAGCTACGGCGACAAGAGCGTCTTCACGATGGACGGAGACATCTCGATCTCGGCGAACCCCGTCATCAACTTCGGCTACCTGCCTGACGGCGCCGGCCCGATGAAGGTCACCGCCACGGACAACCAGGGTGGCCACTGGGAGAAAAGCTTCCCGGTCCGTTCGGCAAGCAACTGATGCGAGCCGTGCTCCGCCTTCCCATCGTCGCCGCGGCCGCCGTGTTCCTGACCGCCGCAGCGCCCGCCGACTCGCCCGTCGGCGTGCGGGAGCCCGATGGCTACTGGCAGGGGGCGCTGCACGGCTACACGCCGCAGACCCTGGCAGGGGCCACCGTCGTCGATGCCGGCGAAGTCGCCAAGCTGATCGAGGAGCATAAGCCGGTGCTTCTCGACGTCTCCGAGATCGACCGGAAGCCCGCCGGCCTGCCTCCGGGCGGCCTGTGGTTCCCCATCCACCGCAACATCCCAGGAAGCACGTGGCTGCCGGGCTCGGGTGAAGGGGACCTCGACGCGGCCGCCCGGGACGCCCTCAAGGCACGGGTCGCCGATCTCACCGGGGGCGACCTCGAAAGGCCCATCGTCACCTACTGCCACCCCGACTGCTGGGGCAGTTGGAACCTCGGCAAGCGCCTCGTCGCCCTGGGCTACCGGAAAGTCCACTGGTTCCCGCAGGGCATAGAGGGCTGGCAGGACGGCCATGACACAGCCGTGTCACGCCCCGACGCGCGATGGGCCGCACGCCCGAAGTCGACCGTCGGCCAATGACAACCATCATCCTCCATCCCGAAGGCTCGCCTCGATGATCCGCCGTACCCTCTTCGCCCTCCTTGCGGCGGCGCCGTTCGGGCTCGCCCCGGCCCAGGCCGCCGACTTCCTCCCGTACACGCCGGAAGCCCTGGCCGCCGCGCAGAAGGCCGGCAAGCCCATCCTGGTCGAGATCAGCGCGCCCTGGTGCCCGATCTGCAAGACGCAGAAGCCCATCCTGGCGAAGCTCGGTGCCGACCCGCGGTTCAAGGACCTGCAGGTGTTCGACGTCGACTTCGACAGCCAGAAGCCGGCTCTCAAGGCGCTCAACGCCCGCATGCAAAGCACGTTGATCGCGTTCAAGGGCGAGAAGGAGGTCGGGCGCTCCATCGGCGAGACCCAGCCCGAGTGGATCGAAGGCCTCGTGGAAAAGGCGCTCTGAGGCGAAACCCATGGTCGCCACCCTCGGCCTCGCCTTCCTCGCCGGCATCCTCTCCGTCCTGTCGCCGTGCGTGCTGCCGCTCCTGCCCCTGGTGCTCGGCGCGGCGGCCTCCGAGCACCGCCTGGGCCCAGCGGCGCTGGCCGCCGGTCTCGCGCTGTCGTTCGTCGCGATCGGCCTGTTCGTCGCCACGGTAGGCTTCGCCATCGGGCTCGACACCGACGTCTTCCGCACCGTCGCCGCGATCCTGCTGGTTCTGGTCGGCCTCGTCCTGATGGTCCCGGCGGTCCAGACGCGGCTGGCGGTGGCCGCCGGGCCGGTGAGTGACTGGACCGAGACCCGGTTCGGCGGCTTCTCGACCGCCGGCCTCCTCGGCCAGTTCGGCGTCGGCCTCCTGCTTGGCGCCGTCTGGAGCCCCTGCGTCGGCCCGACGCTGGGCGCCGCCTCGCTCCTGGCCTCCCAGGGTCGGGATCTCGGCACCGTCGCCTTGACCATGTTCCTTTTCGGCGTCGGCGCGGCGCTTCCGCTCCTGCTTCTCGGCACCCTGTCGCGCGAGGTCCTCATGCGCTGGCGCAACCGCATGATGAGCGCCGGCAAGGGTCTGAAGGCCGCGCTGGGCCTGATCCTGGTGGTGAGCGGGACCGTGATCCTCTCGGGCTACGACAAGGCCATCGAAACCGCGCTGGTGAACGCTTCGCCGTCCTGGCTCACTGACCTCACCACTCGCCTCTGAGGGCCCGATCACCGATCCCCATCTGGCCGGAGGCCAGGGTCAGGGCGGCGATGGTGATGGAGAAGGTCGTGCCGGCGACCCCGATGGTCGAGGAGGCGATGGCGCTGAGCAGGGCCCGCGCGCCCTCGGCACCGCCGGAGTAGCCCCAAGCCGTGCCGGGCGAGGAGATGTCGTAGCCGGCGAAGTGGGCAGTCTCCAGCTAGACCCCGAACTGCGCCAGCAGGATGCAACCGAGGACGACGAGCGCCGGTCGGAGCCAGAACAGGTCGCCGAGGGTCTCCAGCCAGGCTTTGACGCGCGCGCTCATCGTTGCGGACCGATACCTTCCGAGCCCGGCAACGACCGGCACGGATGGGCGTTCCGGTCGTTGCCCATCGCACGCAACAGCCCGTTCGCCTCGTGCCGGCACGCAACGGGCGGGAAGATGTCCTCCTCGCGGCGCTCGCTTCAGTGAACGTCGGCTTGGCGTCTGCCTTGTGTGGCACGCGGCTGGAAGCTGCGGTCACCCCTGCCGGGCCGTAAAAGAAAGGATCTGCCTCGGCCCTGAAGTCGAAGGGCCGCCATCGAGTTGGCGGTCCTTCGATACTCTAGGTTGCTACGGTGCGGAACTTTGGTGTCCGCGTGCAGGACACTGGCTCGGCTATCAGGTTCAGGCGTGCGCGAGCACGGCGAGCAGAAGCAGCGCGATGATGTTGGTGATCTTGATCGCCGGGTTCACGGCGGGGCCCGCCGTGTCCTTGTAGGGGTCGCCGACGGTGTCGCCGGTCACGGCCGCCTTGTGCGCGTCCGAACCCTTGCCGCCGTGGTGGCCGTCCTCGATATACTTCTTGGCGTTGTCCCAGGCGCCGCCGCCCGAGGTCATCGAGATCGCGACGTAGAGGCCGGTCAGGATCACGCCGAGCAGCGAGGCGCCGACCGTGGCGAAAGCCTGCGACTTGCCCGCGATCGCCTGGATCACGAAGAAGATCACGATCGGCGACAGCACCGGCAGCAGCGAGGGGATGATCATTTCCTTGATCGCCGCCCGGGTCAGCATGTCCACCGCACGGCCGTAATCCGGCCGGTCGGTGCCCTGCATGATGCCGGGCTTTTCGCGGAACTGGCGCCGCACCTCCTCGACCACCGCGCCCGCCGCGCGGCCCACCGCCGTCATGGCGATGCCCGCGAACAGGAACGGGATCAGTCCGCCGAGCAGAAGGCCGACCACGACGTAGGGGTTGGAGAGGGAGAAATCGACGCTCACCCCTTGGAAGAAGCGGTACTGCGTCGGGCTGGCATTGGCGATGAAGTAGTTCAGGTCCGAGGTGTAGGCGGCGAACAGCACCAGGGCGCCGAGGCCGGCCGAGCCGATGGCGTAGCCCTTGGTGACGGCCTTGGTGGTGTTGCCGACCGCATCGAGCGCGTCGGTCGCCTTGCGCACCTCGGCGGGAAGGCCTGCCATCTCGGCGATGCCGCCGGCGTTGTCGGTGACCGGGCCGAAGGCGTCGAGCGCGACGATGAAGCCCGCGAGCGCCAGCATCGCCGTGACCGCAATGGCGATGCCGAACAGGCCGGCCAGCGCGTAGGTGGAGATGATGCCCGCCACGATGACGAGGGCCGGCAGCGCGGTCGATTCGAGCGAGATCGCGAGCCCCTGGATCACGTTGGTGCCGTGGCCGGTGACGGAGGCGGTGGCGATCGACTTCACCGGGCGGAAGTTCGTGCCGGTGTAGTACTCGGTGATGACGACGATCAGCGCGGTGATGATGAGGCCGAGCACGGCGCATCCGAACAGGGCCCCCGAGGAGAAGGTCAGGCCGGTATTCGTCGTGAAGGTGGTCGAGAACCCGCCGAACAGCGCGAGATTCACGCCGGCGATGGCCACGATCGAGAGCACACCCGCCGCGATCAGGCCCTTGTAGAGGGCGCCCATGATCGACTGGTTGGCACCGAGCTTCACCGCGTAGGTGCCGATGATCGAGGTAACGATGCAGGCCGCCCCGATGGCGAGCGGGTAGATCATCATCGCTTCGAGCACGGGCGCGTTGCCCGCAAAGAAGATCGCGGCCAGCACCATGGTGGCGACCACGGTCACCGCGTAGGTCTCGAACAGGTCCGCGGCCATGCCGGCGCAGTCGCCGACGTTGTCGCCCACGTTGTCGGCGATGGTGGCGGGGTTGCGCGGATCATCCTCGGGAATGCCGGCTTCGACCTTGCCGACGAGATCGCCGCCGACATCGGCCCCCTTGGTGAAGATGCCGCCGCCCAGCCGCGCGAAGATCGAGATCAGCGAGGCGCCGAAGCCGAGCGCCACCAGCGCGTCGATGACTTCGCGGCTTCCTGGCGCCAACCCGGCGCCGCGGGTGAGGAACAGGTAGTAGAGGGCGACACCGAGTAGCGCGAGGCCCGCCACCAGCATGCCGGTGACCGCGCCGGACTTGAAGGCGACCTCCAGGCCGCCACCGAGCGACTGCGTGGCGGCCTGCGCCGTGCGGACGTTGGCACGGACCGAAACGTTCATGCCGATGAAGCCGGCCGCGCCCGAGAGCACCGCGCCGATCAGGAAGCCGATGGCGACCTTGATGCCGAGAAAGTAGGCCAGAAGGACGAAGAGGACGACACCAACGATACCGATCGTGGCGTATTGGCGCCTGAGATAAGCCTGCGCGCCTTCGGCGATGGCGCCTGCGATCTCCTGCATGCGCTGGGTGCCGGCATCGCGTCGCATTACGTCACGGATAGTCACGACACCGTAGGCAACGGCGCAGAGCCCGCCCACGATGATCAGCAAAAGTGCGGTCATGCGTGCGTCCTTGATTTTTGATTGTGGTTTGCCGAGCCCGGCCGGAATGGCCGTCGAACATTGCTGCGACGTTGCTCGGCTTCAGGCGCCCTCCCTTGAGAAGCTGAACTTAACTGCCAAACTTCGGCGTCCAGCGCAAATGCCTCGTGCCGTTGAGAACCTTTCGAGACGGCCAAGACGCAGGATAATGACAAGTTTCGTGTTATTGCAGTGCGATGGCTGCGGGGCAGACGTTCAGACGAGCTGCCTTCGATCCCCGTCAGGACGGTCTCGAGGCAGCCGGTTCTCCGCGTCGGCGCAGGAGATCGGAGGGCCGGGAGCGCCTCGGATCGCGCGCCGTCTCGGCTCAGCCCGTGAAGTCGTCGGCCTCGACGCTCCGTGCGGTCGATGGGCTACCTTTAGCCACTCGCCGACGCAGATCCCGGTTTTCGTCTTCGAGCCGCGCGCGGGCCTTTTCGCTGTCGCGCAGCGCCGACAGGACATGGTCGTTGAGCATCATCGTCCGCTGCCGATCCCCAACGGCCATCGACAACTGAATGATGGCGGCCTCTCGCTCGGCAACGAGGCGGTCACGGTCTTGCAGGAATCGGCGCATGGCCCGCACCGCCGTCCGGTTGCTGCTCTCGAGTATCGCCAAACGCTGATCGGCCACCGCCAGCCGGCGCTGCGTTTCGTGCAACAGCGCCCGGATCGCGTCGCAATCGGTTGCGGACGTCACGGCGATGCCTGCGGCCTCATCCTCAGTCGGAATCTGGGTGAGGAGGGCACGCCCCCGCTCCAGCAGGTCACGCAGCGGCATCGGAGCCTCCCACCAACGCACGCACCGGCAGCGATACGCCGGCATCACCCGCGTCCTCGCGGCGTGTGTCCGGCGTCGACGAACCGGCGAGCCGCCTCTCGAGACGACGGATCTGCACGGCATGGCGGCGATACTCCGCCGACGCGCGCAGCCATGCCAGAAGCGGCGCCCTCTCTCCAGGCGCGCGCGGCGTTTCGACGAGGGACAGAGGCTCCTCCAGACCGAGCCATTCGTGGCGGGCTGCGACCTCGATCCAGTTCGACGCGAGGGGAGCGTCATCTTCCATGAACAACACGCCGGACAGGAACAGCACCCGCTGTATCATCACGGTGGAAATCTCGACATGACAGTCGCCGACGATCTCCGGATAGACGCGCCCGCCGAAGCTACCGGTCGCGACCGTCTCACCGCCACTGCGATAGGAGCTGTGCGAGGCGAGGCAACCCAGGGCGGACATGCGTGCGACCTGACGCGCGATCTTCTCGGGAGCGAAGGCGTCCGGACTCATCAGCAACGCGACGTAGGCGCCGCGGGCCGCAGTGAGCCCAAGGCGAAGGCGCGTCGGAACCCGCTGCTCCGGCGTCGGCCGCAGCACCCGCTCACAGGCGCCGTCTCGGCCGAGCGCCATGAGGATCGAGGAGTCTCCGACCAGGATCATCTCGTCCGGAAGCCGGGTCTGGGCTTCCACGCTGTCGATCGTGCGACGTGCGGCCTCTAGATCACTCCCGACATCGATGACCACCGAGACCGAGGCCTCCGCGGCGCTCGCCTGGGCCATCCGGTCGGCGTGATCGGCAACTCGTCGGTTCGGACTTCGATAGCGCAGGAAACCGCCGGTCCGCCTCAGGAAGCGCTCCCGGCTTCCGGCCACCATCGCGGCCTCGACCTCGCTCGTCTCATCGAGCACGTCGCTCCAGAAGGCACTGTTCTCGGACAGCGCATCGCGGCGGTGGGAACCCTGATCCGGATGGAGCCGCGAACGCAGGAGGCAGTGCGGAACGTGGACGAAGTGGGCCTCGCGGGTCAGCCTCCACCACATCCGATAGTCCTGAGTGTAGGGATAGCGCGTGTCAAAGCCGCCGATGCGCAGAAGCAGGTCGCGGGCAGTCAGGATGGTGCAGCCGTTGATGAGGCCTTCGTAGAAGGCGAGGCGCGGGTTGCGCGCCAGCGCGGCAGGGTCGAGCCGCTGCTCGCCGGTGATGCGGCCCGCCGCATCGATCCACGACAGATCGGAGAACAGGCAGATGTCGTCACGGTTGAGCGTGTCCAGAATTCGTACCTGCCGCTCGGTCTTTCCAGGCTCGAACACGTCGTCGTGCGACAGCCAGGAGAACAGGCGACCGGAGGCGCAGGCGAGGGCGGTATTGAGCGCTGCCGCCACCCCGCTATTGGACTGGTGAAGAGTGCGGATATGGCTTCCGAAGGTGCGCGCGACGGCCAAGGTCTGTCCGTCATCGTCAGAGCCGTCATCGACGACGATGATCTCCGTCTCCGGGTGGCTCTGGCACAGTGCGCTCTCGATCGCCTCGCCGAGATAGTTCGCGCCGTTGTGTACGGGAATCGCGATGGTGACGCTGTGGTCGCCCAAACCTATCCCTCTTCCGTCGAGGCTGGCGCCCGGCGCGCCCGATCGAAGGTGCTGGTCAACTCGCCCCCGAGCTCGACCACCTCAAGGATCAAGCCCGGCACGTCAATCACGGCCCGCTCGTTGAAGCCGAAATCGGTAAAGCTCTCATAGGTCGGAATATGATACCTGCGCGGCGGGGCGCGGCCGGTGACGAGAAAGATGGCGTGGGAGCCGATGGGACGGACGAGGCAGGTGCCTTCGTTCAGTTCCGGTCCCATCGTGATCGAGGGGATATCCTCCCTGAAGATGAGTTCGTCCGGCCCCGCGAACAGGGCCTGATAGACGGTCGGGCTCGCGACCCGGTGCCGCCGGCCTCCGAAAACCAGCCAGACATCCGGACTGTCGGGGGCCGCCAGGCGCAGGCCGTCGAGGTCGTCACGCAACGTGTACACGACGCACCTCGCAAAGCTTACAACACACCGACTGGATTGCCGCCACCCAAGCGCCGATGGAAGGTCGGATGCGCGCCTCGGCCCAACCGACCTGGCTGCTCTGATCGCAGCCTCGGGACCGGGTTCGGCCCAGCAGGACAGCGAGTCTCGCGCTGGTTCGAAAGGCTGGTACGAGGCGCATGACCTGATCGGAGGATGTCGAAGAACGCTTCATTGCCGCCGGGATGGTGCCGGAGCGGCCTGCAGCGATCACGAGCGGGAGATAGCGGAGTCGTGCCGGCACCTCAAGTTCCACAGATTAATCTGAAGATATTTCGAAAGCGCCACACTCGTCGGAAGCACACAGATTAGATTAAATCTAACGATTCAGCCATCGCCCTCAGAGACAGCAAAAATCACGTTTTTATCTACCTTACCAATAAATACCTGCTTGAAACATTGCTATCACGCTCTGTTGATTATTAGATATTTTCCAAAAAACAATGACTTCGAGCAAGTACGGATACCGAACAGGCTTCAGACTGCCGGTCGGCCCTTCGTGTGCTGAAGGGGGGGACGGGGCAGAAGAGCAATCGCCGCCTATGAACGCGGGCCGCAAAGAGCACCGCCTTTGCCGCCACACGTCGATATTCGGATCTCTGCAACGACGCGGTCAATTCGATTTGATGCGTTCAGGGGTGTTTGATATAGAATTCGGACATCGTCAGTGGATGTCCAGCCCCATCTCGGACCGAAACGGTATCAAACTCGACGCAATAGGGTTCAGCGCGGAACGCTCTCAAGGCAGCGACCCCGAATGAGCGCCGCAGCGACCCTGTCCGAACCGTGCGGCTGGGGGCCATTCAAGTTGCCCGAGCGCGGCTCTGAGCTTCGTGCGGAGAACCGCGCCCGGCTGCAACACCCGTCGAACGCCCCGAGGCCGGCGCCTCAGCGCAGCGGCGGAGCCCTGTAGGCGGGGGCCAGGACGTAACCGTCCGAGGCACGGCGCGGGCCTTGCGGCGTCGCGAGGAGCACATTGCCGTAATAGTCGTTGCCGGTGAGGCCGAAACCGCCGCCGTTCATCACGGTCGGCACCGGCACGGCACCGATGGCGCGCAGATCCTGACCGTCGGTGCTGATCGGCGGCCCCCGGAAGCGGCCGCTCTCGGGATCGACCTCGTACACCGTCGGCCCGCGCGCATCGCCGTAGGGGCGATCCTGCAGGTTCTGGGCGGAAGCCCCCTGGGCAGCGAGCCCGATGAGGGAGGCGGCAAGGAGGAGGCGGGCACGGGCCACGGGTTGCTCCGTCGTCGGCGCGCTCTTCCGACCGAAGCGACGGCCGCTCCGACCCGTGAGAACGCATCAGGATAAGACATGAGCCGATCGGGATTGCAGCGCAATCGGGATCGGCTCGGACTGACGTCTCGAGGCTGCGATCAGACCCCGGAACGTGACAAGGAAACGTTGACGTGCGGAAGCCCGGCGCTCTCGGCTATCCGCAAACGTCGCTTCACCCCTTCGATTGCAGGACGGTACGCGGTTCGCGCACCACGGGGCTGCAATCGGACTTGTAGGCGTTCAACGGGAGCGGCGTCGAGCTGCAGGAATAGGCCTCCTCGGGCGAGGGGGCGGGCACGGGATCGCGCGCCACGATCGGGTGGGGCGCGCAGGCTCCGACGGCAGCGCCGGCGAGCGCCAGGGCGGCGAAGAGCTTCAGGCGGCGCATGCGGAACCTCGAAACGCGTCCGTCCGCCGGGACGACCCGGCAGCAAAACCGGAGACGACCCTGCGGATGCGGACGCCCGCTGACAAGCTTCCCCCACCCGATGCCCGCCCGGACAGGGCCGATTGCGCGGGCCCTGTCGCCCCGCCGCAACAACGTCCGACGCGGTTTTTTCGCCCGCGCGGCGGCGGGCACGTCCACCGAGCGGGCCGATCGCGCCCGTCGGTCGGGACCGGCGCCACGCGATACCAATGCATCGTCCTGGATACAGGATCCAGGACGAAGCTCCAGGCTCTTGTTTTCGCATCATCTTTTTTCCGAAAGCCGGCAACCACCTTTCGGGATGAGGCACTAGACCGCCTTCTGCAACGGCACGACGTTGTGGAGCGTGCGGTCGGCGTTGTCGAAGAAACGGCGGACGTTGCGGGCCGCCTGCCGGATGCGTTGCTCGTTCTCGACAAGCGCGATGCGGACATAATCGTCGCCGTGCTCGCCGAAACCGATCCCCGGCGCCACGGCGACATCCGACTTTTCCAGAAGCAGCTTAGAGAATTCCAGGCTGCCGAGCTCCCGGAATTTGTCCGGGATCGGCACCCAGGCGAACATCGAGGCTTCGGGCGTCGGCAGCTTCCAGCCGGCCTTGCCGAAGGACTCGACCAGGGCGTCGCGGCGCTTCTTGTAGGTCGCGCGCATCTCCTTGATGCAGTCGTCCGGTCCGTTGAGCGCGGCGGTGGCCGCCACCTGGATCGGCGTGAAGGCCCCGTAATCGAGGTAGGACTTCACCCGCGTCAGCGCCGCAAGCAGGCGCTCGTTGCCGACGGCGAAGCCCATGCGCCAGCCCGCCATCGAGAAGGTCTTCGACAGCGAGGTGAACTCCACGGTGCAGTCGATCGCGCCCGGCACCTGCAGCACGGAGGGCGGCGGGTTGTTGTCGTCGAAATAGACCTCGGCATAGGCGAGATCCGAGAGCAGGATCAGCTCGTGCTTCTTCGCGAACGCCACGAGATCCCGGTAGAAGTCGAGGCTCGCGACGTAGGCCGTCGGGTTCGAGGGGTAGCAGACGACGAGCGCCACCGGCTTCGGGATCGAGTGGGCGACCGCCTTCTCGAGCGCCGGGAACATCGCCGGGGTCGGCTCGGCGGGCACGGAGCGGATCACGCCACCCGCCATCAGGAACCCGAAGGCGTGGATCGGGTAGCTCGGGTTCGGCACCAGCACCACGTCGCCGGGCGCCGTGATCGCCTGGGCCATGTTGGCGAAGCCCTCCTTCGAGCCGAGCGTCGCCACCACCTGCGTGTCCGGGTTGAGGCTCACCCCGAAGCGGCGCTGGTAGTAGCCGGCCTGGGCGCGGCGCAGGCCGGCAATGCCCTTGGAGGCGGAGTAGCGGTCGGTGCGCGGCTTGCCGGCGGTCTCGACGAGCTTCTCGATGACGTGGCGCGGCGCGTCGAGATCGGGATTGCCCATCCCGAGATCGATGATGTCGGCGCCACGGGCTCGGGCGGCGGCCTTGATCCGGTTCACCTGCTCGAAGACGTAAGGCGGAAGGCGCTTGATGCGGTGGAAATCGGTCATGGCGTCGGTCTGTCCGGTGTCGCGGAACTGATCCTCCCGCGA
This sequence comes from Methylorubrum sp. Q1, assembly GCF_004683995.1. Taxonomy (NCBI): domain Bacteria; kingdom Pseudomonadati; phylum Pseudomonadota; class Alphaproteobacteria; order Hyphomicrobiales; family Methylobacteriaceae; genus Methylorubrum; species Methylorubrum sp. Q1. The sequence goes on along the minus strand of NZ_SRHQ01000005.1, from coordinate 197,396 downwards.
GGATGCGTCGGCGGTGAGGAGCCTGCCTGTTTACCATCGTCGCGTTCGCGCGCCGACTTAAAAATCGCGATGCCCCGCCGGGATCGGGGCGGAACGCTCACTCCACCGGGTTGGGCGCGAGCCCCTGCGCGGCATTCTTGGCCGCCCCTTCCGCCGCGCGCCCCTTGGACTCGTTGCGGTTGCGCGCCCCTTCCAGCTCGGCCTGCAGGGCGCTCTGTCCGGCCGAATTGCGGGCGCGGACGGCGCGCCGGGGCGCCGATTCGCCCACCGGCATATAGCTCGCATCGCTCTTGCGGGATTGCGCCACGAAATCGGGCGCCTCCACCGGCTTGATGCCGGAGCCCGCACCGACCATCGCCGCCTTCAGCGGATTCACGTCGCCGGAGCAGCCGCCGGTCGACGCCGCGGCGGCGAAAACCGGCAAGGCGATGGCGATGGCGCGGACGGTGCGGCGCACGATCATGACATTGGTCTGAAAATGGAGTCTGGGGCGGGCGACATCTGCTGGGTGGAGCGTTAATTTGTCGGAAACGAGGCTCGGGCCGTCCCACGGGGCGGGATGCGGGCAGACCTTGGGAGGACGTGTCGCGTGGCCACGGAGCGGACGAACCCGGCAGCGCCGGATTTCGAGACCATCGCGCGCAACGCGAATCAGCTGGCGGAGGTGTTCCGGCAATCGGCCGCCGCCTCGCTGAAGCCGTTCGAGCAGGCGGGCCAGGGAGCCTTGTTGCCGGGCGCGAAGCTCCAGGGCGCCGACGAGATCGACGAGATGACCCGCACCCTCACGCGGGTCGCGGAGACGTGGCTGAAGGATCCCGAGAAGGCGCTCCAGGCCCAGACCAAGCTCGGCCAGTCCTTCGCCGCGCTCTGGGCCTCGACCCTGACCCGGATGCAGGGCGCCGTCACCGAGCCGATCGTCCAGCCCCCGCCCACGGACAAGCGCTTCACCCATGCCGATTGGAGCGCGAACCCGGTCTTCGACCTGATCAAGCAGAGCTACCTGATCCTCGGCCGCTGGGCCGAGGAGATGGTGGAGACGGCCGAAGGGATCGACGAGCACACCCGCCACAAGGCGGAGTTCTACCTGCGCCAGCTCCTCTCGGCCTACTCGCCCTCGAACTTCGTGATGACGAACCCCGAGCTCCTGCGCCAGACGCTGGAGGAGGGGGGCGCCAACCTGATGCGCGGCATGAAGATGCTGCAGGAGGATCTGGAAGCCGGCGGCGGTCAACTCCGGGTGCGGCAGACGGACCTGTCCGCCTTCACCTTCGGCAAGGATGTGGCGGTGACCCCCGGCGAGGTCATCTTCCGCAACGATCTGATGGAGTTGATCCAGTACGCGCCCATCACCGAGACGGTGCTGAAGCGGCCGCTGCTGATCGTGCCGCCCTGGATCAACAAGTTCTACATCCTCGATCTCAACCCGAAGAAAAGTCTCATCGGCTGGATGGTCTCCCAGGGGCTCACGGTGTTCGTGATCTCCTGGGTGAACCCGGACGAGCGCCACCGCGACAAGGACTTCGAGTCCTACATGCGCGAGGGCATCGAGACCGCCATCGACATGATCGGCGTGGCGACCGGCGAGACCGATGTCGCGGCGGCGGGCTACTGCGTCGGCGGCACGCTGCTGGCCGTCACGCTGGCCTACCAGGCGGCGACCGGCAACCGCCGGATCAAGAGCGCGACCTTCCTCACCACGCAGGTCGATTTCACCCATGCGGGCGATCTCAAGGTGTTCGCCGACGAGGGGCAGATCAAGGCGATCGAGGAGCGGATGGCCGAGAACGGCTATCTTGAAGGCGCGCGCATGGCCAACGCCTTCAACATGCTCAGGCCCAACGACCTGATCTGGTCCTACGTCGTCAACAACTACGTGCGCGGCAAGGCGCCGGCCGCCTTCGACCTGCTCTACTGGAACGCGGACGCCACGCGGATGCCCGCGGCCAACCACTCGTTCTACCTGCGCAACTGCTACCTCAACAACACGCTCGCCAAGGGGCAGATGGTGCTCGGCAACGTGCGCCTCGACCTCAAGAAGGTGAAGGTCCCGGTCTTCAACCTCGCCACCCGGGAGGACCACATCGCCCCGGCGCTCTCGGTCTTCGAAGGGTCGGCCAAGTTCGGCGGCAAGGTCGATTACGTGCTGGCGGGCTCGGGCCATATCGCCGGCGTCGTCGCCCCGCCGGGCCCCAAAGCCAAATACGGCTTTCGCACCGGCGGCCCGGCCCGAGGCCGGTTCGAGGATTGGGTCGAGGCGGCGACAGAGCATCCCGGCTCGTGGTGGCCCTACTGGTTCAAGTGGCTCGAGGAGCAGGCGCCCGAGCGCGTGCCCGCCCGCATTCCCGGAACGGGGGCCCTGCCTTCCCTGGCGCCGGCACCGGGCACCTATGTCCGCATGAAGGCGTGAGGGATCGACAGGAACCGTGCCCGCATGGCATCGCGGTTGCGGACACGGGACCGTGATTTGCCTTATCTGATCCTGGGGCCGGCTCCTGCCCCAGGAGGATAGAAGCGCGTTGCAACACGCCACCGAACTCATTTCGATCATCGCGCTGGGGCTGGTCTGCGCGTTCCTCGGCGGCATGCTGGCCCAGCGGATGCGGCTTCCCCCGCTCGTCGGCTACCTCGTCGCCGGCATCGCCATCGGCCCGTTCACCCCAGGTTTCGTCGGGAATCCGGCGCTGGCGAGCCAGCTCGCCGAACTCGGCGTCATCCTGCTGATGTTCGGCGTCGGGCTTCACTTCTCCATCGGTGACCTACTCGCGGTCCGCACCATCGCTCTACCCGGCGCGATCGTGCAGATCACGGTGGCGACGGCCATGGGGGCGGGTCTCGCCTGGGGCTTCGGCTGGGGGCCCGGGGCGGGCCTCGTCTTCGGACTGGCGCTCTCGGTGGCGAGCACCGTCGTGCTGCTGCGGGCGCTCGAAGGGCAGGGGCTTCTCGATTCGGACAAGGGCCGCATCGCCGTCGGCTGGCTGATCGTCGAGGATCTCGCCATGGTGGTGGCCCTGGTGCTGCTGCCGGCGCTGGCGCCTTCACTCGGCGGCGAGGCGATGCAGGCCGCCGGCCATCACGGCCCGCCGGAGCACGGCCTGTGGGTGACGCTCGGGCTGACGCTCGCCAAGGTCGGCGTGTTCATCGCCGTGATGCTGGTCGGCGGGCGGCGCCTCATTCCCTACCTGCTCGGGCTGGCCGCCCGCACCGGCTCGCGGGAGCTGTTCACCCTGGCGGTGCTGGCGAGCGCCGTCGGCATCGCCTACGCCTCCTCCGAGCTGTTCGGGGTGTCGTTCGCGCTCGGCGCCTTCTTCGCCGGGATGGTGCTCGCCGAATCCGATCTCAGCCATCAGGCAGCGGCCGATTCCCTGCCGTTGCAGGACGCTTTCGCGGTGCTGTTCTTCGTCTCGGTCGGCATGCTGTTCGATCCGGGGATCGTCCTGCGCGAGCCGCTCGCGATCCTCGGCGTCGTCGGTGTCATCGTGTTCGGCAAGTCGCTCGCGGCCATCGCCATCGTGCTCGCCTTCGGCCATCCCGTCGGCACCGCGCTCACCATCGCCGCGAGCCTCGCGCAGATCGGCGAGTTCTCGTTCATCCTGGCCGGTCTCGGCATCTCCCTGAAGCTGCTGCCGGAGGAGGGGCGCGACCTGATCCTCGGCGGCGCGCTGCTGTCGATCACCCTCAACCCGCTGTTCTTCGCCCTCGCCGCCCGGGTGTCGCGCTGGCTCGGCGAGCGGCCGGAGCTGCGCCGCCGCCTGGAACGCCGCGCCGCCGGTCCACTGCCGGTGAACGCGGCCGCGCCCGGCATGAGCGGCCACGCGGTGATCATCGGCTACGGCCGTGTCGGCGGCGCCATCGGCAAGGCGTTGCAGGATTGGAACCTGCCCTTTGTGGTGGTGGAGCGTGACCGGCGCCGGGTCGAGGACTTGCGCGCCCAGGGCGTGCCGGCGGTGTTCGGGGACGCCACTGCGCCCGGAATCCTGGAGGCCGCCGATATCGGCTCCGCCCGTCTCGTCGTCGTCGCGACGCCCGACCCGCATCAGGCGCGGCGGCTGCTCACCAAGGCACGGGCGACCAATCCGGGCATCGACAGCGTGGTGCGGACTCATAGCGACAGCGAGCGCCGCCGGCTGGAGGAGGACGGCGTCGGCCTCGTTCTCATGGCCGAGCGGGAACTGGCGCTCGGCATGATGACCTACGCCCTGCGCAGCCTCGGCGTGCGCGAGGGCGAGGCGCGGCTGTTCGTGGATTCGAGCCGCTCGGAGAGCCAGGGCACGCCGATCGCCGAACCGGAGCAGCCCGCCCCCGAACTGCGCCAGCGCCGGGACGAGCCGGAATAGGGAACTCGATCGTCAGAGGCTGTCGAGACGGGTGATGAAGACCGCCAGCTCGCTCTGCCGACGGATCGCCAGCTTGCCGTAGACCGCCTTGAGCTGGCTGCGGACCGTGCTCTCGCCGACGGCGAGTTGCTCGGCCACCTCCCGCGGCGGCGCGCCCCGGCCGACCAGCGCCGCGACCCGCGCCTCGGCCCGGGTGAGGCCGAGCTGTTCCAGCAATGGCTCGATCGGGCGCGTGCTCGGCGCGAGCAGGTCGCGCAGGAGCAGGACCACGCCGCCGCCGAGCCCGGCGCCGGCCACCGGAAACGGATCGGCCCCGCGCAAGGGGAGCGCCTCGACATAGAGCGGGCGCCCGCCGCCCCGGCGGCGCAGGAGGATCGTATCCTGCCGCGGCCCTATCCGCACCGGCAGAGCATCCGCCAGGAACCTGTCGAAACGCGCGCCGTCGGCGGGCTCTGCGGCCTCCGGCTCGGCACCGGTGCGCAGGGCGAGATAGCCCGCCGCCAACCTTTCCGCCACGGGGCTGACGAGACGGACCCGGCCGCGAGCATCGAGGACGACGATGCCGGCCCGCATCCGCTCCAGGGCGGAGGTCAGCCCCTCCGCCTCGCGCCGCATCTCGCCGACGAGCGCCGTCAGCCGGAAGGCACGGATGACGTGCGGGCCGACGAGGCCCAGCCGCTCGATCTCGGCGCCCTCGAACGGCCCCTTGCGCACATCGCGCGGGGCGCTGAACGACAGGGTGTGGCGGTCCATCGGATCGGCCCCGACATAGGCGCAGAGGTTGCCGAGGCGGTGCCGGTCGATGAAGTGCTGGAAGAACGGGTCGGCGCGCTTCTCCTCCGCCGTGAGGTACATCTCATCGACCGTGACCGTGCCCGGCCGCATGATGCCGCGCTCCCGGCCGAGGCGGATGCGCGTGTCGTGCTGCCACCAGCCGCCGACGCCGTAATCGAGATTCACGTCGGCGATCCGCTCGGAGGCCAGCGTCTGCGCCGTGCGCGCGGGATCGTGCGAGACGATCACCGCACCGCGGGCCCCGACCGCATCGGCGATCCCGTCGAGCGCGTCAGACCACGTCTCGGGTTCGACGGCCGCCGCGTAACACGCGTCGATCAAGGCGAGAGGATCGAAACCGGGCATCGACCGACATGAGAGATGTCGACCCGATTCCATCAGGCCGGCGCCTCCGGACCCTCGTTGTGATGCGCCTTCCTTGGCCGAACTGGCAACCACTTCGACGGAAAGCGCTCCGGGTGGAACGGACCCGGATCTGAAGCATATTTCAAGACAAGCGACGATTGCCGTTGAGCCACAGTTCAAGATCTTGAGGCTTCGTTCCTAGATTGCCTCACGACTTGCGGCGGAAATGTAACGCTCACGCACGAACACCGGTGCGAAGCCCGGATCGCCCCGCCGAGCCCCGAGAGGCCGGGCCGGAGCGCCGACCCGACCGATCCGTCCCGTCAGCCCTCGATGCGCGAGAAGTCGGCCACCTCGCGGGTGGCCGCGCGCAGCGCGTTGAGAAGCAGAAGCCGGTTCTGGCGCAGGGCCGGGTCGTCGGCGTTGACGGTGACCTTTTCGAAGAAGGCGTCCACCGGCGCCCGCAGCCGCGACAGCGCCCGCATCGCCCCGGCGAAATCCTCGGCCGCCACCGCGGCGGAGGCCTCGTGGCGGGCCGCCGCCAGCGCCTCGCCGAGCGCCCGCTCCTCCGGCTCGCCGGAGGCGGCCAGCGCCGCATCGGGAGCCTCGTCGTAGGCGCGGCCGTCCTTCTTCTCCTCGATGCGCAGGATGTTGGCCGCGCGCTTGAAGCCAGCGAGCAGGTTCTTCCCGTCATCCGTGCTGAGGAACGCGCCCAACGCCTCGACACGGCGGACGACGAGCAGGAGGTCGTCCTGGCCGGGCAGGGCGAACACCGCGTCGATCAGGTCGTGGCGGGCGCCCTGGTCGCGGAGGTAGACTTTGAGGCGGTCGGCGAAGAAGGCGAGGAGGTCCGCGGTGCGGGCGGACCCCTCGGTTGCGAAGCGACCCGCCAGAAGGGATGCCAGCGACAGACGCAGCGACCGCTCGATCACGGCGCGGATCACGCCGAGGGCCGCCCGCCGCAGCGCATACGGATCCTTGCTGCCCGTCGGCTTCTCGTCGATCGCCCAAAAACCCACCAGCGTATCGAGCTTGTCGGCGAGCGCCACGGCGATGGAGACCGGGTCGGTCGGCACGCGATCGCTCGGGCCCACCGGCTTGTAGTGCTCCTCGATGGCCGCGGCGACGCTCGGATGCTCGCCCTGCAGCGCCGCGTATTTGCGGCCCATCAGTCCCTGCAATTCCGGAAATTCGCCAACCATCTCGGTGACGAGATCGGCCTTGGCGAGCCGGGCCGCGCGCTCGGCAAGCGCCGGATCGGCCCCCACCAGCGGTGCGATTTCCTTTGCCAGCGCGGCGATGCGGGCGACGCGCTCGCCTTGCGTACCGAGCTTCTCGTGGAAGACGATCGAATCGAGCTTCGGGAGGCGGTCCTCCAGCTTCGTCGCCTTGTCGGTCTCCCAGAAGAAGCGTGCGTCCGAGAGCCGGGCCCGCACCACGCGCTCGTTGCCGGCGGTGATCGCCGCGCCGCCATCGGATGCGATCAGGTTCGAGACCAGCACGAAGGCCGGCGCCAGTTCGTCCGAGCCGGACTTGCGCAGCACGAAGCACTTCTGGTTGGCGCGGATCGTCGCCCGGATCGCCTCGGCCGGGATCTCCAGGAAGCGCTCCTCGAACGAGCCCATCAGCACCACCGGCCGCTCCACCAGCCCGGCCACCTCCTCCAGCAGGCCCTCGTCCTCCACGAGGTCGAGGCCGCGGGCGAAGGCGAGATCCCTGGCGTCGTGCAGGATGATGTCCTTGCGCCGGTCGGCGTCGAGGATCACGTCGGCGCGCTCCAGCGCCTGGACGTAGTCGTCGAAGCGGCGCACCTCGAACGGCGCGGGCGCGAGGAAGCGGTGGCCGCTCGTGACCATGCCCGCGGTGATGCCGTCGACCGAGAACGGCACGACCTCCGGCGTCTCGGTCTCGGGGCCGAAGGTGGCGACGATCGATTGCAGCGGGCGTACCCAGCGCAGGGAGCCGGGCTGGGCCGAGGCCGCGCCCCAGCGCATCGATTTCGGCCAGGGGAAGCTCTTGATGATACCCGGCAGGATCTCGGCCAGCACGTCCAGCGTCTCGCGGCCGGGCCGCTCGATCACCGCGAGGTAGAACTCGCCCTTCTTCGGATCGGTCACCGTGGTGGCCTGATCGAGGCTCGCGAGCCCCGCGCTCTTCAGGAAGCCCTGCACGGCCGCCTCCGGCGCGCCGACGCGGGGGCCGCGCCGCTCCTCGCGCACGGCCTCGCCGCGGGCGGGCAGCCCGGCGACGTGCAGCGCCAGCCGCCGCGGCGTCGCGAAGGCCTTGGCGCCCTCGTAGAGGAAACCGCGCTCGACCAGCGCGTCGGTGACGAGCTTCTTCAGATCCTCGGCCGCACGCCGCTGCATGCGCGCGGGGATCTCTTCGGAGCGGAGTTCGAGCAGAAGGTCAGGCATGCGCGCGGGAATAGCCGCCCGCTCGGGCCGCGTCGAGACGGGAGATGGGCCCCATCTGTCACCGCCGCCCCATCGTCATCGCGCGCGTCCGCGAAGCAGCCCAGGGACGCGGTTTCTCCGGATCGATTCGGCGTCGCCTCGCGATGACGGTCCCGTCACCCGATCCGTCCGCCCCCCCTCCGCCGCACCGCCACGACGGACGGTCGCGGCGGCAGATCGGGCGAAAAATCCGGCCAGCGGGTCGAGGGCTTTTCGTAGGAGCCGAGGGCGCCCTCCTCGTCGGGCTCGCCGGGATGCTGGACGGCGACGAAGAAGGTCGCGTCGTCGGGGGTGAAGCAGGGGCCGCACATCTCGGCGCCCACCGGCACCCGCAGGAAGTGGCGCGCAGTGCCCCGGCGCGGGCCTTCCGTTTCCACCGCCCAGATGCCGTCGGCCCGGCCGGTGGCGCGGCGGTTGTTGCCGTCGGTGGCGATCCAGAGGCGGCCGCGCCCGTCGACGGTGCAGTTGTCGGGCATGCCGAACCACCCGTTCTGCGTGGTGAGCGCGGAAAAGCTCGCCTTCACCTCGGGCTTGGCCGGGTCGCCGCAGCGCACCAGCACCTCCCAGCGGAAGGTCTCGGCCGCGTGGTCGGTGCCGTCGGGGACGATCTCGATGACGTGGCCGAAGGCGTTGGGGCCGCGCGGGTTGGCGGGCTCCTCTTGATCGGCGGTGCGCTTCCCGTTGTTGGTCAGCATCACGTAGACGCGGCCGGTGCGCGGGTTCGCCTCGATATCCTCGGGCCGGTCCATCGGCGTGGCGCCGAGCCTCTTGGCAGCGCGTCGGGTCTCGATCAGCACGTCGGCCTGGCTGGCGAAACCGTTGCCCGCATCGAGCCCGTTCGCACCGTGCACCAGCGCCAGCCAGCGACCGGTGCCGTCGGGCTCGAACCGGGCCACGCTGAGCGTGCCGGAATCGAGAAGGTCGGCATTGTCCGCGCGCTCGGTCTGCACCCGGCCCTCGCTGACGAAGCGGTAGACGTGCTGAAAGCGCTCGTCGTCGCCGAGATAGACGACGTAGCGCCCGTCGAGCGAACGCGCACCCGCCGCACCCTCATGCTTGAACCGGCCGAGCGCCGTGCGCTTCTTCGGGGTCGAGGCCGGATCGAACGGATTGATCTCGACCACCCAGCCGAACCGGTTCGGCTCGTTGGGCGCCTGCGCGAGATCGAAGCGCGGATGGAAGCGGCTCCAGGCATATTGCGGGCTGCCCAGGCCGATCGCCTTCGCATTGCCGGCCTCCGCATGTCCGGCGGGGAGAGCTCCGGAGAAGTAGTAGTTGATGTTCTCCTCGCCCGAGAGCCACGTGCCCCAGGGCGTGACACCGCCGGAGCAGTTGTTGATCATGCCGAGCACGCGCCGGCCGCTCGGGTCGGCCTCGGTCATGAGGCGGGGATGACCCGCCGCCGGACCGGTCAAGGCGATCGGCGTCTCCGCCGTGATGCGCCGCGTGTAAGGTGAGCCGATCACCGGGCGCCAGCCTTCCGCCTCGCAGACGATCTCGACCACCGAGCCGCCATGGGCGGCCATTTCGACCGCAACCTGTTCCGGGCTCAGGGCGGCGATCACGCCCTTGCGGTCGGCAGCCCCGAGGCCGGGAAACATCAGCTCGGCATTGGTATATTCGTGATTGACCACGAGCAGGCCACGCTGGCCCGCCGCGTCGAGCGGGATGAAGCCGACGAAGTCGTTGTTGTAGCCGAATTGACGCTCCTGACCCCGCGCGCTCTGCTTGCGCGGATCGAAGGCCGGCGCATCGGGAAACAGCGGGTCGCCCCAGCGCAGCAGGGGCCTGGCCTCGTAGCCCTCGGCCACGTGCAGGTGCTCATCGACGCCGACGGTGAGTTCGGGGAAGTCGAAGGCAGAGGCATCGGCGGGGGCAGCGACAGCCTGCGGCGCCATTCCCGCGGCGAGTGCGGCGGCCAGCGAGCCGCGCATCAGGTCGCGCCGGGAGAAGCGCTGCGCGATCACCGCATCGAGGGTCGGAGCGTCGGGCGTGTCGGACATCGGGCGCGTCTCATCCACCTTCGTGAGGCGGCGCGCCTACGCCCGTCCGATGTCGCTGCGATGACGGGAGGGTTCGGTGCGCGGCGGCGCGCTCAAGCATCGTCTTTTTTCCGAAAGCCGGAAACCACCTTTCGGGACGATGCTCTATGGCAGCGGCGCCGACAGGATGGCGACGAGATCCCAGGTCTCGCCCTTCAGCGAGCGAACGTTGGCGATCCTCCACGCGCCGGCCTCGCGCACGAGGTTGTAGCGCAGTTCCTGCGGCCCGCCGTTGCGGAAGGTCGCCCGCACCTCGGCCCGGTCGCCTTCGTTCGAAAGCGGGGCGAGCGCCAGCGACTTGGCAAAACCCGGTTCCGGGTCCTGGCCGTTGACGTGAAAGGCGAAACCGAGCCGCCCGACCTCGCCCTTGGCCTCGCGCTGGTCGCGCTCGTAGAGCGCGCGCAGGGATTTGGCGTAGAAGCGCACCGCGTTGATGTCGTCCGCCGCATAGAAGGCCCGCACGGTGTCCACCGGGTCGGTCGCGGATTGCGCGAAGGCGGGACCGGCGAGAAGCCCAAGGGCTAGGGCCAGGACGGCGCGGCGCTGCATCGTTCAGGCCGCCGCCCGGTCACCGGAATGGCCGCCGGCCTCGGTCTTCAGCCATGCGGCGCCGCAGGCCTTGGCCAGTTCGCGCACACGCAGAATGTAGCTCTGACGCTCGGTGACCGAGATCACGCCGCGGGCGTCGAGCAGGTTGAAGACGTGGCTCGCCTTGATGCACTGGTCGTAGGCCGGCTGCACGATGCGGTGGTGCGCGCCCTCGCTCTCGGGGGCGCCGGCTTCGAGGTAGAGGCGGCAGGCCTTCTCCGCGTCGGCGAAGTGGCGGAACAGCATCGCCGTGTCCGCGGCCTCGAAGTTGTGCCGCGAATATTCCTGCTCGGCCTGGAGGAAGACGTCGCCGTAGGTGACCTTCTCGTCACCCTCGCCGCCGTTGAAATTGAGATCGTAGACGTTCTCGACGCCCTGCACGTACATCGCGAGGCGTTCCAGGCCGTAGGTCAGCTCGCCGGCGACCGGCGCGCATTCGAAGCCTGCGACCTGCTGGAAGTAGGTGAACTGACTCACCTCCATCCCGTCGCACCAGCATTCCCAGCCCAGCCCCCAGGCGCCGAGCGTCGGGCTCTCCCAATCGTCCTCGACGAAGCGGATGTCGTGGAGCTTGAGATCGACGCCGATCGCCTCCAGCGAGGCAAGGTAGAGCTCTTGAAGGTTCGGCGGGTTCGGCTTCAGGATCACCTGAAACTGGTAGTAGTGCTGCAGCCGGTTCGGGTTCTCGCCGTAGCGCCCGTCCTTCGGCCGCCGGGAGGGCTGCACATAGGCCGCCTTCCAGGGCTTCGGGCCGAGGGCCCGCAGGGTCGTGGCCGGGTGGAAGGTGCCGGCGCCGACCTCCATGTCGTAGGGCTGGAGGATCACGCAACCCTTGGCCGCCCAGAAGCGCTGCAGGGTGAGGATCAGGCCCTGGAACGAGCGTGTGGGCGAAAGGTCGGCGTCGCTCGGCATGGAAGGTCCGACAGGAGGGAAGTTGCCGGACCGTTTAAGAGCGGGGGGCGGGGTGTCAAGCAAGCTGCTGCCGACTCCGCCCCCGTCATCCGTTTAGGCCCGGGGGGCGGAGCGGGTGAAGTTCCGCTTGGCCGTCCGGTCCTTCGGCACCGCCTGGATCGCCGGCTTGTCCGCCAGCAACTGCTTCACGCGGTCGTTGAAGTCGGTCGCTGACACGGGGCGTGCGCCCCCCTTATCCGAAGAATAAGCCATATCGGTCTCCGCAAAACGCCCAAAGCACGGGATTGCGCGGAGGGTCTCCTTCATATGGGGCGCCGGCCAGCATTTACGAGGCCAAAGGCCGAACGGGGCCGGCGGCGATGCCCCGGTGCGCCCAGGCACATCATTTTGCAGATCGCGGTCGCATCGCGGGAACGGCAAAGGTTTCTGCCAAGTTAAGCCCCCAAATGAACAGCAACGCTCCCGCCCTCGCGGTGAGCGGTTAACACTTTCGGACAGATCATGCGCACGGGTTTGACTGTTTTCGCCGCCCTCGTCGCGGCCTCGCTCGCCACCACATCGCTCATGATGGGCGCCTCGAACGCTTTCGCCACGCAGGATGGCAGCGGCATCGTCGAGAAGACGGTGGCGGTCACGCCCGTCGAGATCGCGCCGGTTGCCACCATGCCCGCCGCCGAGACCTGCGCCCGCAAGGTCCGGGTGGTCTATTCCGGCTATGCCGCCCCGGCCGGCTGCGCGCGCTGAGCTGAAAACGGCTCAGGGGTGGGCGAGGCATCGCGCCCGCAATCCCGCCAGGATCCGCTCGAACACGTCCGGCCGGTCGAGGGCGCGGGCCAGCACCACCGCCCCCTGGATGCCGCCGACGGCCTCTTCGGCGAGCATGCCGGCCGACGCCGAGGAATGTCCCGCTCGTTCCAGCGCCTCGGCAAGGGCTTCGACCCAACGGGCGAAGTAGTCTCTGAGACGACCCGCGAAACGGTCGCGGGCATCGCTCAGGCTCAGGGCCCCGACGAGGCAGACCCGGCGGCCGGAGCGGAAATAGTCGGCGACCGTCGCAAACATCGCCGCCACGGCCGCCGCGGGGTCTTCCGCCTCCCGCAGGAGGCGGAAGACGTTGGCCTCGAACCAGCCGTCGATCTCGGCGAGCACGGCGCCTGCCATCTCCTCCTTCCCGCCGGGAAAGAAGTGGTAGAGGCTGCCCTTGCCGAGACCCGTCGCCTTCGAGATCAGCGACAGGCTCGCGCCCTCGTAGCCGTGCTCGCGAAAGACCTCCGCGAGCAGCGGCAGCACGTCGGACCGTTCGGCGACGGTACGGGCCACGCCCTACAGCCCCAGATCGCTCAAGGACGGGTGGTCGTCGGGGCGGCGGCCGAGCGGCCAGTGATACTTCCGGTCAGCTTCCGTGATCGGCAGATCGTTGATGGAGGCGATCCGGCGACGCATCAGGCCCGCCTCGTCGAACTCCCAGTTCTCGTTGCCATAGGAACGGAACCACTGGCCGCTGTCGTCGCGCCACTCATAGGCGAAGCGCACGGCGATCCGGTTGCCCTGATGCGCCCAGACTTCCTTGATCAACCGGTACTCCAACTCACGCGCCCACTTGCGGCGCAGGAACGCGGCGATTTCCTCGCGCCCCTTCACGAACTCCGCGCGGTTCCGCCAGACGCTATCGGTCGTGTAGGCGAGGGCGACGCGCTCCGGGTCGCGGCTGTTCCAGGCGTCCTCCGCCATGCGCGCCTTCTGCGCAGCGGTCTCGTCGGTGAAGGGCGGAAGCGGGGGGCGCGACATGGCGGGACCTCTCTGTACCTATCGGTCAACTGCAGACCGATCGGTACAGAAACTCGCTCAAGCCGGCAAGTGCGATTCTGTCGATGAATTTATGAAAGTCGTCCGCTTGGTGCATAACGTATGCAAGCCGTTCAGGCTCGCGCAGGAACTTTCTAATTTTCTATACGCAAAACCCAATAAGCACACATCCAACAGTAAGGTGAAAAGCAATAACTAAAACTAGCGATGTTGGCGCGTAGGCGACAGCAATCAATATCCTTACGACCACGGATTTGATTGGCAGAATCAGACACCCGACCGTCCCAATAAATACTGGTGTGTAAACTAAATAAAATTGGATATCATTGATGAAACCATAATTGATAAGAAAGTATACAAAAAGTGAAACCCAGATTGGCGACAAAATGATCCCGATCACATAGATAAATTTAAAAATGGGCCGCCTAGACCCAACGCTCATCCATTCGGCAATCCGGTCAACAGGTGATGCGGGCACTGATTTATTCCTACCCGACGTCCTTTCGGACACGTCGTCGCAATAATTCAATGAAATTATCAATGCATACTGTCGATCGCTTCTGAAGACCTGCATGAAACTATATGCACGAAGTGTAAGAAATTCCTAGATTGCTATAGTCCCAATCGCGCCCAGGCGGCCCGCTCCTCCACCGCCGCGATCAGCGCATCGGGGAGTCCGGCGGCCGTCTGGCCCGGACCGGCGCGGCGGAGCAGGCGGGCGAGCCAGGAACCGCGATTCTCGGCCACGAGCCGCAGATCGACCTTCTCGCCGTAGCGGGCGCGCAGGGTGCCGCGCAGGTCGCCGAGCGCATCGACGAGGCCGAGATCGAGCGCCTGCCGCCCGGTCCAGACAGCACCGGTGAACAGATCGCGGCTGGCGTCGAGCATCGGCCGGCGCTCGCGTACGAGGCCGGAGAACAGGGCCTGCACGTCGGCCTGGATCTCCTTCAGCCGGGCGATGTCCTGCGGGTTTTCCGGGCGGAACGGGTCGAGCATCGCCTTGGCCTCGCCCTGGGTGTGGACGCGGCGCTCGATGCCGATGCGCTCGATCATCCGGTCGAAACCGAAACCGGCCGAGACCACGCCGATGGAGCCGACGAGCGAGGCGGGATCGGCGACGATCTCGTCGGCGGCGCAGGCGATCATGTAGCCGCCGGAGGCCGCGGCATCCTCCACAAAGGCGAAGACCTTGATCTCCTTCTCCGCCGCCAGCGCCCGGATGCGCCGGTAGATCAGGTGTGACTGCACCGGCGATCCGCCGGGAGAGTTGATGACGAGCGCCACCGCCGACAGGCCCGGCATGGTGAAGGCACGCTCCAGGCTCGGCGCCACCGTGCCGATGGAAAGGCCCGGCCGGATCGGCGAGACGGCACCGATCGCCCCGCTCAGGCGCACCACGGCGACCCGCGCCGGGGTCTCACGGAAGCGGCGGGGCAGGAGGCGGCGCATCCAGGTCGGGATGGTCAGCGGCATGGCGGCCTTATTTTTCAGAACGCGCAGGTGCGCAGCTTCCTAAAACGCATTCCGACGAAGGGGTCACCGGCTCATCGAAAGAATGCACGTCAAAACAAGGGGCCGGAGACACCGACCCGATGCAATGGGGTCGGATACGGCTCCATGGGGCAGGTTCGTTCTCCGTTAGCAGGACGCCGCCGGCCGATCCATTGCGGCGGGCGCCCGCTTCGGCCGCGATCCGGCCTCACGGCGCCGGCCAGGGGTCACCTCGATGCAGCGCCTCGGCTTCCGGCGTGAAGCGCCCGGCCTCGTCCTGAAGCACCAGGGGCGGCAGCAGGCGAAACGGGGCGCGGCTGCCCTTCACCGCCGCGATCAGCACGCGGATCGCCGGTCGATCGGCCCGCCCATGAATTGGGCGGACGGCGCAATCGCCGAAGCGCCCGCGCAGGGCGTCGAGGCAGGCGGGCAGGGCATCCGCCCGGTGAATCAGGCCGAGCCGTCCGCCGGGGCGCAGCAGGTCGGCGCAGGTTCTCAGCCACAGATCGAGTCCGCCAGCCACGAAGCTGTGTGCCGAGGCTTTTTGCGGGACGGGGGAGGGGCGGTGTGCGCCCTCCTCGAAGAAGGGTGGGTTGGTCAGCACGATGTCGGCGCTGTCCGGCTCCAGGCCCGCCGCCCGGCGCTGCGCCCCCGGCGCGAGGATATCCGCCTCGATCACCGCGACACGCGCGTCGAGCCCGTTCGCCGAGGCATTTTGCCGGGCGAGGGCGACGAGTTCGGGATCTCGCTCGACCAGCACCACGCGGCCCGCCTCGGAGAGAAATGCTGCTGCCAGCCCGACCGCGCCGGTCGCCGCGCCGAGGTCGTAGAGCGTGGCGCCCGGCGCGGGAGCCAGAAGGCGGGCGAGCAGCACCGCGTCCGTGCCGGCGCGGTGGGCGCCGCGGGGCGGCTGGCGCAGCCTCAGGCGACCGCCGAGGAAGGCATCCGGCTCGGCGCTCACGAGTGGCTCACTCAGGGCGCGTCGCGCAGTTCGGCGGACAAGCCGGCATCGATCAGGATGCGGCGGGCCTGCGGCGCATGGTCGTCGGGCACCAGCAGGCGCCGGCCGAACATGCCGATCGATCCTTCCAGCGCGCTCATATGCTCGTCGGCGACGAAGAGCGGGACGCCCGCCTCTTCCAAAAGCGAACGCGCGAAGCCGATCAGGACGATGTCGTTGCTGCGGATCAGTTCCTTCACGGCATCGTCATCCTTTGCCGAAACCCCGCGGGGGGATCGCGCGGCCTCCCGGCTCGTAACATTGTCCACGCCCTGGCGCAGCCGTGCAGCCGTGCGGCACGACCGCGTGTTGCCCTGCCGCCGGCCCCGTGCGACAGGGGCAGCCGCGGGGCAGGGGTTCCGGCAGGATGCCGGTCGAGAGTTTTTCCGGAGGCATCGCGCTTTGGGCGTCGTCGTTACCCTCGATGAAGGCCGCTCCGATCCGGAGGCCAGCCTCACCGATCTCGTGAGCCTCGTCGCGGCCGGGATGGAGCGGGTGAACGCGACCATCCTGTCGCGCACCGGCTCCGATGTGGCGATGATCCCCGAGGTCGCCAACCACCTGATCGCGTCCGGCGGCAAGCGCCTGCGCCCGATCCTGACGCTCGCCTGCGCCGACCTGTGCCGCTACGGCAGCGGTGACGGCGCGGTGAAGCTCGCCGCCGCGGTCGAGTTCATGCACACCGCGACCCTCCTGCACGACGATGTGGTGGACGAGAGCGACATGCGCCGCGGGCGCGTCGCCGCCCGCATCAAGTGGGGCAACGAGGCGAGCGTGCTCGTCGGCGACTTCCTGCTCGGCCAAGCCTTCCGCATGATGGTCGAGGTCGGGAGCCTGCGCGCTCTCGACATCCTGTCGGCGGCGGCGACCGTCATCGCCGAGGGCGAGGTGATGCAGCTCACCGCCGCCAAGAACATCGAGACGAGCGAGGACGCGTATCTCGCCGTGATCCGCGGCAAGACCGCGGAGCTGTTCGCGGCGGCCTGCGAAGTCGGCCCGGTGCTTGCCGGACGGCCGGAATCCGAGCAGGCGGCCTGCCGCGCCTACGGCATGAACCTTGGCATCGCGTTCCAGCTCATCGACGATGTGCTCGATTACGGCGGCACCAGCGCGGCCCTCGGCAAGAATGTCGGCGACGATTTCCGCGAGGGCAAGATCACCCTGCCGATCGTGCTGGCGCTCCGCCGCGGATCGGACGAGGAGCGTGCCTTCTGGCGCCGCACCCTCGAACGCGAGGATCGGGCGGAGGGCGATCTCCAGCAGGCCCTCGGCATCCTGAGCCACCATCGCGCCCTGGACGACACGATCGCGCGGGCGCGCCACTACGGCGATCAGGCCCGCGCGGCGCTGGAGCCGTTCCCGCAGGGACCGATGAAGGCCGCCCTGCTGCAGGTGGTCGATTTCTGCATCGCCCGGGCGCACTGAGCGCCCGTAGCCGACGGATCAGGCGAGCCGCGTCGGCTCGACCCACCAATCCGGCCGCGCCGCGCGGATCGCTCCGGCCGCCGCTTCCGCCGCCCCGTCGTCGGAAAAAATCGCGAACACGGTGGCACCGGAGCCCGACATCCGCGCAAGCCGGCACCCGGCCCGAGCCCGCAGCAAAGCCAGGGCCTCGCCGATCACCGGGGCGACGCTAAGGGCCGGCGCTTCGAGATCGTTGCGGGCCGGCGCGATGGCGCCGAGCACGGCGTCCGCATCGAGACCAGACCGGACGACCGGATGCTCCGCCCCGTCGAGCCGCTGACCGACCGCGAGGCCGAGCGCCTTGAAGACCGGCGCGGTCGCGACCGGCACGCCGGGATTGACCAGCACCGCCGGCAGCGATGCGAGGCCGAGCACCGGCCCGATCTCCTCACCCGCGCCGCGCATCATCCGCGCCCGCGGATCGAGGCAGACCGGCACGTCGGCGCCGGTCGCCCGTGCCGCGGCGATCACGGCCGGGTGGTCGAGGGAGAGCCCATTCGACTCCGCGAGCAACCGCAGAGCGGCGGCGGCATCCGACGATCCGCCGCCGATCCCGGCCGCGACGGGGAGTTGCTTGTGGAGGCGGAACGCACCGAGCCTCAGGCCGTCCACGCCCGCGGCGAGGTGGCGGGCGGCGCGCAGGACGAGGTTGTCGTCGAGCGGTCCGGCCGGCCCGGCGGTGGGGCCGGAGATATCCAGCGACAGATCAGGACCCGGCACCAGCTCCAGCGTGTCGGCCACATCGGCGAAGGCCACGAGGCTCTCCAGCGCATGGTAGCCGTCGCCGGGCCGGCGGCCGAGGATGTGCAGGGTCAGGTTGATCTTGGCCGGAGCGCGGGTGGTGAGGACGGACACAGGAGCTCTCGGCCGATGAGGCGGGGGACGGGCACTGCCATAGGGTGAGCCTTCCCGACGAGCAAGGCGGTTGGCACCGGCCCGCAGCAGCCGACGGGCTGACGGTCGCGCGCCCGTCTTTCGGGGCGATGCTCTAGAAATCGCATTGGATGCGCATGCGGATCTGACCTGCATCGTGGCGACTGGCCGTCACGAACGGCAGACCGTTCACGAGGATCGGGTAGGTCGCATCCGGAACGCGCCCGCTCTGGACCGAAGTACCGATATACGTGCCCTCAATGCCGATCTCGAGGTCCCGGACCGGCGACCAGATCAGACTCACGCCGGCGATCACCTGATCCGTGTCGCGAAGCACGGGACTAAGGCTGAAGGCAACCGGGTTGGCGAAAGCATTGGGCGGGGCGGCGTTGCCAACCAAATCATTCAGCATGCTGAAGTTTTCGCGCGTTCCGCGCTTGTAGTCGAGCGCACCGTAGCTGGCGAAGAAGGCCGAGCGCCATTCCGGCGACCAGTAATGGAGAAAGGAGCTGACCACGGTGAAGCTCGTCGACAAATCGAGCTTGCCGGTCATCGGGTTGACCACGGCATCCGAGACGAATTGCTGGACGGAAGCACCCTGAATCGGGGTCAGATTGCTTGCGTAGCTGCCCGAGAAAAACGTGAACCCGGTGTAGTTCATGGCTCCCTCGGCATAGGCCGCCTGAAGGTAGATGCCATCGCCCGGTGCGATCATCGGCAGGTTCAGCTTGACGCCGGCTTGCACCGCCCAGCCGTAATCCGTCTGCGCGCCGGACGTGACACCCCGCGCCGCCAGGAGTGCGGCCGCCGTTTCGGTCGCGATGGTGGTGCCGGCCGGGCCGAGCGCCGGGGTGGCGATGAAGCCGCCCACATTGATGTTCGCGACGGCGGAGGAGAGATGGGCGGAGCCCCAGCTGTCATCGTAGTGCAGCGCCGCCACGAAGTCGGGCATGCGGGCACGCTGCACGGCGTCGAGGAAGGCGACGCCCGTGGCGTTGAAGCCAGAATCGATTGCCAGGATCACGGGTGTCGGTGCCGACGTCGGCACGACGAACTGCGAGGGCGCACCGAGCGGGGCGGCATCGGCCGCGACGGAGGCCGCATAGACCGGCTGCTTCCGAAAAAAGGGGTCTTCCATCGACAGGCTCAGGCTCAGGCCGCCGATCCTCGACGTATAGGCAAGCAGGTTGGTCGAAGAGAGATTGGATCCGGTCGTGAGGCCGCTCATCTCATAATCGTGCGCGTAGAAATCGAAGAAGGAGGCAGCGTGGCCAGCGGTAATGCCGGCAAACTGGACGAAGGCCTTTTCGACGACGAAAAAATTCTGGACGCGGCCGAACGTATCCTGACCGAGGGCCGGGAAGGCATTGCCGATGCGCTGCTGCGTACCGGTGGACTGGAGGATGCCGGTGCGGCTCGCGGCTTCGACGCGGAGAAAGGCCCGTAAGAGGCCGTAATCGGTTTGGCTGCGGGCATCGAGATTGAGACGCATCATCCCGCGCGCCTGGGATAGGTCCCCCTGGCTCTGCGTACGGTTGCGGTTCGGAACGAAACCTGCCTCGTAGCGCGCCCGGCCGGAGAAGCGGACGCACGTCTCCGTACCGGGAATGAAGAAGAATCCGGCACCGTAGGCGTTGCAGGCGCGCACGTCGTCGACCGGCCTGCTGTTCCCACGGGGGTAATCCGCCGCGTGTCCGGCAGGGCCGGCGAGGAGACTGGCGCAGCAGGCCAGCAGGCCCGATTTCAACCGCGACATCGACACTCCTCTTCCGGCCACACGCGCCGGTTGGTTTGCTGATGTCGTGGCTACTACAAGTCTTGTGCCGCTCAGATCGGTGCCGACTCGCGAAACTCGACCGGCCGCACGCTCCGCGCGGCGACATGTGTCATGTGTAGGCTGCCGACCGCGATCTCGATTCGATCGAACGGTGATGAAGAGCCAAAACGTATCCCGGTCGGAATCGAGATCGGACCAAGAGAGCGACATCCAAATAATGAGAGCGCGAATGGATCAGTATACGCATACTATATGGCATAAAAATTATAATTAAAGTATTTAAGATTGTAGAAAAACTCAATTTTATCGAATTTACAGACCAAAATCACCAATCAATTTAAAATAAATTTCCGAATAAGAAATTAACCAATCTATAATAAAAATAGCGGCCAATTGCGCCGAAAAATACTCTCGGCCGCGAATGAATTGTCGAGCATTCTCTGATAATACCCGAGTCGTCGAAATACGGCAGGATCAAACCAATACATCCGCCTCGAGCCCCATGTCGCGCCGATGCAACAACTGATAATGGACAGCGACAGACATGGGCCTCGAACGGCGGACGCGGACGCAGAGGCACCCGAGATCCGGCCGGCGATGCCAACCTTTGCAGCAGAACCCGGCTACCGGCTCGGGCAGGAGGCACGCCCTGGGGCACCCACCCGAGCGGTGACGGCCCGCCCTCTCGAACAGACAATGCGCCACGAAACGCCCGCCCGTCGTCTCGGACCCGACGTCCCGGACGACGCATGGACATCATGGGAGTGTACCGCCCGCGGATTGTGAGACACCGATGTGAAGCCTACGCGGCGATGGCCGCGGGTGGAAGCTGCGCGGCGCGGATTGCAGCCGGTGGCCGGAACCCGTGTCGCTCGATCAGCCACGTCTCATTGTAGAGATCCCGGAACGCCAGTAGCGCGTGGCGCAGATCCTCGACCGTCTCGAAGTACTCGACCCACAGCAGGTTCTCTTTGAGGGTGCGGATGAAGCGCTCGGCGCATCCATTCCCCTCCGGGGCGCGCACGAAGGCGGGCGAACTCGCGATGCCCAGGAACGCGAGCTCGGTCTGGAAGGCGTCCGCCATGTACTGACTGCCGTGATCGTGCCGGACGCTGAGGCCGGAGGCGATCTCGGCCGCGAAGCCACCGAAGCGCTGCCGCACGCCCTGGCGGATCGGCTCCAGCGCCTCGAAGCGCGTAGCTCGGCGGGCTGCATGGATGCCGACACATTCGGCCGAGCGATGATCGATGGCCACGAACACCGCGACCTGCCCCTCGGCCGTCCAGGTGGTGGTCAGGTCGGTGCCCCACATCGTGTCGACCCGGTCCGGGATGATGGTGCCGTCGTGGTTGCGCGGACCGCGCGGCGCACCGACCCGCGTGGGGGCCAGCAGGTCGTGGGCGCGCATCAGGCGCAGCACCCGGCGCTTGGAGGTGCGCACACCCTTCATACGCAGTCGTGCCCAGACCTTGCGGTGGCCCTCGCCATGGAAGGGGCTGCCGGTCAGGATGGCGCGGATCCGCAAAAGCAGTGCCGCATCCGGCATCGCCCCGACCGGGCCGGGCCGCCGCGCGGGATCGGGCGTGGCCTCCGAGCGGGGCGGTGAGAGATGCCGGTGGACGGTGGCGCGCGACACGCGCCAGATCCGGCACACTCGGGCCAGCCCGTAGACTTTGCCGCTGACAGGCGAGACGGTCCGGCTCATAGCCGCGACCGCCTGCGGACCAAAGGGCCGGGGCCACGCGCCTCCAGGGCGGCGACCTTGGCCTCCAACAGCTCGCGCTCCAGCAGCATCTCGCCGAGCTTGGCCTTCAGACGCCCGCTCTCCAGCGCATCCGCATCGAGGGTCCGAGTCGACAGACTGGCCTCGCCCGCCGTGAGAAAGGCGTCGCACCAGCCCGACAAGGTCGCGGCCGTCACACCCAGGCCGCGTGAGACGCTCTCAAGGTCCTCACCACGCAGAAGCCGCAGCACCGCGTCCCGCTTGCGCTGCCGGGACATGCGCCCACCCCGGCCAGGTCCGACCGTGCCGGAAATCGTTCCCGTGTTCGTCGTCATCGTCCTCACCCCTGAGGCGGAAACCGTCCGCTAACGGGGTGTCTCAAGCAACCGTGGGGCGGAGGAGGAGCCAAGAGCGTCGGTCGATCCGCTCTTTGCGCCATCACAGACGCGAACGCGCCGAACGAAGCGGCGCTCAGGATGAGCGGCGCCGAGCCCCGCCATGACCGTCAGCGGCCTCGCCACTCGACGGACTTCGAGCGCGACATCGTGCAGGGGAGGGGGGACGAGCCGCCCCTCACTTGCCCGGCTTCTTGTCCGCGGCGCCCGGCGGCTCGCTCGGGGCGGGGGCGCCCTTCGGCAATTCCGGGTTCTCCGCGTTGTGCGGCGCCGCCACCGGAGCGGGCACAGTCTGCGCCGGCTCCTGCGCGGGCGGGTTCTCGGCGGTGGCGGTCGGCTTGTCCGGCTCGGGCAGGCCGTCCTTCAGCTTGGCGTTGATCTTGGCGAGCTCGTCGGGCTCGGGGTTCAGGTCCTTGGCGTGCTGCCACTGGAACTTGCCCTCGAGTCGCCGGCCGGTGCGCCAATAGGCGTCGCCGAGGTGATCGTTGATGGTCGGGTCACCCGGCTTCAGCTCGACCGCCTTCTCCAACTCGCGCACCGCGTCGTCCCAGCGGCCGAGGCGGAAATAGGCCCAGCCGAGGCTGTCGATGATCATGCCGTCGCGCGGGGAGAGATCGACGGCCTGCTTCAGCATGGTGAAGCTGTCGTCGATGTTCATATTCCGATCGACCCAGGAATAGGCGAGGTAGTTGAGAACCTGCGCCTTGGCGTTCGGCTGGGTCGGCGGAACGAGGCTGAGCGCCTTCTTGAGGTCGGCCTCGGCCTTCTGCCACTCGCCGGCCCGCTCGTGGGCCGTGCCGCGGAAGTAGAACAACGTCCAGTTGTTGGCCTCACGGCCGGGCTCGATCAGGTTGATCGCGCGGGTATAGGTCTCGGTCGCCTCGGTGAACTTTTTCCGCGCGCGCTGCACGTTGCCCAGCGCCGAGATGACGTCGACGTTGTCGGGGTTCGCCTTGAGGACCGTGTCGAGGTGCTGGAGCGCCTCGTCACCCCGGCCCAACTGCTCGAGGTTGAGACCGATCTGAATGTCGGCATTGAGCTTGAGCGGCGAGGAGGCCGGGATCTGCGCATAGGCCTCGTTCGAGCGCTCGACTTGCTTCATGCGGTCGAGGGCGTCGGCCAGCGTCAGCCGACCCACGGCGTGGTCGGGGGCGAGGTAGAGCGCGAGCCGCAGATAGACCACCGCCGGAAGCTCGTCGCCCTGCGTCGAGCCGGCCGAGCCGAGCCCGTACAGCACTTCCGCCGCGCCCTCCTGAGCCGAGGCGATCAGGGGGGTGAGGGGCTTGCCGGCCTTGAGCTTGTCGAGGGCGTCCACCACGAGGGGGTGGCGCGGCATCACCTTCTCGAACTCGCTGTAGGCGTCGATGGCGAGATCGGTGCGGCCGATGCCGGCCTCGAAGCGGGCATAGCCGTCGACGATGCGCAGGGTGTTGTGGTCGGCGTCGTAGGCCGCCTTCAGCTTGCGCTCGGCCTCCGCCCGGTCACCGATGACCGAGGCGATCAACCCGGCATGGTAGTCGCGGAAGACGTTGAAGTAGCGCTCGCCGCGCAGGCGGTTCAGCGTCTCGTAGGCGCGTTTGCCGTCGCCCGCGCCGGCATAGGCCCAGGCGGTCAGCAGCGTCCCGGTGAGGTCGGCGGCCGCGCCCCGGCCGCTCCGGCCGAAGCTCTGGCGGGCGGGGCCGTACTGGCCGGCCTTGAGCTGGCGCACGCCGAGGGCGAGCTGGGCGAGGCCGTTCGAGCTTTCGCGGGTGGCGAGCCGCTCGGCGGCGCGGAAGGCGTCGGTCATGGCGCCGTCGGCCAGCAGCGACACGAAGGCGCGCTCCAGCAGCTCGGCGTTGCGCGGATCGCCCTTCACCGCCTCGCGGTAGTAGCTCGCGGCGGCAGCCGTGTCCTTCGAGGCACCGGCGATGTAGGCGGAGAGGAAGTTGCCCTCGAGCGACTCCGCCGGCTCGTACTCGGAGAGCGGCGAGGATTCCCGCGGCTGCATGGCCGCGGCCGGCAGGGTGCCGAGACCGGTCGAAGCAAGCAGCAGGGTGAGCGCGGTGGCGCTCCGGCGGGCGGCGTATCCGAACATGGGCACCAGTCACGGCTCCTTCGCGGGCCCGACGGACGGAGCTTCCTCCGGCCGGTCCCGGTTTGGCGGGGGACACTGTACTCTTCCCGCCATGTCCGCAAGGCGAAAGGATGGCGCGGGGGAGGGGCTCGTTCAGGTGCCGTCGCCGAGCTCGGCGCGGGCATCCTCCACGAGTTGGGCGAGGCCGGCATCGACCTCCTCGCCGAGAAGCGCCCGCTCGGCGGCGGTCAGGTCCTTGGCCCAGGCGCCGCTGCCGAAACCCTCGCGGCATCGCACGCGCTCGGCCTCGATGAAGGCTCGGGTTTCCTCGGGCCGCTCGCGCATCGCGTGCATGAAACCGAACCATGCCGTGCGCTCCACCACCGCGAGGCGGGCCCGCAGGCCCACCGCGACGGCGCGCGCCGGATCGACCGTATCATCCTCTGTCATCAGTGCCTCCCAAAGCCTTGCCCCGCAGGGTCGTTGCCGTCCGTCGGAAGAAGCGTGCGCGGAAACGAAACCTATCGCGGCTTCCGCTGTTCGCAGCGCGTCTTCACGTAGGTGTCGGCGCCCGAGCCATGGCCCGCGCTCGCGGCCAGGACGGGGCCCTGGATCAGGCATTCCTGAAGTGTGTGGGCCGGACCGATGATCACGTCCAGAGCGGTTTCCCGCGAGCAATCGGGCATCGAAACGCTGGACGCACAGATCAAAGCGACGACGAGGATGGAATTCATGGGGGCCGGCCTCCCTGCCGGGGATGTTCTTAGCGTGATCGGAACGCGCGACGCTCCGGCGGATCTTTGGGCGGATCTTTGCGACCGGCGGGTCGGCGTCGAACGCGCGGCCCGCCGGTCGAAACCGGAGAACACCCCGAAAAGCTGCCCCGAGCCGATGCGTCACAGCAGCCCGGTCGCGTTCGACCGGGCGGGATGTCCGCACCCCGATCCGGCCGGCTGCCCGTCCCCAGTCGTTCCAGCCCATACGTCACGATCGGCAGCGCGGCTGCAGACCCCGCCGAGCCATTGACCGTTCAGGTGTTTCCCGCACCGAAAAAAGGCTGCCCCAAAAAAGTCGCAAGAGGGTCCTGTCTTCGCGGGGATCGAACAAGTCGTGACCGGCGTCGCAATAGGGAGGCGGCAATGTCTTTCGATATCGTTCTGACGCAATCCGCGCAGGAGATCGCCGAGAGAAGCGGTGTTCTCCCCGCTCTCGAAGAACGGACGCGGGGCGAAATCGCAGAACTACCCGGCGAAGGGCTCGAAGAACTCGAACGACGCCTGTTCCATGCTTTCGCGCTCGATGACGGAACGGCGGTGATCTGCTCGTTGACGGCCGATGGCGCCGTGCGGATCGATGCCTGCGAGGCCGAGGCGGCGTGATCTTTCTCGCGGAACCGTGAAGGGCAGGCCCGGATTGCTCCTCCCGCTTGGAGTGCCTCACGAAACGCGCGCCATCGGCCGTCTTGCGACGGTTCGGGGCGAACGGATCGCGCGCGGCACAGCCCCACGCCTATCGAGGAGGAGACATGTCCCAGGAGACCGTCGGCGTCGAAGCCGACTTCACGAGCCGTGAAGCGGCCCACGCCGCCAAGGACCGCCTCGTGCGGGCGGGGTTCGCTCGCAACAGCATCGATATCGACCGTGAGGGCGACATCTACATCGTCCACCTGCCGACGCGGGAGGCGAACCGGCAACGGGCCGCGCGCATCCTACGGGGCCGCGCCGTGATCGAAAGTGCCAAGAGCACCGGATGGGCTGCCGCCGACACGCTCGGCAGCAACCGCCTGCTCACCCTCGGCCTCGCGGCGCTCGTGGGCTTTGCGATCTACGGGATGACGAACCGGCGCTGACCCGCGCTGAGAGACTCTCCGCGGGACCGTCGATGGGTTCGGCGGGGAGCCTATCGCGTCTCGAAGAAGCGGTTGCCGGGCCGTTCCAAGCCAAGATGGTCGCGCAGGGTCGTTCCCTCGTATTCCGCTCTGAACAGGCCGCGCCGCTGGAGTTCGGGCACGACCCCCGCGCAGAAGTCGTCGAGCCCTTCCGGCACGAACGGGAACATGACGTTGAAGCCGTCGCAGGCTTGCGCCCCCAGCCATTCCCCCATCCGGTCGGCGATCTGCTCCGGCGTACCGATAAAGGTGAGCCCGCCATAGCCGCCGACGCGGCGGGCGAGTTCGCGCACGCTCGCCCCCGTTCGGCGGGCATAGTCCACGATCTGCGCCTGCCCGCTCTTGCTGGCATTCGATTCCGGGATTTCGGGGAGCGGCGCATCGAGATCGAAGCCGCTGACATCCGTGCCGAGACGAACCGAGAGGTTGGCGAGCCCGCTCTCGACCGGTACCAGCGCGTCGAGCCGCGCCTTCTTCTCCCTCGCCTCCGCCTCCGTGCCGCCGACCACGACGAAGGCGCCGGGCAGGATCTTGAGGGCGTCGCGGGACCGGCCGGCCGCCGCCATCCGGCCTTTCACGTCGGCGTAGAATGTCTGGCCCGCCTCCAGCGACGAGGCGGAGCCGAACACCATTTCGGCGGTCTCCGCCGCGATCTGGCGCCCGGCCTCGGAGGCGCCGGCCTGCACGATCACCGGCCAGCCCTGCACCGGCCGCGCGACGTTGAGCGGCCCCTTCACCTTCAGGAATTCGCCCTGATGATTCAGGGTGCGGAGTTTTTCGGGATCGAAGAACAGCCCCTGCTCGACATCGCGGATGAAGGCGTCGTCGGCCCAGGAATCCCACAGCCCGGTGACGACTTCGAAAAACTCGCGGGCGCGGGCATAGCGGGTGGCGTGGTCGAGATGCGCGTCGCGGCCGAAGTTCAGCGCCTCGTCCGGGTTGCCGGAGGTGACGAGGTTCCAGCCGGCGCGTCCCTTCGAGATATGATCGAGCGAGGCGAACTTGCGGGCCACATGGTAGGGCTCGTTGTAGGTGGTGGAGGCGGTGGCGATCAGCCCGATCCGCTCGGTCACCATGGCCAGCGCCGGCAGCAGCGTCAGCGGGTCGAAGGAGGTGACGGTGGCCGAGCGCTTCAGCGCCTCCATCGGCATGTTCATCACCGCCAGATGGTCGGCCATGAAGAAGGCGTCGAACTTGGCCGCCTCCAAGGTGCGGGCGAAGCGCACGAGGTGGTCGAGGTTGAAGTTCGCGTCCGGAAAGCCGCCGGGATAGCGCCACCACGCGGTGTGGATGCCGATCGGGCGCATGAATGCGCCGAGATGAAGTTGTTTTCGAGGTTCGCTCAACGGGGTCCTCCAGCCGCATCAATCCTTCGGTGCCGCCGATATGGTGCGCCGCCTCGGTCCGGCATCACCGCTCATGAGCGCCGGCCGTGAGGATGCCACCGCCCGAGAGCATCGTCCTGGATACCTGATCCAGGACGATGCTCTAGGCTCTTGTTTTTGCATCATCTTTTTTCCGAAAGCCGGCAACCGCCTTTCGAGACGATGCTCTAGGATTGCACGCACCGCCTCCGTAAGGTTCGGGCCGCACGGCAGATATCGAGGGAAGCGAGCATGGCTGGAGCGAACGTCACGCAGGATGTGCCCTATCGCGCCGTCAACGGCTGGGTGGCGCTCTTCATCGCCATCCCCTGCCTCGTGCTGGCGGCCCTGACCTTCCTCGGCGGCGGCGTGCTGGTGCTCGGCCGCGGCAGCGTCGGCCCCGCATTCCTGCTGGTCTCGGTGGTGGCGCTCGTGATCGGGATCGTGCTGCTGGCCGGGCTCATCACCCTCAAGCCGCGGCAGGCCGCGGTGCTGACCCTGTTCGGGCGCTATCACGGCACCATCGCCCGCGACGGCTTCTGGTGGCGCAACCCGCTGACCGCGGTGGCCAAGGTTTCGCTCGCGACCGAGGCGCAGGAGACCAAGATCATCACGGTCAACGACCTGATGGGCAATCCGATCACCATCGCGGCCGCTGCGATCTGGCGGGTGCAGGATGCCGCGCGCGCCACCTTCGACGTCGGCAGCTACCACGACTTCGTCTCGCTGCAGGCGGAAGCGGCCCTGCGCAACATCGCCTCGACCCGGCCCTACGACCACGAGGAGGCGGAAAATGTCGGCGACGAGGCGGGCGATGCCAAGCGCCGGCTCGCGGAGAAGGCCACCCGCGTCGCCTCGCTCCGGGCCGACCGCGACGCGATCCATGCCGACCTGATCACGGAACTGGGCCAGCGCGTCGCGGTGGCGGGCGTGGTGGTGGAGGACGTGCGGATCACCCATCTCGCCTATGCACCGGAGATCGCGGGTGCGATGCTCAAGCGCCAACAGGCTGGCGCCATCATCGCGGCCCGCCGCCAGATCGTGGAGGGCGCGGTCGCCATCGTGCGCGACACGATCCGCCGCCTGGAACAGCCGGAGGACGGCCATGCCGGCATCCTCTTCGACGATCAGGGCCGCGCCAGCATGGCGCAGAACATGCTCATCATGATCGTGGGCGATCGCGAGGCGACGCCGGTGGTGAGCGTGGGGACGAAGCCGTAAGGCCGCTACGGACCGATCCGGCGCCTGAGATTGAGCGCATCGGCGAATCGGGCCTGCTGTTCAAGTATCTCCAAAATGAGAATTTGTAAAACCCATTCGCGTGAGGGGTGAGATGCGCCGGATCGGCATTTCACCTTCACCAGACCTGTCGTTAGTGCAGATGCCCCGGTCCCCGCAGCAGGCGGCGACCTTGCTCGGAGGAATCGGCAGGATGGGGCAGGACGGCGCAATCCTTCGTCATTTCAGGCTCGACGCGATCCGGCTGCTCCGGCCGGTCTGGCCGCTGGTGAGCGTGGCGACAGCGCTCGGGGCGGTCGGCGGCCTCGCCACCGCAGCGGCTCTGGCCAAGATCAACGAGGCCTTCCACGGCGAGGGCGCGCTCGCCGACGGCGTCTTTCTGGCGTTTGCCGGCTTCGCGGCCCTGAGCATTCTCGGCACCTTTGCGGCCAGCCTCGGCAACACCTACGCGGGCGGGCGCATCCAGGCGGCGCTCAGCCGCGACCTCACTGACAAGATCCTGACTGCGCCGATCGAGCGGATCGAGCGAGTCGGCAAGCACAAGCTGCTCGCCTCGCTCCAGGGCGACGTGACGACCATCTCCACGGCCATCGCGTTCCTCTCGCCGATCGTGGTCGCGAGCGGGACGCTGATCGGCTGCGGGGCCTACATGATCCTTCTGTCACCCGCCCTCTCCGCGGTGACGGCAGCGGTCCTGATCCTCGAGAGCCTCGGCGCGAACGCCCTGCGCCGGAACATGCTCCGGTACTTCGAGGAGGTCCACAAGAACCGCGAGGCGAGCCAGAAGCACTATCTCACCCTGACCGAGGCCGCGAAGGAGCTGCGCATCGGCCGCGAACGCCGGCTCCACCTCCGCGACGTCGCGCTCAAGGCCTGCATCGAGCAGGGGCGCCACCTGATGACGCGGATCGCCGTCATCCAGCAATCGCTGTCGATGCTGAACCAATCGAGCAAGTTCCTGCTCTTCGCCGGCCTCATCACCTACAAGGTTCTGGCCGGCATCAGCGGCGCCGAACTCTCCGGCTTCGTGCTCGTGCTGTTCTACATCCAGGGACCGATCTCGCAGCTCATTCATTTCGTACCGATGATGGGCGAGGCACAGATCGCTTATAGGCGCATCGCCGAGTTCGCGGCGGAGGGAACGGAGGCGGAGCCGAACCTGCTTTCCGCGCAAGCACCCGCAACGGCCCGCCGCATCCGCGAGATCGCCCTGCGCGGCGTGAGCCACGGCTTCCCGGCGGCCGGCGACAAGGCCCCCTTCACCCTCGGCCCGCTCGACCTGACGATCCGGGCCGGCGAGATCCTGTTCATCGTCGGCGAGAACGGCTCGGGCAAGACGACGCTGATCAAGCTGCTTCTCGGCCTCTACCCGCCACAAGCGGGAGAGATCCTGCTCGACGGCGTGCCGGTGACGGCGCAGACGCGCGACGCCTACCGCCAGCACTTCTCGGCGATCTTCTTCGACTACCACCTGTTCGACGACTTGATCCCCGCAGACGGCGCCGACCCTGATGCCGCCCGGCCCCTGCTGGAACGGCTCGATCTGGCCCACAAGGTCGGCATTAGCGAGGGGCGCTTCTCCACCACCGATCTCTCGACCGGCCAGCGCAAGCGCCTCGCCCTGGTCCAGGCCGTTCTCGAAGGACGCCCGGTCCTCGTGCTGGACGAGTGGGCCGCGGAACAGGATCCGACCTTCCGGCGCCGCTTCTACGAGGAGCTTCTGCCGGATCTGCGAAGCGGCGGCCGAACCCTCATCGTCATCAGCCATGACGACCGCTACTTCGGCGCCGCCGACCGGGTGCTGCACTTGGCGGAAGGGCGGATCGTGGCGATCACGGAGAGGGCGATGGCCGAACCGGCCTGACGGATCGCGGTCGAGCGGGCATCGGCGACACGCCCCGGCATCACGACGATCACGCCGCCGCCCATCGGCTTGCGTTCGTGGGAAAGGCGGAGCGGATCAGATATCCAGCTCCGTCCCGTCCGCGAACGCCGCCCGCTCGGTGATGAAGGCAAAGCGCGCCTCGGGCTTGTTGCCCATCAGGCGCTCCACCGTGTCACCCGTCGATTCCCGCGCCTCGTCGAGGATCGCGACGCGCAGCAGCGTGCGCTTCTTCGGGTCCATCGTCGTTTCCTTCAACTGCGCCGGCATCATCTCGCCGAGGCCCTTGAAGCGGCCGATCTCGACCTTGCCGTTCTTGAACACGGTCTTGATGATCCGCTCCTTGTCCGCGTCGTCGCGGGCATAGGCCGATTTCGCGCCCTGGCTGATCCGGTAGAGCGGCGGGATCGCGAGGTAGAGGTGCCCCTTGTCGATGAGCTTGGGCATCTGCCGGTAGAAGAAGGTGATGAGGAGCGAGGCGATGTGGGCGCCGTCCACGTCCGCGTCGGTCATGATGATGACCCGGTCGTAGCGGAGGTCCGCCTCGCGGAAGTTCGCGCCTGTGCCGCAGCCGAGCGCCAGCGTCAGGTCCGAGATGAGCTGGTTGGCGCCGAGCTTGTCGCGGCTGGCCGAGGCCACGTTCAGGATCTTTCCCCGAAGCGGCAGCACCGCTTGCGTCGCGCGGTCGCGAGCCTGCTTGGCGGAACCGCCGGCCGAGTCGCCCTCGACGATGAAGATCTCGGAGCCCACGGTGCCGGCGGCCGAGCAATCGGCGAGCTTGCCGGGCAGGCGCAGCTTGCGGGTGGCGCTCTTGCGGGCGACCTCCTTTTCCTGGCGGCGGCGCAGGCGCTCCTCCGCCCGGTCGATCACCCAATCGAGCAGCTTGTTGGCCTGGGCGGGCGAAGCCGCGAGCCAATGGTCGAAGGCATCGCGCACCGCCGTCTCGACGATGCGGGACGCCTCCACCGTGGCGAGCTTGTCCTTGGTCTGACCCTGGAATTCCGGCTCGCGGATGAAGACCGAAAGCATCGAGGCGCAGGTCGCCATCACGTCGTCGGTGGTCACCGCCGTCATGCGCTTGGCCTGGTTCACGCGCTCGGCATGCTCGCGCAGAGCGCGCAGCAGCGCGACGCGCAGGCCCGCCTCGTGGGTGCCACCCTCCGGCGTCGGGATCGTGTTGCAGTAGGAATGCGAGACACCGTCATCGGCGACCGTCCAGGCGACCGCCCATTCGAGCGAACCGTGCGAGCCGGGTTTCGTGATCTTCCCCGAGAAGATGGAATCGAGGACGAGCTCCTTCCCCTCGATATCGCGGGCGAGATAGTCCGAGAGCCCGCCGGGGAAGCGGTGCACGGCCTCCGCCGGCACATCCTCCAGCCCTTCGAGCAGGGCCGGGGCGCAGCGCCAGCGGATCTCGACGCCGCCGAACAGGTAGGCCTTGGAGCGGGCCATCTTGAACAGGCGGCGCGGGTCGAACCGCAGAGAGCCGAAGATCTGCGCGTCGGGATGGAAGCGCACCCGCGTGCCGCGCCGGTTCTGCACCCGCCCGACCGTCTCCAAGCTTCCCTGCGCATGGCCGCGGGAAAAGCACTGCCGGTAGAGGGTCTGGTTGCGGGCGACCTCGACCTCCAGCACGTCCGACAGCGCGTTGACGACGGAAATGCCGACGCCGTGCAGGCCGCCGGAGGTCTCGTAGACCTTCGAATCGAACTTACCGCCCGCATGCAGCGTGGTCATGATGACCTCGAGCGCGGACTTGCCCGGGAATTTCGGGTGCGGATCGACCGGAATACCCCGGCCGTTATCGGTGACGACGAGAGAGCCCGACGCTTCCAGTTCCACCTCGATGAAGCTCGCGTGGCCCGCGACCGCCTCGTCCATGGAGTTGTCGATCACCTCGGCGAAGAGGTGGTGCAGCGCCCGCTCGTCGGTGCCGCCGATATACATGCCCGGCCGGCGCCGCACCGGCTCCAGCCCCTCCAGCACCTCGATCGTCGAGGCATCGTAACCCGCCTCCGCCGTTTCCGGCACGGGCGCCGGCGACGGTGCCACGGGGGTGAGACGGCGGCGGCGCTCGGCCTCCGCGGCGGGAGGCTTGGCACCGGGCCCGAACAGGTCGCGTGCCGGATCGCTCACGCGACGGCTCCTCGAATCGGGTCGGAGACGGGCTGCATGGCTCTTCATACCCTTACTGTATCGGAACAAACAGGAAACAAAAAGCGTCCTGTCCGCTTCCGCCGGTCGCAGTACCACGATGGCCCGCCGCGTTCGAAGCCCGACGGTCCTGCCAAGCCCGGCGCGTTGTCATCACACTGATGCGGGCGGATGGTTAAGACGGTCTCACGAAGCCTGTGGTGGGCGGCAATCCTGCGGCTGAAACAAGGCAGCGAAACGTTAAGGGGGCGCGGCCCAGGATGGCGGTGGGAACAGAAGACGGTTTCCGGACGTTAACGCAACACGGTCAGCTTGACCGCGAGGGAGCCACGCCGATGACCCCCGCCGCCGCCCAAGCGCGTCACCTCTCCCTCATGCGCCTTGAACAGGCCGCGGGCCAAGCCTTCGGCTACGCCGACGAGCCCGAGCCGACCGCCTCCCGCTCGGTGATGCTGCTCTCGTCATCGGGCTTTGCCATCGCCACCGTGGCGACGGCTCTCGCGGCCACCATCACCTATCTCGTCTGATCCTGCCGCGAACGCAGCGGCGATCACGCCGCCGCGGGCAAGGCGCAGAGGCGGATGTCCTGCGCCAGCGCATCGACCCGCTCCGGCTCTGAATCCCAGGCGAACATGAAGCGGGACGCCCCGCCGATGAAGCCGTAGAACTGCCAGCCGCGGGCGCGCAGCGCCTCTTGGACGGGCACGGACAGGTTCAGGAACACGCCGTTGGCGTCCACCGGTGCCGCGAGCGAGATGCCCGGCACGTCGGCGATTCCCCGCACCAGCCGTCGGGCACATTCATTGGCGTGGCGGGCGTTGTCGAGCCACGCCCCACTCTCCAGCATGCCGACCCAGGGCGCCGAGAGATAGCGCATCTTCGAGGCGAGCTGGCCTGCCTGCTTGCAGCGATAGTCGAAATCCTCCGCGAGTCTTCGGTCGAAGAAGATCACCGCCTCGCCCACCGCCATGCCGTTCTTGGTCCCGCCGAAGCAGAGCACATCGACGCCGGCCTTCCAGGTCAGCTCGGCCGGGGTCGCGTCGAGCGAGGCGCAGGCATTGGCAAAGCGCGCGCCGTCCATGTGCAGGCGCAGGCCCGAGGCGCGGCAGACAGCCGAGATGGCTGCGATCTCGTCGAGGCTGTAGACCCGCCCCGTCTCCGTGGCTTGGGTCAGCGTCACCGCCCGTGGTTTCGGGAAATGGATATCGCTGCGCTTGCCCGAAATCGTCCGCACGATCTCGGGCGTCAGCTTCCCGTCATCGGTCGCGGCGGTGAGCAGCTTCGAGCCGTTGGAGAAGAATTCCGGCGCACCGCATTCGTCGGTCTCGATATGCGCCGAGTCCGCGCAGATCACGCTGTGATAGGATTGGCAGAGCGAGGCCAGCGCAAGCGAGTTGGCGGCGGTGCCGTTGAAGACGAAGAAGACCTCGCAATCGGTCTCGAACAGCCGCCGGAAGCCGTCGGCCGCGGCCTGCGTCCAGGAATCGGCGCCGTAGGCGGGGGCGTGGCCGGCATTGGCCGCCTGCATCGCGGCGAAGGCCTCCGGGCAGATCCCGGCATAGTTGTCGCTGGCGAATTGCTGGTCGGCCACGGCACGCTCCCGCTTCGTATCGGCGTAAAAAGAAGGCCGGGCGGTGAGGGACCCGCCCGGCCTCATGACACCCATGTCGATCCACGGGCGGGTTTTTGCACCCCTCCCAATCGATGGGCAGCGTTTCAGCCGCTCGAATGTCAGGCCGCGGCGAGCGACATCGACATCGATTCCTTCTTCATCAACTCGCGGTAGAATCCGTCGAGATGGGTCAGCTTCTCCGGCGAGCCGTCCTGTACGATGCGCCCGCCCTCCAGAACGACGATCCGGTCGAAGTCCTTCAGCGTCGAGAGGCGGTGTGCGATGGCGATCACCGTGCGGCCCTTCATCAGGTTGGCGAGCGCGGCGCGGATCGCCTCCTCGGACTCGGCATCGAGCGCCGAGGTCGCCTCGTCGAGCAGCAGGATCGGCGAATCCTTCAGGATGGCGCGGGCGATGGCGATGCGCTGGCGCTGGCCGCCGGAGAGCTTCACGCCGCGGTCGCCGACGATGGTGTCGAAGCCTTCCGGCAGCGACTGGATGAAGTCGGTGCAGTGGGCGGCTTCCGCCGCTTTCCAGACCTCCTCGTCGGTCGCGTCGGGCCGGCCGTAGCGAATGTTCTCGCGCAAGGAGCGGTGGAACATCGACACGTCCTGCGGCACGACCGTGATCGCCTCGCGCAAGCTCTCCTGCGTGACGCGGTTGATGTCCTGTCCGTTGATGAGGATGCGTCCGCCCTGCACCTCGTAGAAGCGCTGGATCAGCGAGAACAGGGTCGACTTGCCACCGCCCGACTTGCCGACCAGCCCCACCGTCTGACCGGCCGGAATCAGCAGGTCGAAATCGGAGAAGACGGTGCGCCCGTCGGGATAGCTGAAGGCGACGTGGTCGAAATGCATCTCGGCGCCGGTCTGGCCGATGAGCCTCTCCGCTTCCGGATGATCGACCAGCTCATGCGGCTGGAGCAGCGTGTGCAGCGCCTCCGACAGGCGGGCGGTGTGCTGGGTCGCGTCCACCAGCGCGACGGCAAGGTCGCGCGTGGCGGCGAGGATGCGGATGCCCAATGTGCAGACGAGGACGACCTGACCGGTGGTGGCCTGACCGGCCTCCCACATCTTGATCGACCAGTAGAGCAGGCCGAGGATCGAGATCACGGTGAGGATGGCGTGGGTGATGCGCAGCTTCTCGAGGTAGAGGAGCGAGGAGCGGCGCGCCCGCATCTCGGAGCCGATGGTGCCGTCGAAGCGCACGAACTCGCGGTTGAACGCGGAGAAGGCGCGCACCAGCGGCATGTTGCCGACGAGATCGACCATCTCGCCATCGACGCTCGCGGCCTTGGCGGCGAAGTCGTGGTGCAGCGGCTTGCCGGCGGAGGCCATCTTGAACATCAGCAGCACGACCGCGGCGAAGATGCCGGCGAGCACGAGCGCCATCGTGAGGTTCACGGTGCCGATGTAGATGATCGAGAGCACGGCCGCGACGCAGGGCGGCATCACGTTGAACGTGAACATGTTCTCGACGGTGAAGATCGCGTTCGACGTCGCGGTGATGCGCGAGGCCAACGTACCGGGCTGGCGGTCGGCGAAGAAGGACGGGGCATGGCCCGTCATGTGGCGGAAGAGATCCCGGCGGATGTCACCGGTCACGCCGACGAAGGTGAAGGCCCCGACCAAGGCCGCGACGCGCCAGAGCAGGTTGTCGGCGGCGATGAAGCCGATCAGCACCGCCAAAGCCGTCCAGACCTGCCCTGCGCTCGGCCCCTTCCCGAGGGCATCGACCACGCCCTTCAGTGCATAATCGGTCGAGACCGAGAACGACACCGCACCGAGCACGGAGAAGAGAATCACGAGATGCGGGACGATCCGGCGCCTGAGATAGCGCCCGACGAAGGCCCCCGGTCTGTTGGCGTATTGGCAGAGATCTTCCATCGCGATCGTCAGTCCCGATTCGATCAGACCCGCTGGGCGCCGATTGTGGCTGGAGGGCGCACAGGGAGCCCGTTAACCGCAACGCGAAGCGTCGCCTTATGTTTCAAGCACGCGCGGCTTTCCGCCGGGTACCTCGGCGAAGCTGAACCACGCTTAAGCGGATGTGCGGCGCAAAAAGGATTCCAACCCCGTCGGCCGGCGCAGGTCAAGACGGGTCGTGGGCCTCGTCCCCGTTCCTGCGCCGGGTCTCCGGCATGATCAGGAGGACGAGGGCGAGGCCGGCGGCGCCGACAATGGCGAGCCCCAGGAACGCGGTCCCGCTGCCGAGTTCGTCGGCCATGAAGCCGGCGAGTGCCGTCGAGAGGGCGGCGCCGATGCCCATGCCGGTCCCGACCGCACCGAGTGCGGTGTTGAACCGGCCGGTGCCGCGGGTGACGTCGGAGACGATCAGCGGGACCATGACGCCGAGAACGGAGGCCGAGATGCCGTCGAAGACCTGGATCGCCACCATCCAGTAGGGATCGCTGACGAAGGCGAAGAGCAGGCCGCGGACGGGCAGGGCCGCAAAACCGATCACGAGGAGCGGTTTTCGTCCCCAGCTTTGGGCGAGGCGGCCGACGAAGGGGGCCGTGAGCGCGAGCACCGCCTGCGGGACCATGATGCAGGCGGCCACCAGAGCCGTGGCGGTCTCGCTGGCGCGCAGGGTCATGACGCTGCCGACGAGCGGCAGCATCGCGGCGTTGGCCAGGAAGAACAGCACCATGCAGGCGGCAAAGCACAGGAGCGCCCGGTTCTTCAGGAGCGCCGAGACGCCGCCGGCCTCTCGCGGTTCCGGTTCCGGGGCGGCGGGCCGGGGCCTGCCGGCTTCCACGGCGCGCCCCGACGGGATGAACGAGAGGGATACCAGGGCCGGGATCACCAGCACGCCCGCGAGATAGAACACGGCGTTGTTCGAGAGATAATAGCCGATCGCCCCCATGCCGGCAGCGCCAAGCGCGTTGCCCACCGCCGAGAAACTGGCATTGCGCCCCAGCCGCTCGCCGGCCCTGGCATGGCCGACGAGGCCGATGGAGATCGCGGCAATGGCCGGCGTCAGCACGCAGCTTGCCGCCGAGTGGATCGCCATGGCGAGCATCACGACGAGATAGGTCGGGAGCGCGGCCAGCATCACGGCGCTCGCGCCGACCCAGAACGCGGAGAAGCCGGCCGCGAAGCGCTTCGAGCGGGAGGCATCGACGAAGGCACCGCCCGGCATCTGCCCGAGCAGGCTGACGAGGCTGCCCACGGTGAGCGCGAGGCCGATATCCGATTGCGTCCACTTCTGCTGGGTGAAGTAGACGGCGAGGAAGGGCCCGAACCCGGTCTGCAGGTTGGCGATGAAGAACGTGAACGCGTCGAGACCGTAGGTCGCCCGGCGCGACGGATCGGCGGGACCGGGCGTGCTCGGTCGGCCCGCGCGCCGCACCGGACGGGAGCCGCCGCGCTCGCGAAGATCGGTGCGATGAATGTCGCGCTCGCGCGCTGGATAGGCGCGCCGTTCCGTCACCGGGCTTGCCGTCATTTGTCCGGAGTCTTCTCCGGTGGCCGGTCCGGGGCCTTGTCGGACGGGGCAGCAGGCTTCTCGGCGACGGCGGAGGCATCCCCTTCCGGCGGAACGGCGGCACCGGTGTTCGCGGCACCCGGGCTGGCGGCCCCGAGCACGACGATCGGATCGCCGGCCTTGTACTCGGGCGAGACGCGGACCTGATTGCGGTTGAGCTGGAGCGTGAGGCGCCCGACCTTGCCCTCGGTGGTGAACTTCAGGACGCGCCAATCCACCGCGATCTTGCGGGAGCCGACACCGAGAAAGCCGCCGAAATCGATCACCGCGGCGCGGGGCCGTCCGTCGCGGTCGATGATGACGTCGATGATCCGGCCGAGATCGTCGCCGTTCATCGCGCGGACGCTCTTGCCGAGCAGGCTCTCATAATCCTGGGTGTCGAGCACCACCGCCGGGGTGCCGCCCCCCTGGGACGGCGTCACGGCGCCATTCGCGGGTGCAGCCGGCGCCGTCGTGGGCGCTGCGGCCGGAGGCGGAGCGGTCACGGCGGGAGGCGACGCGTCGCCGGGGGCGCCCGACGAGCCGTCCGCGGCCATGGCCGCCGTGGCGAGGAGGGCGATCGCCGGTGTCACGATCGGCCGGATCAGTCTGAGCACCCCTACTACCTCTCGACAGTCGAAAAAGATCCGCGAGCCGGCCTCTGCGGGCCGGCGCTCCCCGGACATCATGGGGCGGGCGGACGCATCGTCCATGCCCGGCAACCACGGCGAAGTTGTGGATGGGCCGGAAACGCCGCCCCGGCCGCTCCGACCGTGCCGCCGCAACCGGGTGGACACGGGCGACGGCCGTCTGGTTTTCGCCCAAACCCTGCCTTAGACGGATGCAGGAAATCTTAACGTTGCCGACCCTTGGCCGCCCCCCAGGCCGACCCGTGGCCGGGGACGGCCGGTACGAGGACGAGATGACATGCTTAACCCGTCGAGACTCTGCGCCGCGGCGCTTCTTGCCGCGAGCCTTGGCGGCTGCCAGGCACTCGGCGGCGGCGGTGGGGTGATGCCGGAAACCGATCTCGGTCCTCCGCCCTCCGCCCGCGGCACGCTGCCCGGCCGCCCTCTGCGCAGCGCCCAGACCGACGATGACGGCCGCCCGCTGGCCGCCGCCCCGACCCGCGCCCTGGAACTGCCGAAGAACATCCGCGGCGACACCCGCACCGCCGATGATGGACCGCGCCGCATCCGCCGGGAAGAGATCGACGGCGAGACGACGTCGCGGTCCAGCTCCGGCGGCCTCGCCCCCCAGATGGGGGCGGGCGGCAGTGTCGGTCTCGGCGGCAAGTTCTGAGCCGCGAAGAGGGCCGTGCCAGACCTGACGAAATCAGGCTCGGCACGGCTCTAAGCCCCTGTTTTGACGGGCATTCCTTCGACGAACCCGTGACCGCTTCGCTGGAATGCGCTCTCTCCGTCGCAGCGGCGCCGCCGCCTCAGGCGGTCGGCGCCCTGCGGCCGCCCCAGTGATCGTTGAGGCGCCCGCCGAAGCCAGGATCGTCGAACGGATTCTCGCCGGGCCCCTGGGTCGGCGCGCCGTCGAGATCGGCGGGGTCGATATCGACGACGTATCCGCCGAGTTCGACCGAGTAGGTCAGCGCGTTCCAGGGCAGGGGATGGTAGTTCTCGCCAAAGCCGAGGAAGCCACCGAAGGACAGCACGGCGTAGGCGACCTGTCCCGACACCTTGTCGACCATGAAATTGTGAACGCCGCCGAGGTGACGCCCGGTGCTGTCGTAGACAGGGGTGCCCTCGACCTTATCGGAGGCGATCAACCGGGGTGTCTCGTCGGTCGCCACCCCCTCGCCGGAGGCAGGGTCCAGTTCCAGCGTCCCCGGCTTGCGATAGGCCCGCTCTTCGGGCAGATCCGTCGGCATCCACGTCTCCAGCATGTCCCTGACAGGCCCCGGCAGGCCCGTGATCCGGGTGTCTAGCGTGAATGCGAGGCGGCAAGCACGGTTCCCGCTCCGACCGGGGACTGGCGGCGGGATCATCGGAGCCCGGCCCGGTCGGCGCGAAAAAGTCCCTCCGGCAGTGGATTGGGCTGCGGAAAGGTCCGCTGATCTGTGGATGGATACCCCGGCGGCGCTGTTCTCCACTTGGAACGGGCGCGGCACCGCTTAGTTGTTGCTCCTCAGTGCCCCGATGCCTCGCGGCTTCGTGTCACGAATCGCCGGTCCGCAGGACGGAGGGAAACCATGGCTACCAAGACGACGGAGAAGAAGGCGGCTGCGCCCAAGAGTGCCCCGAAGAAGGAGACCGCCACGAAGGCCGCCTCCGGCACCAAGCCCAACGCGCTTCAGCAGCCCCTGAAGCCGTCTCCCGAACTCGCCGCCATCGTCGGCGATAATCCCCTGCCGCGCGGCGAAGTCGTCAGCAAGGTGTGGGAGCACATCAAGAAGCACAATCTCCAGAACCCGGAGAACAAGCGCGAGATTCTCGCCGACGACAAGCTCAAGAAGATCTTCGGCAAGGACAAGTGCTCGATGTTCGAGATGAACAAGCACCTCGCCGCACACCTCAAGTCCTGATTTGAAGGAACCGTTCGCGGGCCGTCCCTCGGAGTACGGCGCCGGTCAAGCCGGCCCCGTACGTCCGGTGGGCTCGGGAGCGGTGAGCCTCAGGTAATGCCGCGCAGCACGCCGCCATCGACCCGCAGAGCCGCCCCCGTGGTGGCGCTCGCGGCGGGCGTGCAGAGATAGGCGACCATATTGGCCACTTCCTCCGGCTGCGCGAGGCGCTTCAGGAGCGAAGTCGGGCGGTTCTCGGCGATGAAGGCGCGGCCCTTAGCCTCCAGATCGCCTTCGCTCCCGCCCATGGATTCGAGGAAATCCGCAACGCCTTCGGTCATGGTCGGGCCGGGAAGCACGCTGTTGACGGTGACGCCGCTGCCACCCACCGTCTCGGCGAGACCGCGGGAGACGGCGAGCTGTGCCGTCTTGGTCACGCCGTAATGGACCATCTCGGGCGGGATGTTGACGCCCGACTCGCTGGCGATGAAGACGATCCGTCCCCAGCCGCGCTCGACCATGCCGGGACCGTAGGCCCGCGCGAGGCGGATGCCGCTCATCACGTTCACCTCGAAGAAGCGGCGCCACTCGGCATCGGCGATCTCGAAGAACGGCTTCGGCTCGAAGATGCCGGCATTGTTGATCAGGATATCGACCCGCGGCAGGGCGGCGAGGAGTTCGCCCGCCCCCTCCTCGGTGCCGACATCGCCGATGCCGGCGATGAACTCAGCCCCCGGCACCTCGCCGCGTAGGCGCGCGATGGCCGCCTCCACCCGCTCGCCGGTGCGGCCGTTGACGGCGACGTAGGCGCCGAGCCGCGCGAGTTCGCGAGCCACCGCGTAGCCGATGCCCCCGGTGGAACCGGTGACGAGGGCGCTGCGCCCCTTCAGGTCGATGTCCATCATCCGCCTCCGTTGGCCGCACTTGTCTCTGTCCCAGCGACAACGCGCGAGTTCGGCCCTGGTGCTGAGCGACGATGCGCGGTCAGGGCCCCGTCCGCCGCAGGCCGCTTGCCAGGGCGCCCGCCAGCGCCAGGGCGACGGCGCACCACAGGGTGACGGCGAAGGCGCCCGTCGGGCCACCGGGGACGAGGCCGAACAACACGGCGACCCAAGCCGCGCCGAGGGACTGGCCGACGAGCCGGGCGCTTGCCTGCATGCCGCTGGCGCCACCGCTGCGCTCCCGCGGTGCGCTGGTGATGATGACTTTGTTGTTGGGCGACTGGAACAGCCCGAAACCGATCCCTGAAAGCGTCAGCCGCCAGACGATGTCGAAGGTCGTGGGCGCCTCCGGCAGGAGGGCCAGCGCCGCCATGCCGACGGCGAGCAGGCCGAGACCGAGGCTGCCGAGCAGCCCCGGCGGGAAGCGGTCGGCGAGCCGGCCGGCAAAGGGCGACATCGCCGCGATGGCGAGCGGCCATGGCGTCATCAGGAAGCCGGTTCGGGTCTCTGACAAGCCGAGAGCGTCGTGGAAGTAGAAGGGTAGGGCGACGTAGGCGATCATCTGCGCCGCGAAGGAGCAGATCGAGGCCACCATCGACAGGGCGAAGGCCGGAATCCGCAGGAGGTCGAGCGGCAGCAGCGGCGCTGCGAGCCGGATTTGGGTCCGTACGAAGACGATGCCGACCCCAACCGAGGCGGCGATTGCGGCCACGGCGAGCCCGCGGGTATCCGGATCCGCGAACGCGTCGAGACCGACGATCAGCAGCCCGACGGTGAGGGCATTGAGGCTCGCGCTCCGCAGGTCGAAGCGCCGGGCGGAGCGGGGCGTTCGCGGCAGCGTGCGCGCGCCGACCGCCAGCGCGACGAGCCCGACCGGCAAGTTGACGAGGAACAGCCAGGGCCAGGCTGCGACCGAGAGGATCGCGGCGGCGACCGTCGGACCGGCGGCGGAGGCCACTGCCACGATGAGCGCGACGTTGCCGACGCCGCGCCCGATCAGCCGGCTCGGATAGATGAAGCGCACCAGAGCGATGTTGACGCTCATGATCCCGGCCGCGCCCAGCCCCTGGGCGACCCGCGCAGCGGTGAGGCTTGCAAGGTTCGGCGAGACCGCGCAGGCGAGCGAGGCGGCGGTGAAGACGGCGAGACCGCCGAGATAGACCCGGCGGTAGCCCCAGATCTCGCCGAGCGTGGCGAGCGGCAGCAGGGCGGCGGTGACCGCGATCTGGTAGGCGCTGACGACGAAGATCGCTTCGGAGGCCGGCACGTCGAGGTCGCGGGCGATCACCGGCAGGGCGACGTTGACGATCGCTCCGTCGAGCACCGCCATGGAGATGGCGAGCGCCATGGCGCAGAGCGCCAGGAGCCGCTCCCGCAGCGGCAGCCCGTCGCCGCTCCTGTCTCCGGTCTTTTGAGCCGTCACCGTCCATCTTCCGGTGCTTGCAGGCGAGCGATCCGCCCTATCTGTCTCTCACCGGAGGCTGCGCCGCGCGTTGTCGGCGTGCCGCCGGGGCAGAGCCCGCGCCGTTCGCGCATCGCCCCCGGAAACCGCGCCGGGGACGATGCGCGCGCGTCTTGTATCTGCATCGTCTGTTTTCGAAAGCCGGCCACCACCTTTCGGGACGATGCTCGAGCCGGAGACGAAGTGTCCATGCGTGCCCACCCGATTTTCGCGCCGTGCCTTGCGCCTTGCCTCGCGCTTTGTCTCGCGATCGCACCGCTGCTGGCGCCCGCCGCCCATGCCGAGGAGCCGTCGCCGCTCGGCATCGGCCTCGAAGGCTTCGCCTATCCGTTTCCCGTGCGCTTCCTGCCGCTGAGCCGCGACGGCGAAGCGCAGCGCCTCGCCTACATGGATGTGCCGGCCTCCGACAACGCCAACGGACGCACGGTGCTGCTGCTGCACGGGCGCAACTTCCCGTCGAGCTACTGGGAGCCGGTCATCCGCACCCTGTCGAACGCGGGCTACCGCGTGGTGGTCCCCGATCAGCTCGGCTTCGGCAAGTCCTCGAAACCGATCGGCTCCTTCACCTTCGACCGGATGGCCGCCGACACCCTGGCGCTCGCCGACAGCCTGAAGATCCAGCGGTTCGACATCGTGGCGCATTCCATGGGCGGCATGCTCGCCGTGCGGATGGCCCGCAACTATCCGCAGCGGGTCAACAGCCTCGTGCTGGAAGCGCCGATCGGGCTGGAGGATTACCGCTTCACCGTCCCGCCGGTCTCCGACGAGACCCTGATAGCCCGCGAGGCGGACCTGACCGCGGACTCCTACCGCAAGCAGTTGATGACGAGCTACGCGCTGTCGATCCCCGCCTCGGCCATCGAGCCGTTCGTGTCGATCCGCGAGCGCGTGAAGGGTTCGGGCGAGTATTCGCGCTGGCTCAAGTCGTTCGTGAACTCTTACCAGATGATCTGGGGCCAGCCGATCGTCCACGAGATCCCGCTCGTGAAGGCGCCGACCCTGTTCATCATGGGGGCGAACGACCACAACGCCCCCGGTAAGGGCTTCGCGCCGACGGAGGTGCGCTCCACCATGGGCGACAACACGAGCCATGCGCGCGCGCTCGCCGGCCGGATGCCGAACGGAAGGGCCGAAGTCCTCAACAATGTCGGCCACCTCGTCCACATGGAGGCGACCGAGATGTTCAACACGCTGACGCTGGAATTCCTCAACACGCACTGATCGCTCGACCGTTAGAGCGCCTTCCGACGAAGTGGCCACCGGTTCGTCGAAAGAATGCGCGTCAAAACAAAGAGCGGGAGACGCCGGCCTGATGCAATGGGGTCGGATACGGCTCTAGCGACCCATCGCCGGCCGGGGCGTTTCACCCGGACATGACAGCAAATCCGGAGATTCAAA
Organism: Methylorubrum sp. Q1; assembly: GCF_004683995.1. NCBI lineage: Bacteria > Pseudomonadati > Pseudomonadota > Alphaproteobacteria > Hyphomicrobiales > Methylobacteriaceae > Methylorubrum > Methylorubrum sp. Q1. The sequence continues at coordinate 153,425 of NZ_SRHQ01000005.1, read as the reverse complement.
CATGGATGTCGGTTTCATCGGGCTCGGCCGCATGGGCCGGGTCATGGCGGCACGGCTCGTCGCGGCGGGCCACCGGGTGCGGGTGTGGAACCGGTCGCCGGAGGCAGCCAGGGCGATCGAGGGCGCCGAGCCCGTGGCAAGCGCCGCGGAGGCCTTTGCGGGCGACGCCGCGATCACCATGCTCGCCGACGACGCGGCCCTGCGCGCCGTCACCATCGAGGGCGGGCTGCTCGATTCCGGGCAGCGGCCCGGCGTCCATGTCGGGATGTCCACGATCTCGGTGGCACTCGCCAAGGAACTGGCGGCGGTCCACGGACGGGCGGGCGTGCCCTACATCTCCGCACCGGTCTTCGGCCGGCCGGATGCGGCAGAAAAGGGGGCCCTGAACATCATCGCCGCGGGTGACGACGCGGCGATCGCGCGGGTACAGCCGTTGTTCGACGCCATGGGCAGCAAGACCTGGCGCTTCGGCGCCGAGCCGGAGAAGGCCAACGCCGTCAAGCTCGCGGGCAACTTCATGCTGGTCTCGGCCATCGAGGCGATGGGCGAGGCGGCCGCCTTCGCCGAGGGTCACGGCATCGCCGGAGCCGACGTGCTGGAGATGCTCACCAGCACGCTGTTCGCCTCGCCGGTCTACAAGAATTACGGCGCGATGATCATGGAGGGCCGCTACGAGCCGCCGGGCTTCACCATGCGGCTCGGCCTCAAGGATGTCCGCCTCGCCTTGGCCGCGGGCGAGGCGGTCAATGTGCCGATGCCGTTCGCCAGCGTGCTGCGCGACAACCTCCTCGACGCCATCGCCCACGGCGACGGCGACAAGGATTTTGCCGGGCTCGCCACGGTGGCCGCCCGGCGCAGTGGACGGTAAGCCTCAGCGCTTGGTGTTCGTCGCGGTCTGGCCGAACATCACCTTCTTCGCGTCCTCGCTCATCGGCTGGCCGTAGTGCGGGTTGGCTTCCACTGCCCGCGCATAGGCGGCTTCGGTGCCGGGGCGCTCGGCGATCGCCTCGAACCAGCGCTTCAGATTGGGGTGGTCGTCGAGGCGCTGGCCCTGCTTCTCCCACGGCACGATCCAGGGATAGGCCGCCATGTCGGCGATGGTGTAGTCGGCGCCCGCGACGAAGGCGCGGTCGGCGAGCCGCCGGTCGAGCACGCCGTAGAGCCGGTTGGTCTCCTTGACGTAGCGGTCGATGGCGTAGGGAATTTTCTCCGGCGCGTATTGCGAGAAGTGGTGGTTCTGGCCGAGCATCGGCCCGAGGCCGCCCATCTGCCAGAACAGCCATTGCAGGGTCTCCGCTCGGCCGCGCAGGTCGGCAGGCAGGAAGCGCCCGGTCTTCTCCGCGAGGTAAAGCAGGATCGCACCCGACTCGAACAGCGAGATCGGCGCACCGCCATCGCCCGGCTCGTGATCGACGATGGCCGGCATCCGATTGTTCGGTGCGATCTTCAGGAAGGCCGGCTCGAACTGCGCGCCTTTGCCGATATCCACCGGGTGGATCGTGTAGGGGAGGCCGGCCTCCTCCAGAAACATCGTCACCTTGTGACCGTTCGGGGTCGGCCAGTAATGCAGGTCGATCATCGCTACGCCTTGTCTCCGCGCCCACGAGGGCGATGCCTCCGGCCTGCGGCCAAGTGGGAACGTCGAGCGATCCGATCAACCCGCCATTCCGCTGGGGGATGTCCTTTACCTTTCCGTGATGAGCTACCGGGACGCAGGGAGGGCGGTCCATGGTCTCGGCAGTGTCCACGAGTTCGGCGGGCCTGAGCGCGGCGATGCAGCGCTTCGACGGGGCGGCGTCGCGCGTCGCCTCACCGCAATCCGCCTCCGAGCCGGTCACGGCCGTCACGGAGCTGGCCTCGGCCTCGCTCGGCGTTTCCATCAACACCGCCGCGCTGAAATCCTCGATCGAGACCGAGAAACGCGTCCTCGACATTCTCGTGTGACGAGCAGCGCCTTGCCGGCCGGGAGACGAGGGGGTATCTCCCTCACAGCGTCGGGGTGTAGCGCAGTCTGGTAGCGCATCTGCTTTGGGAGCAGAGGGTCGTAGGTTCGAATCCTATCGCCCCGACCATACCTTCCCCGGAGACGTCAGCCGTCCGATGCCGAGCGCCCGCATCTACCGTCCCGCCAAGGATCCTACGCAGTCCGGGCTCGCCCGCACCAAGCAGTGGGTTCTGGAGTTCGACCAGACCGAACCGCGCGAGACCGACCCGCTGATGGGCTGGACCGGCTCCTCCGACATGCTGCAGCAGGTGCGGCTCGAATTCGACACCTCGGACGAGGCGGTCGCCTATGCCAAGGCTTCGGGCATCGCCTACCGCGTCGAGGAGACGCCGCCGCCGATCGCGCGCAAGGGCCTGTCCTACTCCGACAATTTCAAATTCAACCGCACGGCGCCCTGGACGCACTGAGCGTCTCTCGCGAAGCGCCCGCCGCGCCGGAAGCAGCGGCCGTTTCGTGAGACACTCGAAGCCGCGTTCAGCGCCCCTTCCGCTCCGCCCAGGCGCGGTAGGGGCTCGGCTCGTCGGTCAGCGGGTGGTGGCGCACCTGCATCGGCTGCTCTTCCAGCGGCCGGCACAGCTCGGCATAGATCCCGGCACTGAGCAGACCCTCGGCCTCCGCCTCTTCGGCGGTGAAGGCGAAGTAGCCCTGTTTAACCCCGGCCAGCCGCATCGCCGCATGGCACATCGGGCAGGGCCGCCCGCTGGCGTAGACGATGCAATCGTCGAGCTTGGGCCGGCCGAGCCGCCGGCTCGCCTCCCGTAGCGCCACCATCTCGGCGTGATCGCTCGGGTCGTTGGTGCGGTGGATGCGGTTGGCCGCACGGGCCACGACCTCGCCCTCCCGCACGATCACCGCGCCGTAGGGGCGGCCCCCCTCGGCGACGTTGGCGAGCGCGAGTTCGGTCGCCTCGCGCAGATAGCTCTCGTGGTCTGGCATTCGTTTCCTCCTCAGAACGCGTAGCGCACCCGGCAATAGGGCATCCGCTCGGCGAGCAGAGCCTTGAAGCGGGCGAGCCATTTCCCTTTCCAGCCGGTGCGGTAGCGCAGGTTTTCGCCGCCGCCCTCCGAGCGCTTGGTCTCTTGGATGTCCGGCCGCCAGAGCAGATCCTCGGCCTTGGTGTGCCAGCCGAGGTTCACCTCGTGCAGCCCGGCATTGTGGGTCAGCATGATGATCTCGCAGGCGAGCTGATTCTTGGCGGCGTCCGAGATCGTCCCGTCGATCTCGTCGAACAACGCGGCCCAATCCGCCTCCCAGCCCTCGTAGAGGATCACGGGCGAGAAATTGACGTGGACCTCGTAGCCGGCGCGAAGGAAGTCGTCGATGGCGGCGATCCGCTCGGGGATCGGGGCGGTGCGCACATCGACGACCCGCGCGATCCGCGCCGGCATTAGCGAGAAGCGGATGCGGGTGCGCCCTCTTGGATCGTAGGCGAGGAGATCGCGGTTCACGGCCTTGGTCGCGAACGACCCCTTGGCATTGGAAATCCCGCGGAATTGCGCGACGAGATCGCGGACATTGTCGCAGATCATCGCATCGACTGAGAGGTCGCCGTTCTCGCCGAGATCGTAGACCCAAGCCTCCGGGTCGATCTGATCGGGCTCCGGCAGCGGACCCTGCTTGGCCGCATGGCGCGTGATCGCCGCGCAGACCGCATCGACATTCACGAACAGCGAGATCGGATTGGAAAACCCCTTGCGGCGCGGCACGTAGCAATAGGCGCAGGCCATCGCGCAGCCGTTCGAGGTCGAGGGTGCGATGAAGTGGGCGGAACGGCCATTGGGCCGCATCGCGAGTCCCTTCTTCACACCGAGCACCAGGGTCGATCGCTTGATCCGCACCCAGTCCTCGACCGAGCCGGCATTGCCGTGCAGCTCCGGGATGTTCCAGTGCGACGGGACCGCGATCCGCTCGGCGTTCGGATAGCGGGCCAGGATCTCGCGTCCGCGCGGATAATCGGCGACCGCCGGCTCGTGGAAGATGCGGTCGATGTCGATGAGGTCGCGCGGGGCCATCGCCTGGATCTAGGGCGACCGCGGCCTTCCGACGGGGCCTGCGGCGACAGGCCGTCGTGTCAGAGCCGCGCCAGCAACTCCGCCTTCTTGGCAGAGAACTCGTCCTCGGTCAGCACGCCTTTCTTGTGCAGGTCGGCCAGGCGTTCGAGGATCGAGAGGATGTCGTCCGGGCCTGCGCCCGAAGGTGTACCGGAGGGTGCCGCCCCCGGCCGGATGGCGGCGGGCGCCGACGGAACCGGGCTGGCCGCAGGGGCGACCGATGACGACGCGAACGCGGCGACACTCGTATCCACCGCCGGTTGGGGCGCCGACGGCGCCGCCCCCACCGCATCCCGCTCGACCGGCGTCAGATCTTCCAGCGAGAAGCTCCCCTGCGGTCCGCTGAAGCGCAGCGAGGCGCTGCCGCCCTGCTGCTGGCTCACGCCGGTGACGAGGCGGTCCCCGGTGTCATAGAGGGTGAGCCGCCCGCCGGTCTCGATGGCGAGGCGTCGGCGCTCGGGGAAGAAGGCGTAGCGCGTCGCGTTCTGCGCCCCCGCGCTCGACGGCAGCCCCAGTTCGTCCGGCCACCAATTGCCCGAGGCGGCTTCCTCGCGGAAGCCGGCGAGCGGCAGGGCCGTGGCGAGTTCGGTGCATAGGGCATCGACCTGCGCCTTCAGGGCATGGTCGTTCATGCGCCCGACCATCACCATGCCGCCACGCGACCATTGTCCGAAGCCGCCGAGATCGGGGTGGTCGAACTGGGCCATGTTGCCCTGGCCCGCCTGGAGCGCGCGCAGAAGGTGGCGCACCGCTTCCAGGCTGACGCCGTGCCGCTCGGCCAAGGCTTGAAGCCCGGCGTGCCGATGCTCGGGGTCTTCGATCATGGGTGACGGTCCCCCTCGGATGTGTCCGTGTCGATCGATGAGGGGCTTTGCAACGCGGGCCCCCACCGTGAGTTTCGTCCAAGGCCTACCACATCCGTGGCGGTGCGCAGCGGGTCGGGAAAAATTTGCTGCGTCGCGTCAGGCGAGACGGAGCTTCGCCGTTCCGTGCACGTTCTGAGTCCGGCTGGACCCGCGGGGACCGCCACAAGTGAGAATGGGACGATCGATGGCCGATACCGACAGGACTGCGACGCCGAGGCCGCGCACATCGCGCACGCGTATCCGCGAAGGCTCGCCGCATCCCCGCGGTGCGACCTGGGATGGCCGCGGCGTGAACTTCGCGCTGTTCTCGGCCCACGCCACGAAGGTCGAGCTGTGCCTGTTCGACGATGCCGGCGAGAAGGAAATCGAGCGCATCGAGCTGCCCGAGTACACCGACGAGGTCTGGCACGGCTACCTGCCGGACGCGCGCCCCGGCACGATCTACGGCTACCGCGTCCACGGCCCCTACGAGCCCGAGGCCGGCCACCGCTTCAACCCGAACAAGCTCCTCATCGACCCCTACGCCAAGGGTCTAGTCGGCACGATCCAGTGGAACCCGGCCCTGTTCGGCTACCAGATGGAGACGGGCGACGACCTCACCTTCGATGAGCGCGATTCCGCTCCCTACACCCGCCGCTCGCGCGTGATCGATCCGGCCTTCACCTGGGGCCGGGACGTGAAGCCCCGCGTGCCGTGGGAGCGCACCATCGTCTACGAGACCCACGTGAAGGGCTTCACCAAGTTGCACCCGGCGGTGCCAGAGAAGCTGCGCGGCACCTATGCCGGCCTCGGCAACCCGGCGGTGCTCGACTACATCAAGAGCCTCGGCGTCACCTCGGTCGAGCTGCTGCCGGTGCATTCCTTCGTGCAGGACGACTACCTGCAACAGAAGGATCTCATCAATTACTGGGGCTACAACACCATCTCGTTCTTCACGCCCGCCCGGCGCTACGCGGCGGTGCCGGATTTCGCCTTCTCCGAGTTCAAGGAGATGGTCGCCCGCATGCACGGCGCCGGCCTCGAAGTGATCCTCGACGTGGTCTACAACCACACGGCCGAGGGCAACGAGAAGGGCCCGACACTCTCGTTCAAGGGCGTCGACAACGCCTCCTACTACCGTCTGCTGCCGAACCAGCCGCGCTACTACATCAACGATACCGGCACCGGGAACACCTTCAACCTCTCGCATCCCCGCGTGCTGCAGCTCGTCACCGACAGCTTGCGATACTGGGCGACCGAGATGCGGGTCGACGGCTTCCGCTTCGATCTGGCCACCATTCTCGGCCGCGAGCCCTACGGCTTCGACGAGGGCGGCGGCTTCCTCGATACCTGCCGTCAGGATCCCGTCCTCAACGACGTGAAGCTCATCGCCGAGCCGTGGGATTGCGGCCCCGGCGGCTATCAGGTCGGCGGCTTCCCGCCGGGCTGGGCCGAGTGGAACGACCGCTTCCGCGACGACGTGCGCGGCTACTGGAAGGGCGATGCCGGGCTGCTGCCGGGGCTCGCCTCGCGCATCACCGCCTCGGCCGACAAGTTCAACAAGCGCGGACGCCGCCCTTGGGCCTCGGTGAACTTCATCACCGCCCATGACGGCTTCACGCTGAACGACACGGTCTCGTACAACGAGAAGCACAACGAGGCGAACGAAGAGGGCAATCGCGACGGGCACGGCCACAACCTCTCCTACAATTACGGCGTCGAGGGCCCGACAGACGATCCCGAGATCCGCTCGGTGCGTCTGCGCCAGATGCGCAACATGCTGGCCACCCTGTTCCTGTCGAAGGGCACGCCCATGCTGCTCGCCGGCGACGAGTTCGCCCGCACGCAGAAGGGCAACAACAACGCCTATTGCCAGGACAACGAGGTGAGCTGGGTCGATTGGGGCGCCATCGGCGAGGAGGAGCGGGATCTGGCCGAGTTCACGCAGCGCCTGATCCTGCTGCGCAATGCCCTGCCGATGCTGTCGCGCGGACGCTTCGTCACCGGGGCCTACGACGAGGAGTTCGGCGTCAAGGACGTGACCTGGCTCACGCCGACCGGCACCGAGATGAGCCCGGAGAACTGGAACGACGGCAACTCGCGAACCCTCGCCGTACTGCTCGACGGGCGCGCCCAGGCGAGCGGCATTCACAAGCGCGGCGGCGATGCCACCCTGCTCCTGTTCTACAACGCCTATCACGACGTGGTGGACTTCACCTTCCCCGAGGCGCCGGGCGGCACCTCGTGGACGCGGCTGCTCGATACCAACCTGCCCGACAGCCAGGAGGTGGAAAGCTTCGCCGTCGGCGAGAGCTACTCGGTCACGGGACGCTCGATGCTGATGTTCGTCCTCAAGCCCGTCGAGAACGAGGACGAGGAGCACAGCGACATGGAGCGCTCCTACCAGTACGTGATGCAGGCCTTCGAGCGGGCAAATGTCGAGAGCGTGAGCTTCGGCATCGACGAGGAGGCCTGATGGCGCGGGCGAGGGACCGCTCGCCGCAAGCGGTCCCTGCCGGTTTCGATGGGATCCGGAGCCTCGGCGCTCCGGACCCTATTTTCTCCCCGCAGCCTTACCCTACGCGCTGCCTCGGGGATGCGCCGGCCGTGCCGGCAGCCTCACAAGACTTGTCACGCCGCGGGTTCGAATGACCGACATCCCCGAGAAGAGACCCCACAGCGTCCATCCCAGCGTCGAGGCGGGTGCGGAGGGCCACGAATTCGAGTCCGGCAGCGGCATCTTCTTCGCCGCCGTCGCGATGACGCGCATGCCGATGGTGGTGGTCGATCCGAACCGGGACGACCAACCGATCGTGTTCGTGAACCAAGCCTTCCTGGAAATGACCGGCTACGCTCGGGACGAGGTGATCGGCCGCAACTGCCGCTTCCTCCAGGGCCCCGAGACCGATCCGGCGACGCGGGCGCTGGTGCGCGAGGCCGTCGCGTCGCGGCGCGACGTCGCCACCGAGATCCTCAACTATCGCAAGGACGGCTCGTCGTTCTGGAACGCCCTGTTCGTGAGTCCGGTCTACAACGCCGCCGGGGACCTTCTGTACTTCTTCGGCTCGCAGCTCGACATCACCCGCCGCCGGCTGGCGGAAGACGCGCTGCATCAGGCGCAGAAGATGGAGGCGATCGGCCAGCTCACCGGCGGCATCGCCCACGACTTCAACAACCTGCTCCAGGTGATCCTGGGCTACGCCGACTCGCTGGCGACCAACCTCGAGCGGCCGGACGCCGACCGGGGCCGCATGGGCCGCGCCGTCGGCAACATCCGCGACGCGGCGGAGCGGGCCTCGACGCTGACGCAGCAGCTGCTCGCATTTGCCCGCAAGCAGCGCCTCGACGGCCGCACTCTCAACCTCAACGGCCTCGTATCGGAGATGAAGGAACTGGCCGGGCGCACGCTGGGCGACGCGGTGACGATCGAGACCGATCTCGCCCCCGACCTCTGGCCCTGCCGGATCGACCGGACCCAGGCCGAGGTCGCCCTGCTCAACGTGCTCATCAACGCCCGTGACGCGATGCCGGAGGGCGGGCGGGTCACGATCGCGACCCGCAACGAGGAATCCGGCCGGCCCGACGGTTCGGGCCCGTTCGTGAGCGTCGCAGTGACCGATACGGGTGCCGGCATCCCCTCGGACATGCTGGCGCGGGTGATGGACCCGTTCTTCACCACCAAGGAGGAGGGGAAGGGCACCGGGCTCGGCCTGTCGATGGTCTACGGCTTCGCCAAGCAGTCCGGCGGCTTCGCGCAGATCGAGTCGGTGATGGGGGAGGGGACGACCGTACGCCTCTCCTTCCCCGCGAGCGACGCGGCCAATGCGCCGGAGAGCGCGGCACCCGCTGCCATCGTCGAGGAGCGGCCGGGCACGGAAACGATCCTGATCGTGGACGACCGCGCCGACGTCGCCGAACTCGCCCGGGCGATCCTGCGCGATTACGGCTACGGCACCCTGATGGCCCGCCACGGCCGCGAGGCCCTGGAGATCCTGAACGACCATCCGGAGATCGACCTGCTCTTCTCCGACCTGATCATGCCCGGCGGCATGGACGGCCTGGCGCTCGCCCGCGAGGCGCGCCGCCGCCATCCCGATCTGAAGATCCTGCTCACCACCGGCTATGCCGAAGCCAGCCTGGAGCGAACCGGCATCGAGCGTCCGGAGTTCGATATTCTGAACAAGCCGTACCGCCGTGCCGAGCTGATCCGGCGGGTGCGGGCGGCCATCGACGCGCCGAGCCGGAGCTGACCGGCGCGACGGATCGGGAGAGCACCATGGCTCAGGGTGACAAGTCGAAATACACCGACAAGCAGGTCCGCAAGGCGGAGCACATCGCCGAATCCTACGCGTCCCGCGGTGTGCCGGAGAAGGTAGCGGAGGCCCGCGCCTGGGCGACCGTCAACAAGGACGATGGCGGCGGCAAGAAGCCCGGCGGCTCGGGCCGCGGCAAGGCAACGGACCATCCCGCGGCACATAAAGGCGGTCGCACGGGCGGCACGGCCTCGGCTTCGCGCACGAAGGCGCAGCGTTCCGCCTCGGCCAAGAAGGCGGCCGAGACGCGCAAACGGAATGCAGCAAAGAAGGCGGGCTGAGGTTTCTCGACCCTCCCCCCTTTTTCGGGGGGAGGGCGATTACGCTGCGGCCTCAGACGGCCATCGCCGTCTTCAGGTTCTCATCGACCTTGTCGAGGAAGCCGTCGGTGGTGAGCCACTTCTGGTCCGGGCCGACGAGGAGGGCGAGATCCTTCGTCATGTGGCCGGACTCGACGGTATCGACGCAGACCTTCTCCAGGGTCGCGGCGAACGTCGCGAGGTCGGCGTTGCCGTCGAGCTTGGCCCGGTGCGACAGGCCGCGGGTCCAGGCGAAGATCGAGGCGATCGAGTTGGTCGAGGTCGCCTTGCCCTTCTGGTGCTCGCGGTAGTGGCGCGTCACGGTGCCGTGGGCGGCCTCGGCCTCCACGGTCTGGCCGTCCGGCGTCATCAGCACCGAGGTCATTAGGCCGAGCGAGCCGAAGCCCTGCGCCGCCGTGTCCGACTGCACGTCGCCGTCGTAGTTCTTGCAGGCCCAGACGTAGCCGCCCGACCACTTGAGGCACGAGGCCACCATGTCGTCGATCAGGCGATGCTCGTAGACGAGGCCGAGCGACTGGAACTTCGACTTGAACTCCTCGTCGAACACCTTCTGGAACAGATCCTTGAAGCGGCCGTCGTAGACCTTGAGGATGGTGTTCTTGGTCGACAGATAGACCGGGTACTTGCGGGCTAGACCGTAGTTGAACGAGGCCCGGGCGAAGTCGATGATCGACTGGTCGAGGTTGTACATCGACATCGCGACGCCGGCGTCGGGGAACTTGAACACTTCCTTCTCGATGACGGTGCCGTCGTCACCCTCGAACTTGATGGTGAGGCGGCCCTTGCCCGGCACCTTGAAGTCGGTGGCGCGATACTGGTCGCCGTAGGCGTGGCGGCCGATCACGAAGGGCTGGGTCCAGCCCGGCACGAGGCGCGGCACGTTCTTGCAGATGATCGGCTCGCGGAAGATGACGCCGCCGAGGATGTTGCGGATCGTGCCGTTGGGCGAACGCCACATCTCCTTGAGCTTGAATTCCTCGACGCGGGCCTCGTCCGGCGTGATCGTGGCGCATTTCACGCCGACGCCGTGGCGCTTGATCGCCTCGGCGGCATCGATCGTCACCTGATCGTTCGTGGCGTCGCGGTGCTCGACACCGAGGTCGTAATAGTCGAGGTCGAGATCGAGGTAGGGGTGGATGAGCTTGTTCTTGATCTCCGCCCAGATGATCCGGGTCATCTCGTCGCCGTCGAGCTCGACGACCGGATTGGCCACCTTGATCTTCGCCATGTCGGTCCCTCAGTTGCCCGGTGCCGTGCGCCCAGCCGATTGCCCGTCGCGCGTCTCCCCGGTACTCGGTCGCCGCCCCTATAACGCAGCGCAGCAAGGCGACAAAGCCGGGCTCCGAACGACGGTTTCGGATGCGCGAATCTGTTACCGGACCCTGCGGAACGGCAGCAGGCCGCGCAGGCGAATTCCGAGCCAGACGAGGATCACCAGGGCGATCAGGTTCAGCGCCAGGGTAAAATCCTCCCGCGGGGCGAGGGACAGCGCGTAGCCGCTCTTGCGGGCCGCATCGAACTGCCAACCGACCACGAGCCCCCCCGCCGCGGGCGCGCGCAGGAACACGTCGGCGAGCAGCCAGCCGCTGGCCGAGATGCGGACGGTGAGCCCGGCGCTCACGAACCAGATCACCTGCGCCAGCTGCACCGGCACGGAGAGGGTGTAGCCGAGGCGCCGATCCTGCCAGAGCGCGACCCCCGCGACCACGCTCGCCGCCAGAACCAGCCCGATGAATAGGACGCCCGGCAGCAGGGTGAGCGGAACCGACGCGCCGGTCTGGATCAGGTCGTGCAGGAAGGCCCAGAGGCCCACCAGCCCGCCCTGGATCTCGATCAGCGCCACGGCATAGCGCAGGCCGTCGCGGTCTCTCACGGCATCGGTCATGGGAGGCGGGCATAGACGAGGCAACGCGGCGCGGCCACCCCGCCGGTGCGGTCACCGGCCAAAGCGCGTGTCGCTCCCGCACAAGAGCGCACGCCACGGCCGCGCTAAGCGGCCTGGACAAACCCGGCCGCCGCTGCGACGACCCGCGCGTCAAGAAAAATGGCCGATCACGAGGAAGGACACACCATGAGCGACCGCATCATCCTGCGCGCCGGCGAGGCCCTCGTCGCGGGCGGCCCGCCCAACACCGCGTCCGAGCCCGAGGTCATCATCGGCGAGCTCGACGGTCCGGTCGGCACCGCGCTCGCCACCCTCACCGGCGATCAGGTCGTCGGCCACAGCCGCGTCTTCGCGCTCCTGAACACCGACATCATGGTCCGCCCGGTGACGCTATGCGTCTCCAAGGTAAGCGTGACCGAGAACAAGTACACATCGATCCTGATGGGCACGGTGCAGTACGCCATCGCCAACGGCGTGCTCGACGCGGTGCGGGCCGGCTACATCCCCAAGGAGAAGGCCAACGACCTCGGCATCATCTGCTCGGTCTGGCTCAGCCCGGGCGTGATCCAGGCCGAGAGCGTCGATCACAAGGCGCTGTTCGAGATCCAGCGCAAGGGCATGACCGAAGCCATCCGCAAGGCCATGACCAACGAGCCCTCGATCGACTGGCTTCTCGAGAACCAGGACAAGATCGTGCACAAGTACTACCAGATGGGCCTCGACGGTAAGATCTGAGACTTTTGGAAGACCGCGCCATCGGCATTGCCGGCGGCGCGGCTCTGTCGGCGCCGCGAGCGATAACAGTCATCCTCCCGCTTCCGCAGCGACGGGCGCATCGATGATGCCGAGCAGCGCCGGCCTCGAAACCCGCCTCGAAAACGATGTCACATCGCTCGTGAAGGAGGGCCGCTACGGCTCCCGAACCGAGATTCTCCGCGAGGGTCTGTGCTTGGTCGAGGAGCGCGGGAAGCGCTTGTCTCTGCTCGACGCGGCCCCGGCCCGTGAAGTCGCCGATGCCGACGCCAACCGGGCGACGCCGGCCGAAGACGTCAAGGCACGGTTGATCGCCAGAGACGAAAAGCTGTCCGGCCCGGTTGCATGATCGCCGTCTTCACCGCCGAGGCTGAAGCCGATCTGGCGTGCATCGGCGACTTCACTCGCCCGGGACAATCCACGCCGCGCCGTCGGCTTCGTCACCGAACCGATCGAGCGGTGTCTGCAACTCGCCGAGTTTCCCGAAGGCTTCCCGCTGGTTCCGCTTCACGCCGAGAGCGGCGTCCGGCGGCGCTCCTACGGTTCCCACCTCATCTTCGACCGGGTGCGCAGCGAGCGGATCGAGAGCTTGCACGTCATGAACGGGGTGCGGGATTGGGAATCGCTGCTCTTCCCGGATTGAGGCTGCGATCGCGGCGTGCGAGAGGGCGGCCATGAGCGCCCCCGTCGTCATCCTGGTCGAGCCGCAACTTGCCGAGAATATCGGCATGACCGCCCGCGCCATGGCGAATTTCGGCCTGTCCGAGTTGCGCCTCGTGGCGCCCAAGAACGGTTGGCCGAAGAAGGGCGTGCGCGAGGCGGCCTCCGGCGCGACTTACGTGCTCGATGGGGCCAAGGTCTACGCCACGCTGCCGGAGGCCATCGCCGACCTGCATTTTCTCCTCGCCACCACCGCCCGCGAGCGCGGGCAGATGAAGCGGGTCTTCGCCCCCGAGGACGCCATGACGGCCACCGCCGAACGGATCGGCCGCGGCGAGCGGATCGGGCTGATGTTCGGGCGCGAACGGGTGGGCTTGAGCAACGACGAGGTGTCGCTGGCCGACGCCATCGTCACCTTCCCGGTGACGGACGCGTTCCCCTCGCTCAACCTCGCCCAGGCCGTGCTGCTGATGGGCTATGAGTGGCGCCGCGCCGCCGGCCTCGCCACCCTGCGCTTCTCCGGCGAAATGCTCTCGCCGCCCGCCACCCGCGATGCGATGCTCTCGCTGTTTGCAAACCTGGAGCAGACGTTGGCGGGGGCCGGCTTCTACCCGCCGGAGAAGCAGGAGATCATCGCCCGCAACATGCGCGACATGCTCCACCGCATGGCGATGACCGAGCAGGACGTGCGCACCTTTCGCGGGGCGCTGCGGGCGTTGAACCGAAAGGCTCGCAAGACCGACGAGGCGTAGGGCCTACCGCTGCACGAGTCCGAACCGCGTCAGGCAGACATGCTTGGCGAGCGACGCGGGTGCGATCGGCACCGCGGGCGTCGTCCCGTAGGGTTCTCCGGTGGCCGTGTCCTCGGGCGCGCGAAAGGCACCGGGGACGTAGCTGGTCTCGCACTGTTCGAACTTGTTGCAGACGGCGAGCTTGGTGCAGATCGTCTGGCCCGCCCGCTCGTAGACGTAGTAGGTCGCCCCGGAATAGGGCGGCCGGGGGAAGGACTCGGTCCGCACCGTCGTGACGTCCCCGGCGCTCGCCGCCACCGGCGATACGAGCGCCGCGAGAAGTCCCCATCCGACCCCTGCGCGCATCACCCGCCTCTTCCCCCGACGCCCGCGCATCAACCGATCCGGATCACGATCTTGCCGACATGCCCTGCCTCGGCCAAGGCTTTGAGGGCCGCCGACGCCTCGTCGAAACCGTAGACCCGGTCGATCACCGGCTTGATCCCGTGCAGGGCGATCGAGCGGTTCATGTCCTCGAACATCTCCCGTGGGCCGACGGCGACGCCGCGCACGATGCAGCTCGCGCCGAGGATCGCCAGCGGGTCGAACGCCTCGCCCTGGGCCAGCAGGCCGATCAAGCCGATATGCCCACCGGGCCGGGCCGAGGCGATGGAGCGCGGGAGCGTCCCGGTGCCGCCGACCTCGACGACGTGATCGACGCCCGTTCCGCCGGTCAGCCGGCGCACCTCGCCCTCCCAATCGGGATGGGTGCGGTAGTTGATCGTGTCGTGTGCGCCGAGTGCGCGGGCCTTCTCCAGCTTGGCATCGCTCGACGAAGTGGCGATGACCCGCGCACCGGCCGCGTGGGCGAGCTGGATCGCGAAGATCGAGACGCCGCCGGTGCCGAGCGTCAGCACCGTCTCGCCGGCCCGCAGGGGCTTGAGCCCGTAGAGCGCGTTCCAGGCCGTCACCGCCGCACAGGGCAGCGTCGCCCCCTCCTCGAAACTGAGATGATCGGGCAGCCTGACCAGCCCGTCCTCGTCGAACACCTGATATTCGGTCAGCACCCCGTCGATGGCGCCGCCGAGCGCCGTCTGCCACGTGTCGGCCACCTGCGCACCGCCGAGCCAGCTCTGCGAGAAGATTCCGGCAACCCGCTCGCCGCCGGTGAAGCGGCGCACGCCCGCGCCGAGCGCCACGATCTCACCGGCCCCATCGGAGAGAGGGATCAGCCGGTCGAGGTTGACCGCGAACGGGTAGCGGCCCTCGCAGATCAGCAGATCGCGATAGTTGAGGGAGGCGGCGCGCATCCGCACCAGGACCTGCCCGCGCCCCGGTTCGGGCGTCGGGCGCTCGGCACTCTTCCAACTGTCGAGGCCGGCGGCGGCGGACATCTCGTAGGCGCGCATGGCGGTCTCCCGTGGGGTTTCGCGTCCCGATTGGACGCAGGCGCTCATGGCAGAAGCTCTTGCAGGCGCATATGGGAAGAGACCGCCCGAAGGCGACCTCTTCCTCACAATTCCCCAATCGGTGCGCTGGGGCAGGTCTCGCTATGCCGCCCGCACGGTCGCGAGGAAGCGGCTCACCTCCGCCGAGAGCTGCTCGGACTGGCGCGACAATTCGGAAGCCGCGTCGAGCACTTGGCCCGCCGCCGTGCCGGTCTCCTCGGACGCGCGGGCGACCCCGGCGATGTTGCTCGTCACCTCGGCCGTTCCGGTCGAGGCCTGGGCGACATTGCGCACGATCTCCTGCGTCGCCGCACCTTGCTGCTCGACCGCCGCCGCGATACCGGCCGCGACGCCGTTGATCTCGCGGATGCGACCGGAAATGCCGCCGATGGCCGCGACCGCCTGATCCGTCGCGACCTGGATCGTGCCGATCTGCTGCGCGATCTCGCTGGTCGCCCTGGCGGTCTGGTTGGCCAGTTCCTTGACCTCGGCAGCGACCACAGCGAAGCCACGCCCGGCCTCCCCGGCACGCGCCGCCTCGATGGTGGCGTTGAGAGCCAGCAGGTTGGTCTGTCCGGCGATCGTCGAGATCATCGACACCACGTCGCCGATCTTGGCGGCCGCGCTCGACAGGTTCTGGACCAGCCCGGCGGTCTGGTCGGCTTCGCCGACCGCGGCCTGAGCGAGCTCGGACGAATTGGCCACCTGCCGGCCGATCTCGTGCACGGAGGTGCCGAGTTCTTCCGCTGCGGCGGCGACGGTTCCCACATTGGTCGCCGCCTCCTCGGCCGCAGACGCCACGGTGATCGATTGGGAAGCCGTCTCGTCGGCGGTCCCCGACATGGTCTGGGCCGTGGCCTGCAGCTCGGTGGCCGCCGACGTGACCGTGCCGATGATCCCGCCGACGGCGGCCTCGAAGCTGTCGGCCATCGACCGCATCGCCGCCTTCCGCTGCTCCTCGGCCGAAGCGCGGGCAAGCGCCGTCTCGGCTTCCAGGGCGCGGGTGCGGATCAGGTTGTCCTTGAACACTTGGACGGCGGCGGCCATCGCACCGATCTCGTCCCGACGCTGCCGGTACGGCACGGGTGTCTCGACGTCACCCGCGGCGAGCGCGCCCATCATCCCGGTGATGCCGGTGATCGGCCGCGAGATCCGCTGGAAGCCGAACAGCATGGCACCGAGGGCGACGATCACGGCGACCGCCATCGCGACACTCGCGGCGATCGAAGCGGTCTCGACATTGTCGACCGCGGCGGACGCGTCGCGCGTGGAGCCGTCGCGATTGAGGGTAATCGCGCGGGCGATCAGGTCGCTCGATTGGCTGTACACGGAAAGCAGGCTGGGCCCGACCAGCTCCGCCATGGCCTCCCGCTGCTGGCCTTGCTCCATCATCGCGAGGATATGGCGGCTCGCCTCATCGTAGCGGGACCACAGCTCCGAAAACTGCGTGTAGAGCGCACGTTCTTCCGGGGACGAGATCAGGGGCTCGTAGCGCTTGCGCGCCGCCGCCATGTCGGCCGTCGCCCGCTCGTAAAAGGTCCGGTTCGTAGCCAGCGTTCCGGAATCGGTGGATGTCGTGACGATCCGATACTGCCGCAGGCGCATCTGGCTTGCGGCCGTCCCCATCTCGTTGACGGCGATGACGGACGGAAGCCAGTTGGCGGCCACCTCACTGACACCGCGGCGGATCAACGACAGCTCTCTCAAGGATACGGCACCCTGGCCGATCGTGATGAGCATTACCCCACCGAACAGGGCGATGAGAGCCGTTTTAAGAGAAAAGCGCATCGGATGAGTGGGCGCGTAAGATGCCGAAGTGTCCGCCGCGCACGGATCACCCAGGTCTGCTGACAAAAAAACTGATAGATAGAACTTCTTAACGAGAAGATTAAGATAGCCGTCCCGCGATTTGGCGTAAGACAATCTCCGCCGATCGGAGCTGCACTCAAGCCACAGCCTTCTTCTGACAGAGGCCGCGTCGGCAGAACCTGATTCTGAAATCCATCCCCATCGATCTTCGGAAACGCCCGATTTATGGGTTAATCTTCTTATCGCCTCGAACCAGCGCATCCGCTTTCGCTGGTCGTCGGGCCTCGAACGAAGGGGAGGACGAATTCTTCGAAGTCAGTTGAATCTACAACGCCTGCGGAGAAGGCAAATGCGCGCCGAACGGTGTCAACGCCGGGGATTTTTGAGCGCCGACTTCCGGGCGAATGTGCTCTTCGACAGATGATCGTCTGCGCCGAGCGTCGATCCGTCTTGTCAGTCCGTCGTGCCGGCCGCGGACGCGGCGACGTTCAGGGCCTGATCTCGATGGGCGTGTCCAGATCGACGCGGGCGTAGATCGCCCGCATCTCGGCGTTGGTGACGCCGACGCAGCCCTGGGTCCAGTCCCTCAGCCGGTGCAGGCCACCGAGCCAGGAGAAGCCGTTCATCAGCCCGTGGATCATGATGTCGCCACCGGGCGAGTAGCCGCCGGCCCGCGCCGCCGCCGCGTCGGCCGGGGAGGGGTAGGACACCTTGAGGGAAAGATGGGCGACGCTGCGCGGATTGCGTAACGCGATCGCATAGATGCCTTCGGGCGTGCGCCCGTCGCCTTCGCGGGCCTTGTGCCCTTCCGGCGCGAAGCCGAGGGAGATGGGGTAGGTCGCGAGCACACGGCCCTCGCGCAGCAGGGTCAGGCGGCGCGCCGCCTTCTCCACGAGGACGCGGTCGGCGCGCTCAGCCTCGGCCGCGAGCGGGGGCTCGGTGCGGCCGACTTGCAGGAAGTCGGCGAGCACGACGGCACCGGAGCCGAGGACGGCGAGGCCGCCGATCAATGCCGCGATGCGCCCGCGCCGTCTCATCGCGGCGTTAGCCGACCTTGGCCAGGGCCTGCTCGATATCGGCGATGAGATCCTCGGGATCCTCCAGGCCGATCGAGAGACGCACGGTCTCGGGGCCGACGCAGGCCGCCGCGCGCTCCTCGGGGCGGAGCTGACGATGGGTCGTGGTGGCCGGATGGATCACGAGCGACTTGATCTCGCCGATGTTCACGAGGTGCGAGACCAGTTCCAGGTTCGCGATGAATTGCAGGGCCGCCGGCTCGCCGCCCTTCAGCGCGAAGGTGAAGATCGAGCCCGGCCCCTGCGGCACGTAGCGGTTGGCCAAGGCCTCACCCTTCTGGCCGGGAAGGGCGGGATAACTCACCCACGCCACCGCCGGATGGTCCTTGAGATAGGCCGCGACCGTCTTGGCGTTGGCGCAGTGGCGCGCCATCCGCAGCGGCAGCGTCTCGATGCCGGTGAGCGTCAGGAAGGCGTTCATCGGCGAGAGGCCGGGGCCGAGGTCGCGCAGGCCGAACAGGCGGCAAGCCACGGCGAAGCTGATCTCGGGGAAACGATCGCTGACGATCAGGCCGTCATAGTCCGGCCAGGGATCGTTGATGAGGTTGTAACGCGAGCCCTGCGCCTTCCAATCGAAGGTGCCGGCATCGCAGATCATGCCGCCGATCACCTGGCCCGAGCCGCCGAGGAACTTCGAGGTCGAGTGGACGACGATGTCGGCGCCGTACTCGATCGGGCGGATCAGCGCGGGCGAGGCCAGGGTGTTGTCGATGACGAGCGGCAGGCCGTGCCGCTTGGCGACCGCGGCGATGCCCTCGATATCCATCACCGTGGCGCAGGGATTGACGATCGACTCGCAGATGATCGCCTTGGTCTGCGGCGTGATCGCGGCTTCGAACGCCTCCGGCGTCAGGTCCGCGGCGAAGTGCGGCTTCAGGTCGTAGCGCCCTTCGAGGCGGCGCATCAGGCCGAGCGAGCCGCCGAACAGGCGCGGCGAGGCGACGTAGGCATCGCCCGTCTGCATCAGCGTCATCATCACCAGCAGCACCGCCGACTGCCCGGACGAGACGGCAACCGCCGCCTTGGCGCCCTCCAATGCGGCGACCCGACGCTCCAGCGCGGCGACCGTCGGGTTCGAGCCGCGCGAGTAGGAGAAGCCGGTCTTGCGCATGGCGAAGATGTCGGCAGCCTGCTCCGTCGAGTCGAAGACGAAGCCGTTGGTGAAGTAGATCGGCTGCACCCGCGCACCGGTGGCCGGATCGGGCGCGGCGCCCGCATGGACCGCCTGTGTGGCGAAGCGGAGGGTTTTTGGCTCGGCGGTCATGGCGGGACCTGAACTGATCGGTCTGTCGGCGCGCGGGGCAGCGCGCCACTCTCACGCGCCTTCTGCCGTGAAACGAACCGCGGCGAAACCCGCGATTGGCCCCCGCGCGCATCGGCCATGCGCGCAACGTCTGCGGGAGGCCGTCAGGCCGCGCGCTTGAGGCAGGCCTTGAGGGTGCGCACCAGCATGGTCGGCGCATACGGCTTCGGGATGAAGCGGGCACCGTCCGGCATGTCGCCGGGGCCGGGCGTGCCCATGCCGGAGACGATCAGCACCGGGATTTCCGGCCAGCGGTGGGCGACGAGGCGGGCCAGGGCGAAGCCGTCCATCGAGCCCATCGGCATGTCGACGTCCGTCATCACGATCCCGACATCGGGCCGGCCTTCCAGCACGTCGAGCGCCTTGTCGGCATGGTGCGCTTCGAGGACGTTGAATCCGGCCTCGGCCAGTGTATCGGACGCTTCCATCAGTAGTAGACCGTCATCTTCGACGAGGAGGACGACGGGCGACTCTGTCGGGTTCTCTATCATAAGCCTGCAAACGATTTCGGGCCGACACTGGTTGCGGGCCTAATTCGCACCTGCAGCGAGGTCAAGGAAGGGACGACCCGCAATTGTGCAGAGCGGGAAATTCAATCTTGACCTTACGCGTGCGCTGGGACCGGCGTCCGACGTGCCTTCAAATGCGCCAGCGCCTCCGGCCGCGGCCCGCCGGTCGCCCAGTCGAGCAACTCGACCGTGTGCAGGATCGGGATGTCGGTGCCCTTTCCGATCTGGGTGGCGCAGCCGATATTGCCGGTGGCGATGATGTCAGGCCGGACGCGCTCGATATTGGCGACCTTGCGATCACGCAGACGGGCGGCGATCTCCGGCTGAAGGATGTTGTAGGTTCCGGCCGAGCCGCAGCAGATATGGCCCTCCGGCACATCCTTCACCGTGAAGCCGGCCTTCTTGAGCAGGGTTTTCGGCTCGGTGCGGATGGCCTGCCCGTGCTGCATCGAGCAGGCGGAATGGTAGGCGACCACGAGGTCGGTATCCTCGACCGGGGGAAGCAGGCCGATCTCGGCCATGTACTCGGTCACGTCCTTTGCGATACCCGAGACCCGCGCGGCCTTCTCGGCATAGGCCGGGTCGTCGCGGAACATGAAACCGTAATCCTTGATCGTCGTGCCGCAGCCCGAGGCGGTGACGACGATGGCATCGAGGCCGGGCCCGTCCATCTCGGCGATCCAGGCGTCGATGGTGCGCTTGGCGTGACCGTGGGCGCTCTCCTCCTTGCCCATGTGATGGGTCAGTGCGCCGCAGCAGCCCTCGCCCTTGGGCAGGACCACCTCGACCCCATGGCGGTTGAGCAGACGGATCGCCGCCTCGTTGAAGTCCGGCCGCAGGACGCTCTGAGCGCAGCCGCGCAGCAGAGCGACCCGGCCGCGGCGCTGGGCCGGTGCCTTGTCCTCACCGGTCTGGAACAGGGCGCTGATCTCCTGCGCTGAGGGATCGGCGGGGAAGGTGCCGGGCCGGTCGGTGCGGTTGCGGTTCGGCAGTTGCGCCGGGGCGAGGTCGAGCATCGCCGCGAGCCGGTTGCCGACCCGCGGCAGACGGGCGACCAGCGGCCGGAACGGCGCCCCGATCTTGGCCGCCAGCAGCGCCACCCGGAACCGGTTCGGATAGGGCAGCACCAGGGCCAGCACCGCGCGCAGGAGCCGGTCGGAGAGCGGGCGCGCGTAGGTCTTCTCGATATGGGTGCGGGCGTGATCGACGAGGTGCATGTAATGCACGCCTGACGGACAGGTCGTCATGCAGGAGAGGCACGAGAGGCAGCGGTCGACATGCTTGACCACTTCGCGGCTCGCCGGCTTGCCGCCCTCCAGCATGTCCTTGATCAGGTAGATGCGTCCGCGCGGTGAATCGAGTTCGTCGCCGAGCAGGAGGTAGGTCGGGCAGGTCGCGGTACAGAATCCGCAATGCACGCAGGTGCGCAGGATCTTCTCCGAGGCCGCCATGGCGGGATCGGCGAGCTGCTCGGGGGCGAAATTGGTCTGCACGACACGCCTCGATGCGGTTTCTTACTTCTGGTGCGTGTCTTAAAGCCGTTCGCGCGGGCGAGGCAATCGGAACGGTTCTAAGCTGTTGCTGTGTCGCACGCCCTCACGATGACGGCAGCCGCGTCGGCCCGGACGGATCGACGCGGCGGTCAGACGTCACCGGTCCCGCGAGACGGTGAGCAGGCGGGCGATCAACCAGATCGGCACGACCACCACCGCACCCGCGAGGATCCAGCGGCCGAAATCGTGGAAGGTGTCGAGCCCGAGGTCAATCAGCGACCGGGTGAAATCGTAGAGCTGCCAGAACAGCAGGCCCGGCGTCAGGCCGAACATCGCCATCACCGCGCCGACGAGCACGGACAGGAACAGCAGCTTCACGAACACCGCCGCGGGCGAGCCGCCGAGAAAGCGGTTGAGGCCGGAGCGTCGGCGGGTCGCACCATGACGCGGATCGGCCGGATAAGCGTTGGAGTCGAGCGGGGTGCGGCGCCGCGATTCGTGATCGCCGATCATTCTGCCGATATCCTTGGTGTTCCGTGACACCCTCGCAACGGCGTTGCTGATTCGCCACACTTCTGCGAAACCGGGACGCCGCAGCATCATTCGACGCATTCGGGGTAGCAGCCAGATGGCATCCTCGAACGTTCCGCTCAAGATGGCAGACGGCATCCGGCCCTGCCGACTCCCGATGACCCCATAAAGCGCGACCTGATTAAGGCCATGATCGACCACGCTCTGTTCGACCCGGCGACCATTGATGCCGAGACGAAGGCGCTCAATGCCGAGATCGTGGCCGCCCACGCCGCGCAGGCCGACCCATGGTCGCTGCCGATCGAAGAGGTGCGCGCGCGCCGCCGGGCGGGCACGCAGGCCTCTCCTGCCATGCCGCGCAGCTCGCGCGCCGAGACCGTGACCATCGCGGGACCCGCCGGCCCGCTGGCGCTGCGGGTGATCCGCCCGCTGGGCAGGGCGCGGGGCGCCTACCTGCACATCCACCGCGGCGGCTGGGTCTGGGGCGCGGCCGACGAGCAGGATCCCTGGCTCGAACGCATCGCCGACACCTGCGGCTTCGTCTGCCTGTCGGTCGAGTACCGGCTGGCGCCGGAGCATCCCTATCCCGCCGCCCTCGAGGACTGCGAGGCGGCCGCCCTGTGGCTCGCCGGCCCCGGCAAGGCGGAGCTCGGCGTTCACGCCCTGACCATCGGCGGCGAATCCGTCGGCGCACATCTCGCGGTGATGACGCTTTTGCGCCTGCGCGACCGGCACAACCTGCCCCGCGCCTTCCGCGGCGCCAACCTCAATGCCGGCTTCTACGATCTCGGCCTGACCCCGAGCGTGCGGCTGTGGGGCGAGGAACGCCTCGTCATCAACACCACCGACCTCAAGCGCTTCGCCGACGGTTACGTGCGCGAGGGCATCGACCGGCGCCGTCCTGATGTGTCACCGCTCTATGCCGACCTGAAGGGCCTGCCGCCGGCCCTCTTCACCGTCGGCACCGCCGACCCGCTGCTCGACGACACGCTCTACATGTCGGCCCGCTGGGCGGCGGCCAACAATGGCGGCCACACCGCGGTCTATGCCGGCGGTTGCCACATCTTCGTGCGCTACCCCGGCGCGTTGACCGAGCGGGCCCTGGAGCTGATCGACCGCTTCCTGATGGCGCTGGCGTGACGCGGTGACGGCCCGCGGCCGACGTCCTACCTGAGCCGGGTGCCAGCGCCCCCAGACCTCCCGCCGCGCTTCTCCGCGTGGTTCGCCTCCCGCGGCTGGTCACCCCGCCCGCATCAGCTCGAACTGCTCGCGACCGTCCGGTCCGGACGCTCGGCGCTGCTCGTCGCCCCCACGGGCGCGGGCAAGACGCTGGCCGGCTTCCTGCCGAGCCTGGTCGAGCTGAGCGAGCGGCAAGGGACCAAGGGCAAGACGACGGGACTGCACACCCTCTACGTCTCGCCGCTCAAGGCGCTCGCGGTCGACATCGCCCGCAACCTCGAAGCGCCGATCGAAGGCATGGAACTGCCCGTCACGGTCGAGACCCGCACCGGCGACACCCCGGCGCACAAGCGCGCTCGGCAGATCCAGCGCCCGCCCGACATCCTGCTCACCACGCCCGAACAGCTCTCGCTGCTGCTCGCCCACCGGGAGGCGGAAGCGTTTTTCGCCGGGCTGAAGACGGTCGTGCTCGACGAGTTGCACGCCCTCGTCACCTCGAAGCGCGGCGATCTCCTCTCCCTCGCGCTCGCCCGCGTGCGCCGCCTGGCACCGCAGGCCCGCGCCATCGGCCTCTCGGCCACCGTGCGCGAACCGGAGGAACTCCAAAAGTACCTCGTCGGGCAGGTGCCGGGCGAGGACCGCCGGGCCGACCTCGTCGTGGTGAAGGGCGGTGCCAAGCCCGACCTGCACATGCTCGAAGTGAACCGGACGCTCCCGCTCGCCGGCCACACCGCCTGGCACTCGATGCCGGCGATCTACGACCTGATCCGGGCGCACCGCATGGTGCTCGTCTTCGTCAACACCCGCCTCCAGGCCGAGTACACCTTCCAGGAACTGTGGCGGCTCAACGACGACACGCTGCCGATCGCCCTGCATCACGGCTCGCTCGACGCCACGCAGCGCCGCCGGGTCGAGGCGGCGATGGCGGCGGGGCAGTTGCGCGCCATCGTCTGCACCGCGACGCTCGATCTCGGCATCGACTGGGGCGACGTCGATCTCGTGGTCAATCTCGGCGCGCCGAAGGGCGCGAGCCGGATCATGCAGCGGATCGGCCGGGCCAACCACCGGATGGACGAGCCGTCGAAGGCCTATCTCGTCCCCGGCAACCGCTTCGAGATGCTGGAATGCCGCGCCGCCCTCGACGCGGTGGAGGAGGCGGCCCAGGACACGCCGGACGCCCGCCTCGGCGCCCCCGACGTGCTCGCCCAGCATGTGCTGGGTATGGCCTGCGCCGACGCCTTCGATCCGCTCGAACTCTACGACGAGGTCATCTCGGCGGCACCCTACGCCACCCTCTCGTGGGAGGATTTCGAGGCGGTGGTCGATTACGTCGCCACCGGCGGCTACGCGCTGCGCGCCTACGAACGCTTCGCCAAGATCCTGCGCGGGGCCGATGGGAAATGGAGGGTGCGCGACGCCCGGGTGGCGCAGCAATACCGCATGAACATCGGCACCATCGTCGAGTCGACGCACATCAAGGTGCGGATGGCCCGCAGCCTGCGCGCCAAGCCCGGCACCGTGCTGCCGAAGGGCGGGCGGACGCTCGGCGAGATCGAGGAGGATTTCGCCGAGACGCTCACCGTCGGCGATACCTTCCTGTTCGCGGGCGAGGTGCTGCGCTTCGAGGGGCTCGCCGAGGACGAGTGCCTCGTCACGCGCGCCGGCCCCGGCACCGATCCGGCGATTCCCTCCTATGCCGGCTCGAAGTTCCCGCTCTCGACCTTCCTCGCCGCGCGGGTGCGGGCGATCATCGCCGACCCGTTCGAGTGGGACCGGCTGCCGCGCCAGCTCTCGGACTACCTCGCGCAGCAGCGCCGCCACTCGGTCCTGCCCGGCGAGCGCGATCTCCTGGTCGAGACGTTTGCGCGCGCAGGGCGCCACTACCTCACCGCCTTCCCGTTCGAGGGGCGGCTCGCCCACCAGACGCTCGGCATGCTGCTGACCCGCCGTTTGGAACGCGCCCGGCTGCGCCCGCTCGGGTTCGCGGCCAACGATTACGGCATCGCCATCTGGTGCACGCGGGATCTGAGCGAGCGCGCCGCGCTCTCGCCGGGCTTCATGGAGGCCCTGTTCGACGAGGACATGCTCGGCGACGACCTGGAGGCCTGGCTCGACGAGTCGGCGATGATGAAGCGCACCTTCCGGCAATGTGCGGTCATCGCCGGGCTGATCGAGCGGCGCTTTCCGGGGCAGAAGAAGACCGGCCGGCAGGTCACGATCTCGACCGACCTGATCTACGACGTGCTGCGCCGCCACCAGCCCGACCACCTGCTCCTGCGCGCCGCGCGGCAGGATGCGGCAACCGGACTCCTCGACGTGACCCGCCTCGGCATGATGCTGAGGCGTATCCGGGGGCGAATCACCCACAGGGCGCTCGACCGGGTCTCGCCGCTCTCCGTGTCCGTCATGCTCGAAATCGGGCGCGAGCGGGTCTACGGGGAGGGGGCCGACGAGATCCTGGCCGAGGCCGAAGCCGAGCTTCTTCAAGAGGCGCTCGGCTGACGCGGCCTGCCGCCTCCTCCGCGCGACACTGAGGACGATTACGTTGGCACTCGGCCAGAGACTCGAGAAGACCGTGAAGGGCACCGACCTTGCGCTTGCCGGCGAGGCCTTGAGCCTCGACCGCACCGGCGCCCTGTGGCTGCCTGAACACCGCACCCTGGTGGTGTCGGACCTCCATCTGGAGAAGGGCTCGTCGTTTGCCGCCCGCTCCGGCCAGTTCCTGCCGCCCTACGACACCCGCGAGACCCTGAGCCTTCTGCACGAGGTGATCCAGCGGCTCGATCCGGCCTGCGTGGTCGCGCTCGGCGATTCCTTCCACGATGCCCGCGGCCCCGAGCGGATGGAGCCCGGCGACCGGGCAATGATCGCCGCGCTTCAAGAAGGCCGCGACTGGGTCTGGATCGCCGGCAACCACGATGCGGCGGTGAGCGAGGGCGTCGGTGGGCGCTACTGCCAGACGGTTTCCGTCGGCGGCCTGACGCTGCGCCACGAGCCGCTGGCGGGGTCCGAGGCGGGCGAGATCGCCGGCCATCTCCACCCCTGCGGCAAGGTCACCATGCGCGGCCGCTCCGTGCGCCGCCGCTGTTTCGTCGGCGACGGACATCGCCTCGTCATGCCGGCCTTCGGCGCCTACACGGGCGGCCTCAACGTGCGCGACGCCGCCTTCGAACCGCTCTTCCCCAAGGGGTTCACGGCCTACCTGCTCGGCGACGGACGCGTGTTCGCGATCGGCCGAACCATGCTCGGGCGGGATTGAGGCGCACGCCCGTTCGGATTCGCTGACATGACGGGCTCATCGCTCCCCGAGCCGAAGCCGGGCTACAATACTCACAGGTCGTCATGCTGCATTTCGTTAGACCCCGTGAGGACGAGTTCCCGGAGAGAGCTGTCTGGCCTCACATCAGCATTGCGACCTCGGACGAGATGCCCGCCAATTACGAACTGGTGGAAAGCGAGACGTCGATCCACGCCCTTTGAAACAGTCACGGTGCATCACCCCGAGAGCCGGCGGCCGCGTTCGGGGCGATCCCTCACGCCGCCACCAGAAGCGCCGCCCCGGCGACCGCCGACAGGGCGAGCCGCAGGCGGCCCATCCAGACCGGGACCATGCCGCGGCGGGGAAGATCCTGATCGACGATGCCCCACAGCAGCACGAGCGCGCCGAGGATCCGGAGATCCCAGGGCGGCGGCGCGGCGAGCGCCGCCCAGGCGAGCAGCGACGGCACGATCGCGAGCCCGTAATCGCGCCAGCCCGCCTCCCGTGCCGCCGCCGCCCCCCAGCGGATACCGCCGAGGAACGAGGCGATCACCGCGCCGTAGGCCGAGAGGATGGTGCGCGGCGACAATCCGATGGTGCCGAGCCCGACATCCGTGCCGCTGACCGAAAGGGCCGCAAAGCCCACGAACGGAATCAGCCCCGCGATGCCGAGAAGGACCGCGCTCGCGGGTACCGTGGTCAGCCGCCCCATGCCGTCTCCCTGGCTGATTGCCGCGTGGCCCGGGTCTGCCGGATCCACGCCTCGCCCGCATCGACCGCCGGTCGTTCGAGACCCGGCATGGGTCACCGGCAGCCGGGGGTGTCATGAAGCATTCTAAACGCGCAGATCCTCATCCATCCCGCAACCGAGACCATTTGTTGCAGCGCCCGGCCTCACTCTCCACACCGGATGGGACCTTCGCGCCGGATCATCGGGCCGCGGCGATGGCCCCGCGCCGATTTCGCCGCCAGGGTGCGGGCGACACGGCCCATCCCACGGTCCATCCCTCGCGTGATCCGCCCCATGCCGCTGCGACCCACGGACCTGAGACCAGCCCTGTCGCGGCTGCGCGGTGCCTCCGGCGATGCGTGGACGACCTGGCGCAGGCGGAGCCTGTTCCTGGTGGGCGGCGTCTGCGTCGGCCTGGCCGCGGTGCTGATGGCGAAGGCGGCCGATGCGGCGCAGGAGCTTTTCCGGCACGGGCTCCGCGCCTCGCCGGCCCTGGCGCTTCTGCTGTGCCCGGCCGGCTTCGCGCTCGCCGCATGGCTCGCCCGCACCGTCTTTCCGAACGCGCAGGGCTCGGGCATCCCGCAGGTGATCGCCGCCCGCGCGCTGGATGCCGGGTCTGCGCGCCGTGCGCTGGTCTCGCTCAAGGTCGCGGCGGGCAAGATCGTCGTGATGTGCCTCGGGCTCCTGTGCGGCGCCTCGATCGGTCGCGAAGGGCCGACCGTGCAGGTCGGCGCGGCGATCATGGCCGCCTTCGGAACTTTGAGCCCGGAGCGGATGCGCGGCCTGCTGCTCGCGGGCGGCGCGGCCGGGGTGGCGGCGGCCTTCAACACGCCGCTGGCCGGCATCGTCTTCGGCATCGAGGAACTCGGCCGGGCCTATGACAGCCGCGGCAGCGCGCTGATCGTCGCCACCATCATCGCCGCCGGCCTGACCTCGCTCGCGATCCTCGGCGACTACACGTATTTCGGCACGTCGGACGCGCGGCTCTCGCTGGCCGCCGGCTGGCTCGCGGTGCCGCTGCTCGGGGTAGCGGGCGGCCTTGCGGGCGGCCTGTTCAGCCGCATCGTCATCGCGTTCGGTCGCGGCCTGCCGGGACGGGTGGGCGGGATGATCGGGCGCCGTCCCGTCGTGTTCGCCGGCCTGTGCGGGCTCGGCGTCGCCCTGTGCGGGCTCGCCTCCGGCGGCACCGTCTACGGCACCGGCTACGAGGAGGCGCGGGCGCTCCTCCATGCCGGCAACGACCCTCGCTGGGATTTCGCCCCGCTCAAATTCCTGGCGACCGTCCTGTCCTCGATCAGCGGCATCCCCGGCGGTCTGTTCGCGCCATCGCTGGCCGTCGGCGCCGGGCTGGGCGCGGAGGCGAGCCTGTTCCTGCCGGACGTGCCCGTCGGCGCGCTGGTGCTGATCGGCATGACCGCCTACCTCACCGGCGTGCTCCAGGCGCCGATCACCTCCTTCGTCATCGTCACCGAGATGACCCAGAACCACGCGATGATGATTCCGCTGATGCTCGCGGCGCTGGTCGCGGATGCGGTCTCGAAGCTGGTCTGCCGCGGCGGCCTCTATCATAGCTTGGCGGAGGTGCTGGTGCGGCGGGCGGCCGGAGAACGACCCGCGTAAAGCGCGGACCGCGACGGAACGCCGCCACCTCGTTGGCCGTTACTGCTCCGCTTTTGTTTCGGAGTGAACTGCCATGACGCTTCTCAAGTGGGCTGCTATCGCCTTCGTTATCTCGCTCGTCGCCGGCGGCCTCGGCTTCACCGGCATCGCCTCCGGCGCGAGTTCGATCGCCCGCATCCTGTTCGGCCTGTTCCTGGTGCTCGCCATCGTCATCGTAGTGATCGCGCTGGCCATCGGTCAGGCGGTGTTCTGAGCCGCCGGCCCGGACCCGTGCGCCTCGACGGTCGCACCGCCCTCGTCACCGGCGCCTCCTCCGGGATCGGCGCCGAGACGGCCCTCGGGCTCGCCCGCCTTGGAGCGCGGGTCGGCCTCGTCGGGCGCGACCGCGAGCGTACGGAACGCGCCGCCGCGCATCTGCGCCGGGAGACCGGCGGCGCGGCGGACGTCTTTCTCGCCGACCTGTCGAGCCAAGCCGAGATCCGCCGCTTAGCGAGCGAGGTGCGGGCGCGCTACCCCGCCCTCGACCTCCTCGTGAACAATGCCGGCGCGATTTTCTCGGAGCGCGACGTCACGGCCGACGGGATCGAGCGAACCTGGGCCCTCGACCATCTCGCCTACGTGCTGCTGACGCACGAGCTGCGTCGCCCGCTCGAAGCCGCGCCCCGCGCCCGCATCGTCAACCTCGCCTCCGCCGCCCATACCCGCGGGCGCATCGACTTCGACAATCTCGGCGGCGAGCGCCGCTACGCGGCGATTAAGGCCTATGCCCAGGCCAAGCTCGGCAACGTGCTGTTCACCTATGCGCTCGCCCGGCGGCTGGCCGGAAGCGGCATCACCGTCAACGCGGTGCATCCGGGCGTCGTGGCGAGCGATTTCGCCAAGAACACGAGGGGCGGGCTCGGCTTCGCCTGGAGCCTGATCCGCCCGTTCCTGATCTCGACCGAGGCCGGCGCCAAGACCTCGCTCCACGTCGCCACGGCGCCCGAACTCGACGGCGTGAGCGGGCGCTACTTCGCCAAGAGCCGCGAGACCGCCTCGTCCGCCCGCAGCCGGGACGAGGCGTTGCAGGAGCGGGTCTGGGCCCTGAGCCGGCGCCAGACCGGAATCGAGGCATGACCCGGCTTCCGCTCGGTCGCCGTGGTGTCCCTCACAAAACTCTCGCCGCGCTGTCATCGCCAGAGCGAGAACGGTCAGAGACCGGGAGTTTTGTGCGGCACTCTTACTCGGCACCCTTCTTCGCGTTGTTCTCCTTGCTCTTCTGCATGTGGGCGCGTCGGTTCTCTTCGAACTCATCGACGCTCGACTGATTGTTCGTCGCCGCGCTTGCAGGTTGAGCTTTGCTCCCCTTGGCGCTTTCGGCCTGTACGATCGTCGGCAGAGCCGCGGCCCCGGCAACGACGGCAGCAGCGATCAGGAGCTTGGAAACATGCATCATCGTTGAAACCTCCCTTAGTTACCTAAATATAATGCAGCATTTTCAGGTCGATGCAATATACGTCTGCACAATTCAGCTATTTATAAAAATATTATAATCTTATATTATTGTGCAGATGCGCAGATCCCGTGAAATATTTCATCCAGAACAGATCCGTGATCTCGAACTGAACGCTTCGGGCCGCCAAGCGGAGATGCTGCTTCAGAAGTGGCTGAACGAGGCGCACGCAAAGCTCATCTCGCGCCCGTGCGCATCGTGAAAGCGAGGCGGTCCGTCGCCGGCTTCCACGGTGCCGATCTCGGCAACGGGTATCCCGGCGGCCCGGGCCTCGGCCAGGAACGCACCCACGGAGCCGGGCGGCACCGCGCAGAGGATCTCGTAATCGTCCCCACCGGTCAGGGCCGTATCGAGTCGGCTGGCATCGCCGGAGATGGCCGCCTGCGCGGCCGGCGAGAGCGGCACCGCCGGCACGTCGATCCGGGCGGTCAGGCCAATGCCGGCGAACATCTTCGTCAGATCGCCCGCCAATCCGTCCGAGACGTCCATGGCCGCGCGGGCGTGGCGCCGCAGCACGGGGCCGAGCGCCAGCCGCGGGCGCGGGTGAAGGTAGCGATCGAGGAGCGCATCGCGGTGGAGGGGGGCCAGCGCGGGATCGGGCGTCAGCCGCAGGGCGAGGCCCAAAGCCGCGTCGCCGATGGTGCCGCTGACGCAGAGCCGGTCGCCCGCCTGCGCCGCCTGCCGCCGCAGGATCCCGCCGGCCGGCACTTCGCCGAAGGCGGTCACGCCGATCAGCGCCGGGCCGCCGGAGCGCACGGTGTCACCGCCCAGCAGCGGGCAGCCATGGGCATGGCTTGCCGCGCCGAGTCCCTCGGCGAAACCCGCGAGCCACGCTTCGGTCCAGTCGTCCGGCAGCGCGAGGGTCAGGAGGAAGCCGCGCGGGCGGGCGCCCTTGGCGGCGAGATCCGACAGGTTCACGCCGAGCGCCTTGTTGGCGATGGAGCCGGGCGGGTCATCGGGGAAGTAATGCACGCCGGCCACGATGGCGTCAGCGGTCACCACGAGGTCGTGGCCAGGCGTCGGCGTCAGGCTCGCGGCGTCGTCGCGCAGGCCCTCGGCGCCGGGGCCGCTGAGCGGCGCGAAGTAGCGCGCGATCAGCGCCTCCTCGCCCGCGCGCGCCATTCCGGTCAGCCCTTCTTCGCCGTCGCCGGGCCGGGAGCGGCCGGAATGCCGAACTCGGTGGAGCGCACCTCGCGGCCGACCCGGTCGAGCACGGCGTTGACCATGCCCGGCTCGTCGCCGCCGTAGAAGCTGTAGGCGACCTCGACATATTGCGAGATCGCGGCGCGGGCCGGCACGTCGCGGCGGAACATCAGCTCATAGGCGCCCGCCCGCAGGATGGCGCGCAGCACCGCTTCCAGCCGGCGCAGCGGCCAGCCCTTCGCCAGCGCCGTGTCGAGCTTCGGGTCGATGGCGCGCTGTTCCTCCACGGCACCACGGAGCACGTCGCGGAAGAACGCGATCTCGGCCGGGGGGTGGACGACACCGTCGACCTCCTGACCGATCCAGAAGGCCTCGAACTCGGCCAGCGCCTCGATCACGCCCTTGTCCGAGATCTCCATCTCGTAGAGCGCCTGCACCACGGCGAGGCGGGCGCCGGTGCGGGCGTTCGGCTTCGGTTGGGCCGGTGTCGCGGCGGGGTCTGTCATCGGGCGGGTTCCAGATTGGCGGCGCGCTTGATGGCGAGGAGGCTCAGGGCCGCCTCCGCTGCACCGCCGCCCTTGTTCATGTCGGAGACCCGGGCGCGGGCGAGCGCCTGCTCCATGGTCTCCACGGTGAGGATGCCGTTGCCGAGCGGCAGGTGCTCGGCCACGGAAAGGTCCATCAGCGCGCGGGCGCTCTCGCCCGCGACGATGTCGTAGTGGCCGGTCTCGCCGCGGATGACGCAGCCAAGCGCCACCGCCGCATCGTAGGGGCCGCCGGCCTTGCGGCCGGCATCCATCAGGATCGCGATGGCGGCGGGGATCTCGAGGGCGCCCGGCACCGTGAACACCCGCGCCTCGGCGCCGACCGCCTCGATCGCCGCGCGGGCACCCGCCAGCAATTCGTCGGCGATGTCGTCGTAGTAGCGCGCCTCGACCACCAGCACGCGGGTGCCGACGAGGCTTTCGAGGATGCTCTCAGGGCTGTCCTTGGGGCTGTCCTTGGGCGCGTCCGCGTCCCGGCGTTGGGAGACCATGCGACTGTCGTTCCGGGGCGAGTTGACGAAAGTTCGGGGCGGGCCGGAGGGTTAGCCCAAGTGGCGCGGGCTCCACAAGCGGCACGGGGCGCGACGGGTGCACGACCGGGGCGCATGTTCCGGCCCGGAGAAGCGTCGCCTTTCCGTCGGATCGAAAAGGTTTGATCAATCAAATCAGGCGGAAGTACCGCCGCCACAACCTGCGATGCCCCTTATTAACCGGACCGAAGTCGATCCCGGCAATAGACTGTCGAACGCAAATTTGCGGGCCCTCGACCATCGATCCCGCACTGGAAACGGGGGTTATCCAGCATGGCGACGGCGCAGGCGCGAAGGGCAAAGACGGCCCCGGCCCGGACAGAGGACGCGGCCTCGGCACCGCGGCCGGTGCCGCTGGTGATCGACCTCGACGGCACGCTGCTGCGCACGGACCTTCTCCTAGAAGGCATCATCGCGCTGCTGCGGCGCAACCCGCTGATGCTGCTGGTGATGCTGCTGTGGCTGCCGCGGGGACGCGCCTTCTTCAAGCGCCGCATCGCGGAAGGCGCCGTGCTCGACGTCACGTCCTTGCCGGTCAACGCGGCGCTGCTCGCCCATATCGAGGCGCAGAAGGCGGCGGGCCAGGCGATCGTGCTCGCCACCGCCGCCGACGAGTTGATGGCTCTGCGCGCCCTGAGGCGTTTTCCCGTCTTCGACCGGGTGGTGGCGAGCGACGGGGTGCGGAACCTCAAGGGGGAGACGAAGGCCGCGCAACTCCGGGCGCTCTACCCGCAGGGCTTCGACTATGCGGGCGATGCCAGGGCCGACCTTCCGGTCTGGGTCGCGGCACGGCGGGTGATCGTCGTGGGAGCCTCCGGTTCCGTACTCCGCGCGGCGCGGCGGCTCGGCAAGCCGGTCGAGGAATTTCCCGCCGCCTCGCGTTCGCGCGCACTGCTCAAGGCCCTGCGCCTGCACCAATGGGCCAAGAATGCCCTGGTCTTCGTGCCGCTCGTCCTCGGCGGCCGGGCCGGGGACGCGTTAGCCTGGGGGAGCGCAGGCCTGGCCTTCCTCGCGCTCGGCCTCGTCGCCTCGGCGAGCTACCTGCTGAACGACCTCCTCGACCTCTCCCACGACCGGGCGCACTGGTCGAAGCGCGAGCGCCCCCTGGCGAGCGGCCGGCTTCCCATCGCCACCGGTCTGGCGGCGATGGTGCTCGGCCTCGTGGGCGGGCTGGCGGTCGCGGCCTGGGCGGGGGCGGCGGTGCTCACCGGCGTGCTCGCCTATCTCGCCCTGACGCTGACCTACTCCGCATGGCTCAAGCGGGTGCCGATGCTCGATGCGCTGACGCTCGGGAGCCTGTTCTCGCTGCGCATCGCGGTCGGCGTCGCGGCAGTCGCGGTGGCGTGGTCGCCCTGGCTCCTGACCTTCTCGATGTTCCTGTTCACCTCGCTGTCCTTCGCCAAGCGCCACACGGAGCTGCGCGGGGCCGCGCGGCGCGGCCAGGCCGGCACCATCGCCGGGCGCGGCTATGAGCCGGCGGACGAGCCGGTGGTGCTCGCCTTCGGCGTCGCCTCGGGGCTCGCCAGCGTCGTCATCTTCATCCTGTATCTCGCCAACGAGGCGTTCCGCCACGCCGTGCTCGCCGCGCCGCTGGCCCTGTGGAGCTTCCCGCTGATCCTCGTCCTGTTCATGAGCCGGATCTGGTTGCTGGCGGGCCGCGACGCGCTCCACGACGACCCGGTCGCCTTCGCGGTCAAGGACCGCCCGAGCCTCGTGCTCGCGGGTATGGCCGGTCTCGCCTTCGCGGTGGCGGCCTTCGGCCTGCCGCCCGGCCTCCTCCCAAGAGAGTTCGGGCTGTGATGCGAAGCGAGGTCGTCCGGTTCCTGATCGCGGGCGGCTCGGCGGCGGCGATCAACTGGCTCGCGCGGATCCTGTTCTCGTTGGTGATGCCGTTCGAGGCGGCCCTGATCGTGGCCTACGGCATCGGCATGGCTGCCGGCTTCTGGCTCTACCGCGCCTTCGTGTTCCGGGCGGCCTCGCACGGGTCGCTGCGCGGGCAGCTCGCCCTGTTCCTCGCGGTCAACGCCGTCGGCGCGGCCGTGGTCCTCGCGGTCAGCAGGCTGATGATCGACGGCCTGACCGGCCTGCTGCCGGATCTGAGCCCGGCCGTGGCGCAAGCCCTCGGCCACGGCGTCGGCATCGCCGTCGGCGCCGTGGCGAACTATCTCGGCCACCGGCTTCTCACCTTCGGCGCAACCCTGCGGCCTCAGCCTCAGAGCCGGTAGAGGGTCAGCAGCGTCACCACGGCGAGATTGGCGACGCCCCCCCAGGTGACGAGGATCGGCAGGGCGGCGAAGGCCGGCGGGCGTTCACCGCGCACCATCAGCACGATCAGGATCGGCAGCCAGTCGAGGGCGTAGCGCTGGGTCGCGATCTGCTCGGCGCCGTTCGAGTGGTAGAACAGGGTGATCCCGGCGATGACCGCGATGGTCGCCGCCCCGGCGGCGAAGACCCGGTCGAGCCGCGCGTAGAAAGCCAGCAGCAGCCACGGGCTCGCCACGAGGAGCGCCGTGCCGGCCTTGTCGAAGCCGACCAGTTCCGTCAGCCGGGGGCCGCCGAACTCGAAATGGATCCCCTGCAGGAACAGGTAGAGCGTGTTGAACAGCAGGTAGTCGCGCGAGAACAGGCCGCCCTCGGTGATGCGCCGCCAGATGAAGCTGTCCTGGCCGGGATTGTGGATGAAGGCGTAGCCGGTCTCGAACGGGCTTCCGAAGCGCGCGGCGTTGTAGGCGCAGTAGACGGCGAGGGCCGCCGCGACCGGCAGCCCCGCCAGCATCGCGGATTTCGCCACCGAGGCCGGGTTCGCCAGCAGCGGGCGCCCGCGGGGCAGGGCCAGAACCAGCAGGAACAGCGGATAGAAGATCGCCATCTGCCGGCACAGGAAGGCGAGGCCGACGAACAATCCGGCGAGCGGCAGCGAATTCCGGCAGATCACCGCCCACAGGCTCAACGTCATCATCAGGAAGCCGACGGTCTGGGAGAAGAACCAGACGCCGTCCGACCGCAGCGTGACCTGATAGAGCGGGCTGGCGAAGGCGAGCGCGGCAAGCAGCCACAAGGCCTGCCCGCGCTCGACCTCCAGCGCGCGGAAGATGCGGCTCCAGGCGAGCAGGCTCAGGGCCGACAGGCCCAGGCCCAGAAGCACGAAGCCCTTGAAACCAGGAAAGCCGAACAGGGCGACGAACGGCGTCAGCAGCAGTGCCGGCAGGGGCGGAAAGATGATGTAGGTGCGCCCCTCGAACACGGCGCAATCGATCTCGGGGCAGCGCTCGACCCAGAGCCGGCCGTGCAGGAACGCGTCGGCCAGCGCCCCGTGCGAGTTGAAGCCGGCATCGCGCAGCGCGCCCCGTCCCAGAAGGACGGCGAGGAGAAGGGCACCGCTCAGTGCGGTGAGCGCCGCCAGCACCCTGTCGCGGCGTCCTGTAACCGTCATGGTGGCCACCGCCCCTTCACGAAACGAAACCGAATCGACGCGGAAGACTCGATGGGAAGGGTTAAGTCTTCCTCACGAATTGGCCGGCGAGCCTCCTCACGAAAACTTGTCGAGCCGGAGAGGCATCCTGCGTTCACCCAGTGCGGGCCCCCATCGGCACGATTTCCGGGGCTCACCGTCTCGGGGAAAAGGTTTCTGTCGATTTGGGACGGCCGTGCATTGCCGAAAGCCGGGACCGACGGCAAGTCTAGGGCCGGCTCGCTCACAAAGAGGCGGGCCGAGAGGGGATATTCATGACGATCGGGTCGCCGAAATTCTTGGCCGGCGCGGCACTCGCCTTCTTTCTGCTGGCCGGCAGCGCCGCCGTTGCCAAGAAGGTCACGCTCGTCCCCGGAGATCGGCCGATCTCCGTCGACATCCCGGCCGCGTGGACGGTGACCACGATCGACCGTGGCGTCCAGGCGCGGACCGCGGACGAGGAAATCTACCTCTGGTTCGAGAGCTACAAGCCGGCCCAGTTCAAGGCCCTGCTCGGCGAGCACAACGCCTACTTCACGGAACAAGGCGTCAAGATCACCGGCGAGGGCCAGTCGAAGGAGGTCGATTTCCCGACCTACGCCCTCAAGGTCACCGAATATCCGGCGACCTACGAGGGCAAACCGACGGTGCTGCGCTACCTCTCGGTCGTGCCGAAAGCCGAGAGCCAGCGCCATCTGCTGGTGAGCTACTGGGCCTCGCCGGAGGGCGACAAGAAGTACGACGCCGAGACGAACCAGATCCTGAACAGTCTCGCCGCATCCTACGACGGCCGTTAAAAGTGCCTCACGAAACTCCCGATCTCTGACCGTTCTCGCTTTGGCGAGGACGAGGCAGCGGGAGTTTTGCGAGAGCCACTAAGCGGGGCCGGTCCTTACGGCGGCAACAACCCGCGCGTCTCGGCGAGGCGCGCGGCGTAGCGGGCCAGCAGATCGACCTCCAGATTGATCCGATCCCCCTCGCGGCGCTCCTCCCAGGTCGTGACCGAGAGGCTGTGCGGGATCAGCAGCACCGAGAAATCGCTGCCCGAGACCGCGTTGACGGTGAGCGAGGTGCCGTCGAGGCAGATCGAGCCCTTCTCCGCGATGAAGCCGGCAAGCGCGGCCGGTGCCCGCAGGGTGAAGCGCTCGCTCGCCCCCCAGGGATTGTCCTCGCCCGTCACCGTCTCGCGGGCGAGGATCTCGGCGATACCGTCGACATGGCCGGTGACGAGGTGGCCGCCGAGTTCGTCGCCGAGCTTGAGCGAGCGTTCGAGGTTGAGCCGCGTGCCCTCGCGCCACGTGCCCACGGTGGTGCGGGCGAGGGTCTCGGCGGCGGCATCGACCGAAAAGCGGCAGCCCGCGCCATGCGGCTCCACCGCGACGGCGGTGAGGCAGGGGCCGGAGCAGGCGATCGAGGCGCCGAGCGCGATACCGGCAGGATCGTAGGCGCTTTCGATCACGATCCGGCGCAGGCGCTCCGAGCCCTCCACCGAGACGACGCGGCCGACATCGCTGACGAGTCCGGTGAACATGTCAGATCCTCTCGTAGGTGACCGCCGTGTCGGGGCCGTAGTCGCGGGTCTCGATCACCCTCAGGGAGCCGTCGGCGAGGCGGCGGGCGAGGTTCGCCCCGAGTGCCGGCAAGCCGCCAGCCTCACCCAGCACCATGGGGCCGGTGATGAGCGTGCAGGCATCGATGAGATCGTGCGCCGCGAGCGCGTCGGCAAGCGCCGGCCCGCCCTCGCTGCAGATCCGGGTCAGGCCGCGCTCCGCCAGCGCGTTCAGCGCGGCGGGCAGATCGATGCGGCCCTGCGCGTCGGTCGGCACGAAGGCGATCTCGACGCCGAAGGAGGCGAGCATCCGCCGAGCATGGGCCGGGGCGCCGCGCCCGGTGAGAACCAGGGTCGGCAGATCGCGGGCCCCACGCACGAGGTGGCTCGCGGGGTTGAGGCGCAGCGTCGAGTCGAGCACGATCCGCAACGGCGAGCGCTCGGCGAGCCCCGGCAGCCGCACGGTCAGCGAGGGGTCGTCGGCGCGGGCGGTGCCGATGCCGACCATGATCGCGTCGGCATGGGCCCGCCACAGATGCACCGCCCCGTCGGCGATCGGACCGGTGATCTTCAGCCGCTCGCCGGTCGAAGGCGCCGCGAACCCGTCGCGGGTCCGGGCGAGCTTGAGGTGCAGGCTCGGGCGGCCGCGCATCACGCGGGAGAAATGGCCGCGATGGTCGCGGGCGGCCTCCTCGCGCAGCAGGCCGGTTTCCACCGTGATCCCGGCCGCGCGCAAACCCGCATGGCCGCGCCCGGCGACGCGGGGATCGGGATCCTCGATCGCGGTGACCACGCGGGCGATCCCGGCGGCGATCGTCGCGTCGGTGCAAGGCGGCGTGCGGCCGTGATGCGAGCA
Source organism: Methylorubrum sp. Q1 (assembly GCF_004683995.1). Lineage (NCBI taxonomy): Bacteria > Pseudomonadati > Pseudomonadota > Alphaproteobacteria > Hyphomicrobiales > Methylobacteriaceae > Methylorubrum > Methylorubrum sp. Q1. Next base: position 115,339 of record NZ_SRHQ01000005.1, on the reverse strand, counting down.
GGGTTCGAGGGTGACGTAGAGCGTGGCGCCGCGCGCGGCCTCGCCGGCCATGGCGAGCGCCAGCGGCTCCGCGTGCGGGCGACCGCCGACCGCCGTCACCGCCTGACCGACGATACGGCCCTCGGCCACGATGACGGCGCCGACGCTCGGATTCGGCCAGGTCCGGCCGAGATTGCGCCGCCCCAGCGCGAGGGCGAGGCGCATGGCGCGCCAGTCGAGGGCTTCCTGCACGGACACGTCCACGGCTCGCCCCGTCACGCCCGCTTCCGGGCCGGACGGCCGCGGCGCGGCGCGGCAACTGGCTCGTCGGGAGGGGCGGGCACAGCCTCCCCCTCTTCGGGCAGGACGCCTTCGCCCTCCAACCGCTCACCGAGGGTGCCGAGCAGATCCTGGAAGTCCTGCGCTTCGCGAAAATTCTTGTAAACCGACGCGAAGCGGACATAGGCGACGTCGTCGAGCCCCTTCAGGCCCTCCATCACCGCCTCGCCGATGGCCTCGCTGGTGACCTCGCCCTCGCCGCCGCTCTCCAGGCGCCGGGTGATGCCGTTGACGAGGCGCTCCACACGCTCGGGATCGACCGTGCGCTTGCGAAGCGCCACATCGATCGAGCGCTGGAGCTTGTCGCGGTCGAACGGCACGCGCTTGCCCGAGCGCTTGAGCACGACGAGTTCGCGCAACTGCACCCGCTCGAAGGTCGTGAAGCGTCCGCCGCAATCCGGGCAGACGCGGCGGCGGCGGATCGCCGAGGAATCCTCGCTCGGCCGCGAATCCTTCACCTGCGTGTCGGGACCTCCGCAGAACGGACACCGCATCGCGCGCTCACCACCTCGTCCCGGACGCTCTTAAAAGCCGCCCCTCTCTGCCCCACCCGCCGCTCAATTGCCAGGAGTGGGATCGGTCGGAACAGGCGTGTCGGGCGTCGCACCCCCGTCTCCCGGTTCGGCGCGAAACAGGGCGCGGAGTGCGGCTGCCGTCGGTCCAGCCACCACGTCGGCGAGGGTGAGGCGGTCGAGTTCGAGGAAGAACGCCTGCTCCGCCGCGTCGAAGGCCCATTTGAGGCGGCAGCGGCCCATGAGCGGGCAGGGGTCGCGCTTGCAATCGACCACTGTCCCGACCCCCTCCAGATCGGCGACGAGCCGTCCGAGCCGTATCTCGCGGGCGTCCCGTGCGAGACGCACGCCGCCGGAGCGGCCCTGCCTCGCCTCGACGACACCGGCCCGGACCAGCGTCTGGGCGATCTTCTGGAGATGGTGCACCGAGATATCGAAGCGTTGCGCAACGGCCGGGGTCGCGACCCAGGCTCCCCGCTCCGCCAGCGTCAGGTGCATGACCAGACGCAGGCCGTAATCCGTGTGAAGCGAGAGATGCAGGGTCGCCCTCCCGAGCGGTGCCGCGCAACCTTCAGGTGAAGGATGCTCGACCCACATCATTTCAAGGATGCAACGACGTGTACACTCCCCGGAACGACAAACCTGACATGGATTAACTCCGAGGCAGCCCCGGAACGACAGCGGCCGCGGATCGGGAGATCCGCGGCCGCACCGGCCCGCATGACGGGCCGGACGTGTTTCGATCAGGCTTAGGCGTAGATCGGGAATCGATCGGTGAGGGCGTGGACCTTCTCCTTCACCGCCGCCTCGACCGCCGCGTCGCCGCCATCGCCCTTCTCGGCGATGCCATCGAGCACCTGAACGATCAGCGAGCCGACCTGCTTGAACTCGGCGACGCCGAAGCCGCGGGTGGTGCTGGCCGGCGTGCCCAGACGGATGCCGGAGGTGATCGTCGGCTTCTGCGGGTCGAACGGCACGCCGTTCTTGTTGCAGGTGATGTCGGCCCGGGAGAGCGCCGCCTCGGCCGCCTTGCCGGTCAGGCCCTTCTTCTGAAGGTCGACCAGCATCAGGTGGTTGTCGGTGCCGCCCGAGGTGATGTCGTAGCCGCCGGAGATGATGGTGTCGGCCAGCGCGCGGGCGTTGTCGATCACTTGGCGGGCGTAGATCTTGAACTCGGGCTTCAGCGCCTCGCCGAAGGCCACCGCCTTGGCGGCGATGACGTGCATCAAGGGGCCGCCCTGGAGGCCGGGGAAGATCGCCGAGTTGAACTTCTTAGCCAGCGCCTCGTCGTTCGTCAGGATCATGCCGCCGCGCGGGCCGCGCAGGGTCTTGTGCGTCGTCGTGGTGGCGACGTGCGCGTGAGGGAACGGCGAAGGATGCAGGCCCGCGGCGACGAGGCCGGCGAAGTGGGCCATATCGACGAAGAAGTAGGCGCCGACGGAATCAGCGATCTCACGGAACTTCGCGAAGTCCCAGTGACGCGGGTAGCCCGAGCCGCCGGCAATGATCACCTTCGGCTTGTGCTCCTGGGCGAGGCGCTCGACCTGCTCCATGTCGATGCGCTGGTCCTCGCGGCGCACGGTGTAGGAGACCGGCTTGAACCACTTGCCCGAGACGTTCGGGGGCGCGCCGTGGGTGAGGTGGCCGCCGGCCGCGAGGTCGAGGCCGAGGAAGGTGTCGCCCGGCTGCATCAGGGCCATGAACACGCCCTGGTTCGCCTGCGAGCCGGAATTCGGCTGCACATTGGCGAAGCCGCAGGCGAACAGGCGCTTGGCCCGATCGATCGCCAGTTCCTCGGCGATGTCCACGAACTGGCAGCCGCCGTAGTAGCGCCGACCCGGATAGCCCTCGGCGTACTTGTTGGTCAGCACCGAGCCCTGCGCTTCGAGCACGGCGCGCGAGACGATGTTCTCAGACGCGATCAGCTCGATCTCGTGCTGTTGCCGGCCCAGCTCCTGCGAGATGGCCTTGGCGATCTCGGGATCCGTTTCGGCAAGATGAGCCGAGAAGAAGGTGTCGAGGTCGGTGTTGTCGGTCGCAGTTCCGGCGCTCATGAGCGTAGCCTCTTTTCGTTGTTTACGGGCAAACCCACCCGTTCTCCCGTCGGCGTTCACGGGGGTGTTTTTCAGGCACTATTCGTACACGCCGCGGCACCACAGGCCAAGCACAGGTGATTTTTCGCCTGTCTTCAAAATTTTTAACGGGATCGGCCCCGCGATGCGGCACTGCGGCGCATCCGGCCGGTTCTACACGCGAAAACACCCGGCAGGGCCGGGTGTCGCAGGACCGATCAAGTCGTTGAGTGGCCGGCTCCGCGAGTGCGTCCGAGGACCTTAGCGGGTCCGATCGACGCCGCTTGCGGATTTGCGTCGTGCCCTTGCCGAAACCCGGCAAGGGCCCGTTCGACCGGAGGTGTCGGATTCAGGCCTGGAGGCGGCTCTTCACGTCGCCGAGGCTGGCCCGGAGGAGATCCTGCGCCGCCGCGCCCTGGAGGCGCTCACGCAGCAGGGTCTCGGAGACCTTCACGGCCGCGTCGGCCGCCGCGGCCCGAACCTGAGCGGAGGCCTGCGCCTCGGCCTGGGCGATCTTGGCCTCGGCGCTCTTGGTGCGGCGGGCCACGAAATCGTTGAGGCGGGCATGGCCTTCGGCGGCGATGCGCTCGGCATCCTCGCGGGCACCGGCGATGATCGCCTCGGCCTCGCGCTCGGCCTCGGCGCGGCGGCGCTTGTAGTCGGCGAGCACGGCCGCGGCTTCTTCACGCAGGCGGCGGGCCTCGTCGAGCTCGTGGCGCACGCGCTTGGCGCGGCTGTCGAGCCCGTTGGTCATCATCGAGAAGCCGCCGACCCGCCAGACGATGACCAGGAACGCCACGAAGGCGACGGCGACCCAGAATTCCGCGGTCAACAACATGTCGGTTTCAAACCCTTGATCGGCCTTCCGCCCGGCGGGCCGGGCGGGGTCGGATGGGAGGGGCCGGCAACGGGCCGGCCCTCGGATCAGTGTACGGCGGGCGTCGCGTCGAGGGCGCGGTTCAGGCTCGCCTGGTCGGGGGCCTGGCCGGTCAGCCGCTCGACGATCGCCGAGGCGGTCTCGCCGGCAATCGCGCGGACATTGCCCATGGCTTCGTTCGTGCGCGTGCGGAGGGTCGCCTCGGAGGCGGCGAGCCGCTGGTTCAGCTCGGCTTCGAGCGTCTTGCGCTTGGCCTCGGCCTCGGCCGAGAGGGTGTTGCGGGTCTCCTGGGCGATGGCCTGCGCCTTCGCCTGCGCCTCGCGCAGAGACTTCTCGTAGGCCTCGCCGGCGGCGTCGGCCTCGGTCTTCATGCGCTGCGCCTCGGTCAGATCGGACGAGAGCCGGCCGGCGCGGTCGCCGAGGATCGCCTCGATGCGCGGCAGCGCAACCTTGGACATCAGGTAGTAGAGCAGGCCGAAGGCCAGCGCGAGCCAGATCAACTGCGAGAGGAAGGTGTGGCTCTCGAAGGGCGGAAAGGCGCCGCCATGGCCGCCGGAGGGCTGCTCGGTATGGGTGTGCGGGCCTCCCGCCGGGACGATCGTCGTGTCCGCGTTCGGGGAGGGGGTCGTGAGGGGATTCTTCTGCTCGGCCATGGCCCTGTCCGGTGACGTCGGAAGGCCGGCTCCGCGGGCGGAGCGGCCGGATCGGAGTCTCTCACGAAACCTCCGCTGCGCCGCCGTACGGAGGGACGGACGACCGAGCAGAGGAGGTTTCGCGAGGCGCTCTCAACGAGCGGGGGAGCGCGGGGCGGGCTCTCTAGCCGGCCCGCGCTCCCCCGATGAACGACGCGTCAGACGGCGAAGAGGAGCAGCAGCGCGACGAGCAGCGAGAAGATGCCGAGCGCCTCGGTGAGCGCGAAGCCCAGGAGGAGGTTGGTGCGCTGGCTATCGGCGGCCGACGGGTTGCGCAGGGCGCCCGCGTAGAACTGGCCGAACAGGTTGCCGAGGCCGATGCTGGCGCCCGCCATGCCGAGGCAGGCGAGACCGGCGCCGATGTACTTCGCAGCGACGGGATCCATGAAACACTCCTGAAGTTCGAACGGGGTTCGTTGAGGGCGGAAGGGTCCGGCCGGAAAGGATCAGTGGCCGGGGTGGAGGGCGTCGGCGAGGTAGACCGCCGTCAGCGTCGCGAAGACGTAAGCCTGAAGGGCCGCGACGAGGAACTCGAGAGCCGTCAGCGCGATGGTGAGCGCGAGCGGCAGGGGCGAGAGCACGCCCCAGGCGCCGGCAACCAGGAGCTGGACCACGAAGAAGGCGAAGATCTTCAGCGCGATGTGGCCGGCCAGGATGTTGGCGAAGAGACGAACCGAGAGGCTGATCGGACGCGACAGGAACGACACGATCTCGATCGGCACCATGATGAGCAGCAGCGGCTTCGGCACGCCCGACGGCACGAACACACCGAGGAAGTGGGTGCCGTGCTTGGCGACGCCGTAGATCACCACGGTCAGGATCACGACCAGCGCGAGGCCGAAGGTGACGATAAGGTGGCTGGTCACCGCGAAGGCGTAGGGGATCATCCCGAGCAGGTTCAGGATGAGCACGAACATGAACAGGGAGAACACGAGCGGCAGGAAACGCTTGCCGTCCTCGCCGGTCGCTTGGTGCACCGTATCGGCGATGAATTCGTAGAGCGTCTCGGCCAGCGCCTGGAGACGGCCCGGAACCACGGAGCGCCCGGAGGTCGCCACGATGGTCAGCAGCGCGATGATACCCACCGCGGCGAACATGTAGAGAGCCGATTGCGTGAACGCGAGCTGTTGGTTGCCGATGTGACCCAGCGAGACGAGCGGCTGCAGCTCGAACTGGTGGATCGGGTCGATACTGACCGCCATGTGCCCGCTTCCGCCCCTTTGTGTGTCGCGCGAGGAAACCTTTGCGGCTCCCGTCTGTCGCGCGTCGCCCTTACACGATGCCGGGCGAGTCTCAAGACCCTTGAGGCGTCTTGGAGACCCATACCGGCGATCTTTCTCAGTTTTTCTTGGCGCTGAAGCCGCTGACCCGCATGACGTTGTAGATTCCCGTCACGAAGCCCAGCATCAACAGCACGATCATGCCCCACGGCTTGGTGCCGAGGAGATGATCGACGATGTAGCCGAGGATTCCCCCGGCGATCACACCCGCGATGAACTCGGTCGAGAGCCGCATGGCCTGACCGAGCGGGGCAGCCCCGCCGGACGAGCCGGTGCGCGCAAGCTTGTCGGGCGCGGCGTTGGGCCGCTTGCCTTCGAGCTGCGTCTCGAGACGCTTGAGCCTCGCGGAGAGATCGCCGTCGGCGGGAGCCTTTTCCGGCCCGCTCCCATCACCTGCCGGGCCGCCGCTCACGGGCGACCCCACACGTCGTCGGGAGCGGAGCGAAAGGTTTCACCCCCTCGGCGCGGCGCACCATAGTTTCGCCAACCTTGAGTGTCAAGGCGGCCAAACTGCCTATTAAGCTGTTGATGGAACAACATAATTTTAGATTTTTCCACGGCTTTCGGAAGCCGGATCAGGCCCCCAGGATCGGCTTGATGATCTTCTCCAGTTCCTCGATCGAGAGGGCGCCGGCGCGCTTCTCGCCGTTGATGAAGAAGGTCGGCGTCGATTCAACCTTGAGGGTGTCGAGGCCGCGGGTCTTGACCGCGTTGATGGCGGCGTAGGTGTTCTGGTCCTTCAGGCAGGCCTCGAACTTCTCCTTCGAGAATCCGGCCTGACGCAGGAGCTGTTCCAGGGCATCGACGGGCGATTGCGGCTTACGCACGAAGGCCCAATTCTGCTGCTGGTCGAACAGCAGATCGGTGATCGGGTAGTATTTCGCCTCGCCGTCGCAGCGGGCCAGCATGAAGGCGGCGGTGGCAAGCGGATCGAGCGGGAACTCGCGCAGGGTGAAGCGCACCTTGCCGGTGTCGATGTAGCGCTCCTTCAGCACCGGCCACGTCGTCGCGTGGAAGTGGGCGCAGTGCGAGCAGGTCATCGAAGCGTATTCGATGATCGTCACCTTGGCGTCCGCCGGTCCGAGCCAGACATCGCCGAGGGGGCCGGGCTGCATCAGCGCGGCCGTGTCAGCCGATTGCGCCAGCGCCTCGAAGGTCAAGCGGGGAAGCAGGGCGGCGGTGCCGAGGGCAAGGCCGGTCAGTTTCAGGGCGTCGCGCCGGGTGATCATGGCAGGGGCGGGCTCCGTTCGCGGGCCGCATTCGGCCCGATACCGCGCAGGATAGGACGGAACGGCTCCGTCCGGCCGGGGGACGCGTCGCCGCACGGCCTTTCGCAAGCCGCTTATCACGCCGCGCCGCCGCCCGCACGTCCTTCGGTTTATCGGTTGTGAGGCCCGCGTCGCTATCGCCGCGCCACGACAGCGATGCCGAGCCGGTCGAGGGCGTCGCGCAGGCGCTCCTCCTCGATGCGCGCCACCGCCAGCGCCACCTCGCCGCGCCGCGCCGGGTCGAGGGCTATCTGCGGGGCACGGCGTGTCGCCCGATGCACGCGGTCCTGACGCATGACGATCTTGCCGATGCAGGCCCAGCCGTAATGCGCATTGACGCGCTGGATCACGATCGGCGCGAGATGCTGGAGTTCGAGGGCGAAGGCGCCCTCGACCCTCACCACCAGGGTGCCGGGCTCCGGCCGGCCCTCCGCGTCGCGGCGGGCCCGGCGCGGCCATTCGAGCTTGACCGGCTGGCAGGCCTCGGAGAGCCGCGCGCCGACGATGTCCGGCCACGCGGCGAGGATATCGGAGGAGGCGAAGCCCTGCGCGGCAAAGGCCGGGCCGATGCAGCCCTCGATCAGTTCGCTCAGCGGTTTGACGCGCGCCATCGGCACTCCGGAACACAAGGGCCGCTCGGTCAGCGCGTCCCTCCGGCGAACCTACCCGAAATGCGGTCCGCGCGGGAGTCGGAAGCGAGACTCCCGAGCCGGTGACATCAGCCCTCTCGGCCTGTCCCGGCATCACGCATGAACCGGATCCCTGGAACGGCTTCGCTTGAGGACGTTCGCGATCGTCCAGGCGATGAAGGCGGAGAGAAAGGTCACGAATTCCAGGCAGAGCGCCATGAAATACTGAGGTCCCGTATCCGTTTCGGCCACGCCCGAGACGAGGCCCCAATGCGCAAGGCCGGCCGCACCGACGAGGAGCAGGACGGCGTAGATCCAGCGGACGGCATGTCGCCAAAGCATGATGGCGAAATCGGTGCCGATCGCCATGCGGCACAGGATCAGCAAGACGCCGGGACCGGCGACGAACAGGAAGAGGATCAGGAGCGCCTGGATCATACAGCCCAGGATAGCGGGCTTCGGCGCAGGCTGGAATGCGTTCCGGCCGGGCCGGCCTTCGGTGGGTGCGGAAGGCTCGGCGTTCAGCCGCGTCACATTTCGGCAAGGCGCTGTTTTCGCGGCCGCGCTCCCGCTATGGACAGGCCATGCCCGCCGCCTCGGCCGCCGACCTCCTCACTTGGTACGACCGCCACCGCCGGGCACTGCCTTGGCGGGCGCTGCCGGGTGAGACGCCGGACCCTTACCGGGTCTGGCTCTCGGAAGTGATGCTGCAGCAGACCACCGTCACGGCGGTCAAACCCTACTTCGAAAGATTCCTGACGCTGTTTCCCAGCGTCGCGGCGCTCGCGGCCGCGCCGGAAGAGGCGGTGATGTCGGCCTGGGCCGGGCTCGGCTACTATTCCCGCGCCCGCAACCTGCATGCCTGCGCCAAGTCGGTCGCGAGCGCCGGCGGGTTTCCCGACACCGAAGACAGCCTGCGCAAGCTGCCCGGCATCGGCGCCTACACGGCCGGCGCCATCGCCGCGATCGCCTTCGACCGGCCGGCGGCGGCGGTCGATGGCAATGTCGAGCGGGTGATGAGCCGCCTCCACGCCATCGAGACGCCGCTTCCCGCCGCCCGCGCCCAGATCCGCCTGTTCACCCAGGCCCTGGTGCCGGACCGGCGGCCGGGCGATTTCGCGCAGGCGCTGATGGATCTCGGCGCAACCCTGTGCACCCCGAAGCGCCCGGCCTGCGCCCTCTGCCCCTGGATGCTGCCCTGCCGCGCCCGCGCCGAGGGGTTGCAGGAGACGTTTCCGCGCAAGTTGAAGAAGGAGAAGGGGATCTTGCGAAGGGGCGCGGCCTTCGTCGCGCTGCGGGCCGGAGACGAGGCGGTTCTGCTGCGCACGCGACCGCCGGAAGGCCTGCTCGGCGCCATGGCCGAACCGCCGACGAGCGATTGGCGGCCCGATTACGATCCGGCCAAGGGCCTGCTCGACGCGCCGCTCGATGCCCGCTGGAAGCGCCTGCCCGGCGTGGTGAAGCACGGCTTCACCCATTTCCCGCTCGAACTGACGGTGTTTCTCGCTCGCGTCGCGGCGGACACGAAGCCGCCGGAGGGCATGCGCTTCACCCCCCGCGACGCGCTCGAGACCGAGCCGTTGCCCGGTGCGATGAAGAAGGTGCTCGCCCACGCGCTCACCGGCCCGGTGCCCGTGGTGGCGCCGAAGCCGGTTCCGGTCCGCGAACCCGATCTCGCCACGCTTCCCGAGCCCGAGCCGCCGCCGCGGCGTGGGCCGATCCCGAAGCTCGCCTCGTCGCGGCCCTCGGATCTGGCGCGGATCGTCAAGAAGGCACCGAAACCGGTTCGGACACGATAGGGAAAGATGCAGGGCTCTGCCCTGCACCCGCGAAAGGACTTGTCCTTTCGAAACCGAGACGAGCGCTACGCCCCGGCTCGGCCCCGCATCTCAGTCCGAAAATCGTCGATGCAGACGAGTTTTCCGCCGCGCTCGGCGTGCCAGAAGGTCCAGCCGTTGCAGGCGGGCAGGCCCTGCACCAGGGCGCCGACCTTGTGGATCGAGCCCATCGCCGGCCCGACGCTGAGCTGCCCGTCCGGCCGCACCGTCGCCCGGAAGCGGCGGCGCTCGTCGGTCAGCGTCTCGCCGGGGCGGACATGGCCCGCTTCGACCACGCTCAGGAACGGGATGCGCGGCTCCGCCCGCTTCGGCGTCGCGAGCGCGAGGGAGGCGGCCGACAGCGTCTCGATGCCGTCGATCCGGGCCCGCGCCGCGGTGGCGTAGGTCGGGTCGCGCTCGCAGCCGATGAAGTGGCGCCCGAGACGCTTGGCCACCGCGCCGGTCGTGCCGGTGCCGAAGAACGGGTCGAGCACCACGTCGCCGGGATTGGTCGCCGCCAGCAGCGTGCGGGCCAGGAGCGCTTCCGGCTTCTGGGTCGGGTGGACCTTGCGGCCCGCCTCATCCTTCAGCCGCTCCTCGCCCGTGCAGAGCGGGATGAACCAGTCCGAGCGCATCTGAAGGTCTTCGTTGCCGGCCTTCAGGGCATCGTAATGGAAGGTGTACTTCGCCTGCGGCGAGCGCGAGGCCCAGATCAGGGTCTCGTGCGCGTTGGTGAAGCGCTTGCCGCGGAAGTTCGGCATCGGGTTGGCCTTGCGCCAGACGATGTCGTTCAGGATCCAGTAACCGAGATCCTGCAACGCGCTGCCGACCCGGAAGATGTTGTGGTACGAACCGATCACCCACAGCGTGGCGTTCGGCTTCATCACGCGGCGCGCGGCCTTCAGCCAGGCACGGGTGAAGTCGTCGTAGGCTTCAAGGCTGGAGAACTTGTCCCAGTCGTCGTCGACGGCATCGACCACGCTCTGGTCGGGACGGGTCAGTCCCGCCTCGCCGAGCTGGAGGTTGTAGGGCGGGTCGGCGAAGACACAGTCGACGCTTTCGGCCGGAAGACGGTCCATCGCGGCGATACAGTCGCCGATCAGGATTTCGTCGAGGGGTAAGGTGCTGGGAAGACGCTGAACGGAGGGTGCAAGACCCATCCGCGGCGCCGACGCGATCCGCCCGGTACGCGAGACTTGATTCCGGGCGGTGGCGCCGACGACCGCGGTACGCGGGGAAGCCATGGCAAACACCGGTTACGCGACTGACAACCGGACCATGCCCCGATCACGGTAAAGGTCGCGTTTGCCGTCGGCGTACGGTTGCGTCTCGATATGGGGCGGCAGTTTTTGCCGGGCTTCGCCATGCATCGAATGCAAGGCTGTGCTGCCACTCGGGCAAGCGGGCGCGAAGCTTTGGCAAGGCTTTCCCGGCCGAAGGCGGAGCCACGCTGAATTCTTTTGCGACAAGTTGTGCGGATATCGAGAGACCGAGCGCCGGCGTCGCGCCAAGTAATCAATTCTTGCCGTGGCCCAAAACCCTGAAACCGCGATCGATAGTCTGATCCGGGCCTCATACCGCAGTGCAAAATCCGCGTCTTATTTTAGCCGGGATCGGGCTCATTTTCCGCGGCGCTCACAACACGTCGCAAAAACAAGGGAATGCGATCCTCGATGAAGGTTTCCAACCGGACCGCTGCCGTCTGCCTCGCCACCGTCATCGGTGCCCTCTCGGCGCTGCCCGCTCAGGCCCAGGGTGGCCGGGCCTCCTGGTACGGAAGCGGCAAGAAGACAGCCAATGGCGAGCGGTTCAACCCCAATGGTTACACCGCCGCCCACCGCAGCCTGCCCTTCGGTACCCGCGTCCGCGTCACGAACCGGTCCAACGGCCGCTCGGTCGTGGTGCGCATCAACGATCGCGGCCCGTTCGTCGGCGGCCGGGTGATCGATCTCGCCCGCGGCTCGGCCCGCGCCATCGGCATGTCGGGCGTCAGCTACGTCTCGCTCAACGTGGTGCGCTGAGGCAGGCACCGCCTCCGTTCCATCCGGCGTTGCCGGGGAACCGCCCGCTTCCCATCTTCGTCTCAACGAGGACGCGCAGGCCCGGAACGCTTTTCGATCCGGGCTGCAAAGGGATGAGGAGCCGAGATGGCGAAGCCGATGGTGGTCGAGATTCCGCATGAACTCGGCCGCGACGAGGCCCGGCGGCGCATCGACGAGGGCACCGTTCGCGTGCGCGAGGCGCTCGGCAAGAGCGGCATCGCCATCAACACCCTGACCTGGACCGGCGACCGGCTCGACTACTCGGTCACGGCCATGGCCCAGACCGTGGACGGCCAGATCGATGTCGGCCAGGACGTGGTTCGCGTCGAGGTGCGCATGCCGCTGCTGCTCTCGATCTTCGCCCAGAAGATCCAGAAGATCGTCGGCAAGGAAGGCAACAAGCTCCTCCTGACGAAGAAATAGCTGGGGCCGAGACATCGCGGGGAGCGGACTACGGGAACCCGCTCGGCGACGCCTCGTTGGCGTGACACGGCGGCACGGTGCCCGCCGCCAGCGAGGCTTCGACCCATATGGCCAATCCCGGATCGATCCCGGAGACTCCCGTGCCCGGCCCCGAGACGCCTGGACCGGAGACGCCCGACTCCCCCCAGATCCCCGAGCCCGGTCCCGGCCCTGAAATCCCCGGCGGAACGCCCGCCGAGGCTCCCAGCACCACGCCGACCGAGATTCCCGTCGAGAGCCCCGGCCTTCCGGATTCGACGCCGACCGGCCCGGCCAACCCGACCGCCTGAACGCTTCACCCGAAGCGACGCCGGCTCCGCACGACGCGAAAGCCTGAATCCGCGGAGGCGGGCGCCGACAATCGGGGCCGGCAAAAAACCAGGGCCCTCGGTTTCCGGCGATCGCCGTCAGCGTCTCTCATCAAACGCCCGCCGCGCTGTCATCGCCAGAACGAGAACGGTCAGAGACCGGGAGTTTTGCGAGTCGCTCTAAAGGCGCGGCCCACTTGCGTTGTTCCGGAGTGCGGCTGCTGCCATAAGCCCGGCATGGCCGCTCCCCCGCTTCTCACCCTTCAAGACGTCGCGCTCACCTTCGGCGGAACCCCGCTGATCGAGCGCGCCGAGTTGACGATCGCACCCGGCGAGCGCGCCTGCCTCGTTGGCCGCAACGGCTCGGGCAAGTCGACCCTGATGCGCATCGCCGCGGGCTTGGTGGAGCCGGATCGCGCCGTGCGCTTCGTGCAGCCCGGCACCACCATCCGCTACCTCGCGCAGGAGCCGGACTTTTCCGGCTTCGAGACGACGCTGGCCTTCGCGGAATCCGGCCTCGCGCCGGGCGACGACGCGCATCGCGCCCGCTATCTCCTTGAGAGTCTGGGGCTCGACGGCACGGAGACCCCCCAGCGCCTGTCGGGCGGCGAGGCGCGCCGGACCGCACTCGCCCAGGCGCTCGCGCCCGAGCCCGACATCCTGCTGCTCGACGAGCCCACCAACCATCTCGATCTCCCCGCCATCGAGTGGCTGGAATCCGAGCTGAAGCGCACGCGCTCGGCCCTCATCATCATCAGCCACGACCGGCGCTTTCTTTCGGCCCTGTCGCGATCCACCATCTGGCTCGACCGCGGCGTGACCCGCCGAATCGAGCAGGGCTTCTCGAGCTTCGAAGCGTGGCGCGACGCCTTCTTCGAGGAGGAGGAGCGCGACAAGCACAAGCTCGACCGCAAGATCGCCGACGAGGAACATTGGCTGCGCTACGGCGTGACCGCCCGGCGCAAGCGCAACGTGCGTCGCCTCTCCGACCTGCAGACCCTGCGCAAGCAGAGCCGCGACCACCGCCGCCCGGTGGGGCAGGCGGTGCTGACGGCGAGCGAGGGCGAGGCATCCGGCACGCTGATCGCGGAAGCCAGGCACGTCTCGAAATCCTACGGCGAGCGCCGGATCGTCCACGACCTGTCCCTGCGCGTGCTGCGCGGCGACCGGCTCGGCATCGTCGGCCCGAACGGGGCGGGCAAGACCACGCTGATCAACCTGCTGACCGGCGCGCTCGCGCCCGATTCGGGCGAGATGCGTCTCGGAACCAGCCTCAACATGGTCCATCTCGATCAGGCCCGTGCCGTACTGGAGGGGAGCGCGACCGTCACGGAGGTGTTGACCGGCGGAAGCGGCGACAGCGTTACGGTGGGCGGGCGCAGCCGCCATGTCATCGGCTACCTCAAGGACTTCCTGTTCGCGCCCGAACAGGCGCGCACGCCCGTGAGCGTCCTCTCCGGCGGCGAGCGAAACCGGCTGCTGATCGCTCGAGCGCTCGCCCAGCCCTCCAACCTCCTCGTGCTCGACGAGCCCACCAACGACCTCGACCTCGAAACCCTGGACCTCCTCCAGGAGATGCTCGGCGACTATGCCGGCACTCTGATTCTGGTGAGCCACGACCGTGACTTCCTCGATCGGGTGGCCGGCACCGTGCTGGTCAGCGAGGGGGAGGGGCGCTGGGTCGAGTATGCCGGCGGCTATTCCGACATGCTGTCCCAGCGCGGGCGCGGCGTGGAGGCACGCAGCGACGGGCGGGAGAAGCCGGCCCGCGAACGGGCCGAGCCGCGGGAGAAGGCGACGCGAACGGAAACCGCTTCGGCGCGGAACAAGCTCGGCTTCAAGGAACAGCACGAGCTGAAGACCCTGCCCGTCCGCATGGCCGAGTTGGAAACGGGAATCGCCAAACTGCGCGAGGTCCTGTCCGATCCCGGCTTGTATAGCCGCGATCCCGGCCGCTTTCAGAAGGCGACCGCCATGCTCGGTGCGGCGGAAGCCGAACTGGCCGCTGCCGAGGAGCGCTGGCTGACCCTGGAGATGCAGCGCGAGGCACAAGGCGGCTGACCGCCCCTCGACGAACCCTGCACAACGCTTCGATCCGTGGAAAACTTTTGCTGGCGGACGGGGATTAAGTTGCGAGGCTGCAACAGAGTGCAGGGAAGCTGCTTTGTGTCAGCTCCGAGACAGTCATCTCTGTTGCTCGTACGGCCACGCTCGCTCATGGTGCCGCTGCGGACGGGATAACCCCGCTGCGGCTTGGCCGACACCCGGATGGGAAGGGCCAAGCTCCAAGGGAAAAAAGGACGGGCCGGAACGACCACGAGATGGTGGGCGCCCGGCTAGAACAGAAGTCCGATCCCGTGGGTCTCGAAACTTCTGGAGGGTATACCATGAAGCTCGTGAAGAGCCTTCTCCTTGGATCGGCAGCGGGGCTGGCCGTCGTGGGTGGGGCTCAGGCCGCCGACCTTCCGGTGAAGAAGGCCGTTCCGATCGAGTACGTCCGCGTCTGCACCGCTTACGGAGCCGGCTTCTTCTACATTCCCGGTACCGATACCTGCCTGCGTGTCTCCGGCCGCGCCCGCGCCGAGTATGGCTATATCGGCAGCGACAACCGCGACATCCCCGGCGGCGGCGATATCTCGGGCTTCACGGGCCTTGCCCGCTTCAACTTCGATGCCCGCACCCAGACCGGCTACGGCACCCTGCGCGCCTTCCTGCGCCTCGACGCCGCGAGCCGTACCGGCAACACGAAGTATTCCTCCGGTACGAACCTGCGCGGCGCCTACGCCTTCTCCGGCACCGGCCAGGACCAGCTCGGCCGCATTCAGAACTTCATCAACGTCGACAAGGCGTTCGTACAGTTCGCCGGCCTGACCGCCGGTCGCGCCTCCTCGTTCTTCGACTTCTACGCCCACGACTTCGAGATCATCGGTTCGTCGCTGGGTTCCGACCTGCCGTCCACCAACCTGCTCGCCTATACCCAGAAGTTCGGCGAGGGCTGGTCCGTCACGCTGTCGATGGAAGACCCGAACTACCGCAAGAACCCGCTCTACTCCGACGCGGCCGGCAGCACGGGTCTCGTCCCCGGCCAGGCCGGTCTGAACAACGTGTTCACCACGGCCCCGACCCCGATCATCCTCGGCACCAACGCCGCCGGCAACGCCACCGCCGTGGCCTTCATCGACGCCGTGCAGCGCTCGCGCCTGCCCGACTTCGTCGGCTCGCTGCGCTACGACGCCGCCTGGGGCTCGGCCCAGTTCTCGGCCGCCGTCAAGGACATCAACACCGGCGGCTTCATCGCGGGTTCCTCGATCGGCGTTCCCGGCACCGGCGCCGCGCTGGCCGGCAACACGGCGGCGGCCCTGGCGGCACGCGGCATCAACGCCGGCGCGCAGACCGAGTACGGCTGGGCGATCCAGGGCGGCATGAAGTTCAACCTGCCCTTCATCGCCCCCGGCGACGGCCTCTACCTTCAG
The DNA here is from genome assembly GCF_004683995.1 of Methylorubrum sp. Q1. NCBI lineage: Bacteria > Pseudomonadati > Pseudomonadota > Alphaproteobacteria > Hyphomicrobiales > Methylobacteriaceae > Methylorubrum > Methylorubrum sp. Q1. The sequence goes on along the minus strand of NZ_SRHQ01000005.1, from coordinate 99,589 downwards.
GGTGCCTACGGCGAGGGTGCCTCGTTCTATACCGGCATCAACCGCTTCACCGCCGGTTACTTGAGCAACGCCTCGGTCTACGCGGGCAACCCGTTCAACCAGTACCTCGCCGACGCGATCGTCAACCCGCTGACCGGCCGGATCGAGCTGTCCAACAGCTTCACGGCGGTGGCGTCCTACCTCCACTACTGGTCGCCGGAATGGCGCTCGGCCTTCTACGCCAGCTACGGTGAGATCTGGTTCTCGCAGGGCGCCCGCCAGGCGGTCAGCCAGGCGAACTCGGCAGTCGGCGCGGCCTCGACCGTGGCGCCTCCCTCTTACCTCACCAACGCCACCGGCTATAACCTCAGCCCCGCTCTGCGTGACACCTATCAGGTCGTCACCGGCGCGAGCCTGATCTGGTCGCCGGTCAAGGATCTCGATATCGGCGTCGAGGGCCAGTACATCAAAACGGGCGTCAAGAACGGTCGCGTCTCCGACAGCGACAAGGGCGCCTTCGTGAACAACATCCCGACCCGCACCGTCAGCAGCGAGGACGTGTTCCAGGCCCGCTTCCGCGTGCAGCGCGACTTCTAAGCCGAACCGGCCCCCGCCCGCGCGGGAGCCGGACACGACGATCACCTTCCAGACCCCGGCCTCGCGGCCGGGGTTTTTTGTTGCCCCAAGCGGGGGCGGACCACGGGCAGCACGCATCGCCGCCCGTCGGCGCGAACCAGTCGCGGCCTTCAAAGCGCCCCGATAGGCCTGTCTTCTGGCCATCATCGCCGGCCGCCGAGGAGGTCGAGCCCATGTCCACACCGTCGTCTACGCCGTCGCAAGTACCGCCGCACGGCCGCACATTCCGGTCTCGCCTGATTCGGGTCGGCTGGATCGCCGGCCTTCCGCTTCTCGCGCTGATCGCCGCAGCAGCTTATTTCGGCATGCTGCGGGTCACGGAACGCCTCGAGCGGGAGGCGGCGGCGATCGCCGCCGCGACCGGAGAGGGGCAGCCCGAGCCCTGGCTAAGGGTCTCGGTGGCAGGCCGCGACCTGACCGCGACGGGCGAAGCGCCGGAGGCGTCCCAGCGCGAGGCGGTCGTCGGTCGGCTCGCCGCCATCGACGGCATCCGCCGCCTCACCGACCGGACCGGTGTGATCGAGGAAGTCTCTCCCTTCGTCTGGTCGGTGGAGCGCCCCGCCGCCGGCCGCGTCGAGGCCACCGGCAGCCGCCCGGCCGAGGTCGGCGCCTTCGAACTGGCCCAGCGCCTGAAGCCGGCCCTGCCGCGTGACGCCACCTTGAGCGACAACGCCCGGGCCGCACGGGGCGCACCACGCGACTTCCCCGATGCCGCAGCCTTCGCCGTGGAGCGGCTTCAGGATCTCACCACCGGCGCGGTCGCCACGCTCAACGACACCGTCATCTCGATTCGCGGCGAAGCGGCGAGTCTGGCCGCCTACGATGCCCTGCGCACGGCGCTGGCAACCCCGCCGCAGGGCTACACCCTCGGCACGATCGAGATCACGCCGCCGGTCGTCGGAGACTTCCGGTTCGGTGTCTTCCGCCGGCCGGACGGCAGCCTCGAACTGAACGGCCACGTCGCCTCGGAAAGCGCCCGCGAAGAGATCCGGGCAGCCGCCGCGGAGGCCGCGGAGGGGGCGGCCATCGACGACCGCCTGCGCGACGCCCGAGGCCTGCCGCCGGGTATCGATGGCCCGGCCCTGATGCGCTTCGTCTTCCAACTCGCGGGCCTCCTGCACGAGGGGCATGTCAGCTACGAGGGCGAGGTGGTCTCGATCGAGGGCAATGCGCTGGATGCCGGCGCGGTCGCCGAGGCGCAGACGCTGATGCGCGACGCCCGGCCTCCCGGAATCGCCGCGGGCCGCGTGGCACTCTCCGCCCGTCCCATCGTCCCCTACGTCCTGCGCATTCGCCGCGGCAGCGACAACGTCACGGTGAGCGGCCATCTGCCGGATCGGGCGACGCGTGAGGCGCTGCTCGCCCGGCTCAACCCCCGTTTCTTCCGCGAATCGATCCACGATCGCACGCGGCTGGCCGACGGTGCGCCGGCCGATCTGGGCGCGGCCCTTGCGGCAGCGGTCGATCCGCTCTCGACACTGGCAAGCGGCGAACTGACGATCACCGGCACCAGCCTGCGCCTGGCCGGCACCAGCCTCTATCCCGAGAGCGCTGCCCGCCTCGCTCGATCCCTGCCGAAGGCGATGCCTGCGGGCTGGAACGCCACGGTTGCCGTCACCTCCGACGCGGCCCCCTCGGCGACGGCCGATATGGGGCCGTGCGGCCAGCGCCTCGCCGAGCGCACCGCCGGGCATCCCCTGCGCTTTGCCCCGGGCAGCACGGCGCTCGCGCCCGAGTTCTATCCGGTGCTCGACGCGGTCGCGGCGCTGGCGCGTGCCTGTCCGGCGGAGCGAATCGAGGTTGTGGGTCATCTCGACCCGGTGGGCGTGAAGCCCGAAGCCCAGATCGACCCGGTCGCCGACGAAGCCGCGAAGGAGACGGCACCCAAGCCCGCCAAGGCGGACACCAAGAAGGACGCGAAGGCCAACAAGGGCAGCAAGGGCAAGGCCGAGACGAAGCAGGAGGCGGCCAAGCCAGAAACGAAGTCTGAACCGAAGCCCGAGAAGACTGAAGCCGAGCGAGTGGAAGCCAGCGCCGACCTCGCGCGGGCACGGGCGCTCGCGGTGGTGGATTACCTCCAGAAGGCCGGTGTGCCGTTGGAACGCGCTGCCGCGCCGACGGGCGTCGCACCGCTCTCCGACCGCCAGGGAATTGGCCTCAGCCTGCGCTCGTGACCTGCTCGTCGCCGCGCTGCGGGCGAGGCTCGGGCGCTCCGCCTCACGCCGCCCCCTCCGACGGACCGTCCGATTCCGGGGCCAGCCCCCAGATCCGCTGCTTGCGCCCGACGCCGCGCAGGGCGAACTCACCGACCGGGACGAGCGATGCCCCGCAACGTCGGGCGAAGGCATCGGAGAGGAGCAGCGACCGCTCCAAGCCGTCGCAGAGCCGCTCGATCCGGCTCGCCTCGTTGACCGCCCGGCCGATCACCGTGAAGTCGAGGCGCCGGTCGGTGCCGACATTGCCGGAGACGACACGCCCGTAATGCAGCACGATGTCCGCCTCCAGCGGCGGCAGCCCATCGTAGCGGCGGGACGCGTTCAGCCGGGCGTTGCGCGCCAGCGCCTCGCGCGCCGCATCGAGCGCGCCCCTACAGGCCGGGCAGGCGAGGGCATCCGGCTCGGCGACGGGGAAGACGGCGAGAAAGCCGTCGCCGAGAAATTTCGAGATCTCGCCGCCATGGCGCTGCACCGGCTCGCCGAGCGCATCGAAATGCTCGTCGAGCCAGCCCACCACCTTCAGCGGATCGTCGCGATCCGCCACCGCCGTGAAGCCGCGCAGGTCGGCGAGCAGAATCGCGGCGTGGACCACCGTGCTCTGCCCGCGCCGCATCTCGCCCGCGAGAACCCGCGCCCCCGTCGCCGGTCCGAGATAGGTGCCGAGCATCTCGCGCATCGTGTGCGACAGGCTGAGCTTGGCCGTGACCAGAGCGATCACCTGCACCAGGCCGGCCAAGGCCGCCTGCTCCGACCCGGTGAAGCCGCCGGACCGGTCGGTGGCGAACGAGATGCCGACGCCCTCCATGGCGCTGCCGGGGGCGAAGGCGGCGGCGTGGAGCAGGTAGTCGGTCGCACCCTGCTGCCTCAGCTCACTCAGGAGCGGTAGATCGGGACAGCCGTTCGAACGGTCGAGCCGCCAGCGCACGAAGGAGAGGTCGTTCGCCCTCAGCCAGCCGACGGGGCTGCGGAAGAACGTGTCCTCGCCCTCCGGTCCGTGCACCGTCGGAAACACCGCCGTGCCCTGTCCGCGCCGCCACGCGACGCTCACCCCGCGGAAGACGGGGTCGATGACCGGCACCGCCAAGCCGAAGCGCCAGAGCGGAAGGCCCGCCGCGGCCAGCGCCTCGCAGAGTTCCGCGATGATCGTTTCCGCCTCGTCCGACTCGGTCGCGCGCGCGATCAGTCGGGTTTCGATGTCGCGGAGGGCAGAGGCTGAGATCGGGTCCGTGATGGCCATGGCGGCCCACTCTATCCGCGCCCCTGCGGCGCTCCAAAAGCATCGGGCGGGCGATGCCTGTGGGAAATCGACGGCACAGCGGCCTTGCCCAGATGTTCGGAACCCTTCAACCGTGCCGCACGATGCCGGGAACAACGACATGGACGACGCTGCCGATATCGCGAGCCGATTCGCGTTCCTCGCGGAGATCGACGGGCTCAAGGCCGTGCTGCGCCAGAACCGGACCATCGGCGAGCGTCGGCGCGAGAACTCGGCCGAGCATTCGTGGCATCTGGCGATGTTCGCGCTCGTTCTCGGCGATCTCGCGCCCGGTCTCGACTTGAACCGCGTCGTCGCGATGCTGCTGGTGCACGATATCGTCGAGGTCGATGCCGGCGATGTGCCGATCCACGGCGCCTACGACGCCGCTGCCCTGGCGCGGGTCGAGGAGGCTGCAGCCGCGCGGATCTTCGGCCTCCTGCCGGAACCGCAGCGGGACCGCTTCGTCGCGCTGTGGCGGGAATTCGAGGCGAGCGAGACGGCGGAGGCCCGGTTCGCCAAGGCGCTCGACCGGCTTCAGCCGCTGCTGCTCAATACGCTGACCGAGGGCGGCACCTGGGCCGAGAACGGCCTCAGCGAGGCGCAGGTGATGGCACGCTACCAGCCGGTGATCGAGCGCGGCGTCCCCGATCTCTGGCCCTTCGTGGAAGCGCTGGTCCGCCGCCACTACCAGGGTCACGCCACTACGGTGTGACCGGCTGCGCCTCGGCGCTGATGGCGGTGCGGGCGCCGCGGGCGAGGTCGCGCTCGATCATGAGCGCGCTCTTGCCATCGAGGCGGTTGCGGTAGACCTGCAGGTTCTCCATCACCCGCTGCACGTAGTTGCGCGTCTCGGTGAAGGGGATGCGCTCGACCCAGTCGATCGGATCGACATCCGGCCGGCGCGGGTCGCCGTAGGCGTCGACCCATTTCTTCACGTTGCCGCCGCCCGCATTGTAGGAGGCGAAGGCGAGGATGTAAGAGCCCTTCCAGTCCTCCATCAGTTCGCCGAGATGGGCTTGGCCCAGCCGCGCGTTGTAGGCGGGGTCGCTGGTGAGGCGGTCCGTTTCATAAGAAGTCGAGACGCGCTTGGCGGTGCGCTGGGCGGTGGCCGGCATCATCTGCATCAGCCCCCTGGCGCCGACGCCGGACTGGGCGCGGGGATCGAACTGGCTCTCCTGCCGGGCGATGGCGAAGACCATGGCGCGCTCGACCTGCGGCACCGCGGTGAAGGTCTCGTAATTGGGGATGCCGATGGTCGGATAGGCATGGGTGTCCAGCGCCAGCCCCCGCTGCGTGGCGAGCTTGCCGATGGAGACCAGCGCCCGCGCGTCGCGCATCTCCACCGCGGCCTCGCCCAGCGCGTTGACCTGCGCCTCCTCGGTCAGCGAGCGGGCGGCATCGATGTAGAGCGGCAGCGCCAACTCCTTCATCTGAGCGGCGGCCAGAAGCTTCAGGCCGCGCACGAAGAGCCGGTCGTCGAAGGCGGCGCGCGCCGTCGGGCTCAATTCGGCGGCGCGGCGCAGGGGCAGGCTGTGCTGGCCGAGCCGGGCGCGGGCGAGCTGCCCGTAATAGGCGATCGGCTGAAGCGCGGCGCGCTCGTAGAAGCTCTTCGACTCGATGGTCTTGCCCGCGGCTTCCGCCGCGCGGCCCTGCCAATAGGCGGCACGCGCCAGCGAGATCGGCGTCTCGGCGACACTCGCGGCTTGCGCGAAGTGCCGCTCGGCCGCGGCCGGATCGGCCATGAAGCGGAGCGCGATCCAGCCCGCGTGGAATTCGGCCTCGATCCGCTTCTCGGAGGTGCGGGCGGAATGCGCGGCGGCGACGGCGTAGGCAGTCTTGGTCTCGCCCGCATCCATCAGTTTGCGAGCGACGATGCGGCGCTCGACCCACCACGTGTCACCGTCGGCGAGCACCTCCGGGTTGGTCGGCGCGGCGAGCAGCACCTTGGCCGCCTCCGGCGCCTTGTCGGCGCGGCGGAAATACTGGGCGCGCGAGAGCAGGTAGGACGAATCGTTGCGCAGCGACGGCGGCACCGCCGCGAGTGCGGCCGCCGCCCCGGCTTTGCCCTGCACCGCCCGGCGGGCGCGCACGAGGCTGGCATAGGAGCCGCCGGCATATTCGGCCGCGCGCGCGGCGGTGACCCAATCCTCCTTCAGGAGGGCGCGCTCCATCCGGTAGCGGTGGTCGATGACCGTGAGCACGCCGGGGAAAGCGTCGGTGACCTTGGCCTCAAGGCTGCGCCCGAAACTCTCCTCGCGCCACAGGTCATGCACGAGTTCGGCCGCATCCGCCTCGAGCCCGTCGGCGCGCAGGGCCAGGGCCAGGGCGAACTTGCCCGGCGCGCTCGCCGGCTTGGCGCTCGCGAAATAGGCGCGCACCACGCCTGGGCTCTTCTTCTCCGTGAGCAGCCGCTCCTCGGCCCGGCGGCGCAGCAGGGGGCCCGCCGGCCAATCGGGATTGGCGCGCGAGAAGGCGACGACCCGCTCGAAGCTGACGCCGGCACCCGCACGGATCGCGACCCATTCGAGCAGCGCCCGCGCCGCCGGATCGGAGAAGCCTGCGGCGAGCCGGTCGCCGTCGGAGACCTTGCCCTTGCGGTAGAGGTCGATCGTCTCGCGGAGTTGGCCGAGATCGGTCTCGCCGAAGGCAACCGGCCGGGCCGGGTCCGGCACCTCAGGGGAGGGGGCGGCCGGCGATACGGCCGCATCCGGCAGCGGGAAGGCGACAGGGCCATCCGCTTCGGTCGAGGCGTAGGAGGACGCCGCGGCGGGCAGGGGCTTGTCGGAGGCCGCTTCGCCGGCACTCGGATCGAGGCGCAGCGCGTCCGCCGCGACGGGATCCGAGGCGGGGCCCTGGCCGTCGCTCGGCTGCCCGGCGGGCGCGGTGGCATCGCTCGCGGGGGCGGCGGGGGCGGAGGCCGGCTGCGGGTTGCGGAGTTCGATGGCCCCGCCGCGCTGTGGCAGCACGGCCGTGCCGGACAGCAGCAGGCCGAGGAGCAGGGGCAGGGAGCGTGTGGGCAACGCCATGATCTGAGACACCCCGACCGGAGGCCAAGCCTTAAGCTGGGCCCCGGTCCGTTAAGATGGCATTAACTGCGCAAGCGAAGCGTTTGCGCACGGACGGGGGAGGGCCTATGTCTCGCGCGTCCCAAGCGCGGCCCGTACGCGGCCGCAGCCACCGGGGCACGCCAGGAAACAGGCAAGAAGAACGGCCGGGAACGCCAGGATGACCGATACCCACGCCCGCCTTCGCGGCTCGATGACCGCGCTCGCGACCCCGTTCCGCGACGGCGAGTTCGACGAGTTGGCCTTCCGGAAATTCGTGAACTGGCAGATCGAGCATGGCACCCACGCCCTGGTGCCGACCGGCACGACCGGCGAGAGCCCGACGCTGAGCCACACCGAGCACGACCGCGTGGTCGAGGTCTGCGTCGCCGAGGCCGCCGGCCGGGTGCCGGTGATCGCGGGCGCCGGATCGAACTCGACGCGGGAAGCCGTCGCGCGGGCCCGTCATGCCGAGAGCGTCGGCGCGGATGCGGTGCTCACCGTCACCCCCTACTACAACAAGCCGACGCAGGAGGGGATGTACGCCCACTTCAAGGCGGTGAACGACGCCGTCGGCATCCCGATCATCATCTACAACATCCCCGGCCGGTCCGTGGTCGACATGAGCGTCGACACCATGAAGCGGCTGTTCGAACTGAAGAACATCGCCGGCGTGAAGGATGCCACGGCCAAGATCGACCGTGTCAGCCTCCAGCGACAGGCACTGGGAGAAGACTTCATCCAGCTTTCTGGCGAAGATGCGACGGCGCTCGGCTTCAACGCCCATGGTGGGGTCGGCTGCATCTCCGTGGTCTCGAATGTCGCACCCCGGCTCTGTGCTGATCTGCAGGAAGCGACACTGGCGGGCGACTATGCCAAGGCCCTGAAGATCCAGGACCGGCTGATGCCGCTGCACGTGCAGATGTTCTACGAATCGAACCCGGTGCCGGCGAAATACGCTCTCTCGCGCCTCGGGCTGATGTCGGAGGAGGTGCGCCTGCCGCTGGTGCCGGCGACCGAGGGCTGCCGCCGGGCGGTCGATGCCGCGCTCGCTCATGCCGGCCTGATCTGACGCCGCCGGATTGATTCGAGAAGATCCGGCGGGAAGCCTCGCCGGAAAACGTGGCGGCCCCCATATCGGTGGCAATCCCCACACCGGTGGACTGTCGCCTGATCACGAACCTGAAGACGAATGGCACCCAAACCCGATCCCGGCCGGCGCGTCGTCGCCGACAACCGCTCCGCCCGCTACCACTACGCGATCGAGGACACGCTCGAGGCCGGCATCGCGCTGACCGGCACCGAGGTGAAATCGCTGCGCGGCGGCAAGGCGACGATCGGTGAGTCCTATGCCGGGCCGTCCGGCAACGACCTGATGCTGTTCAACGCCTACATCCCGGAATATCTGGAGGCGAACCGCTTCAACCACGACACCAAGCGGCCCCGCCGCCTGCTGCTGCACCGCCGCCAGATCAACAAGCTGATCGGCGCGACCCAGCGCCAGGGCTATACGGTGATTCCGCTGAAGATCTACTTCAACGACAAGGGCCGGGCGAAGGTCGAGCTGGGCCTTGGCAAGGGCAAGCAGCTCCACGACAAGCGCGAGACCGTCAAGCAACGCGACTGGCAGCGCGACAAGGCTCGCCTGATGCGCGACAAGGGCTGAGTCCGGCCCTCGACGTTTCGGCGCCGGGACATGGCGGACCCGTCCGATCGGCGATGCCCCCCGAGCGAGCACCGAGGCGCTCCGCCATCACCGCAAAATGAAGCGATCCGGAGCGCGTCTTCTCCGGATAGGGCAGGGCACCGGATGAGTTCGGCGCGGCCTCACGATCGACGGCAACGGGTCTTCACCCGTCACCGCGATCCGAGCATCAAAGCTCCGCTCAGCCTTCCGCTTCCTCGTCGGTCGCGCCGGGCCGGATGCCGTAGCGGCTCTCGAGACCGGGGTTGGGGCGGGGCGCGCGCTCGGCGAAGTCGCGGCGGGGGCTGTCACCGGGCGCGCGGGCGGTGCGCTCGCTCGGGTCACGGCCGATCCGGCTTGCGAGATGGGCGAGATCGATGAACTCGTCCGCCTGACGCCGCAGGTCGTCGGCGATCATCGCCGGCTGGGTCTGGATGGTGGAGACGACGGAGACGCGAACGCCGCGGCGCTGGATCGCTTCCACGAGCGAGCGGAAATCACCGTCGCCGGAGAACAGCACCATGTGGTCGATGTGGGGGGCCAGTTCGAGCGCGTCGATGGCGAGTTCGATATCCATGTTGCCCTTGATCTTGCGGCGCCCGGCGGAGTCGGTGAATTCCTTCACCGGCTTGGTGACGACCCGGTAGCCGTTATAGTCGAGCCAATCGATCAGCGGGCGAATCGAGGAATACTCCTGATCCTCGATCATTGCCGTGTAATAGAAAGCACGAATAAGATTATCGCGGCTCTGGAAATCCTTGAGCAGCCGCTTGTAGTCAATGTCGAAACCGAGCGCCTTCGTGGTCGCATACAAATTTGCACCATCGATAAAGACTGCGGTACGTTGCTTATCACTCATCGATTGACCCATGCTCTTGAGATGAAAGAGTTTGTTTTTAGAAATTCAGACATGAATGCAGTACATGAAACCGCGGATTCAATGCGCTGCCGAAGTCCGGCATCCCTGCACTCTCGACGCATAGCAATTTTTGCATTCCGAACCACGCTGTCCGTTCGGAAGGGCGTGATCCGGCCAACGGGATCGCAGTGTCGGAAAGGTGCAGGACTCGGAACAGCGTAGCAGAGTCCGGCCCGAATCCCCCCTTGTGGTGACCGAGCGCGCAATTCCTGTCAAGCGCCAGAAAGAGTTAAGGCCACCGGCGCCAAATCCAACCGAAGATGATTTTACGCAACCCAGAGCGTATTCTATCAAATCATTTTCGTACTAGCGGTTGCGGCATAGCTTCCACAAGAATGAGCCGCGGTATTTACATACCTGAAGTTGCCGCAAAGAGCGAGTCGACATGAGTTGCCTGCCCAGAACCTTCGCGGTCGCCGCCGAACCGGCACCCGTCCCGTGCCGTCACGCCGCGGGTCAGGGCTTCGGCAAGGCCCGGCTGCCTGGCTTGACCGGGGGGATGGCGGCCAGCTCGGCGGGCAAGGCATCCGGTGGGTAAGTCGGGATGTCGAGCGTGACCAGGGACAGGAGCGGCACGCCGATCTCGCCGCGTCCGCCCGAACGGTCGATCAGGCAGGCGGCCCCAACCACCTCGCCCTCCTCATCCTTCAGCGAGGCGAGGCATTCCCGGGCCGAGAGGCCTGTCGTCACGATGTCCTCGACGATGACGGCACGGGTGCCGGCGGGGATCGAGAAGCCGCGGCGCAGGGTGAAGGGACCGCCGGGGTCGCGCTCGACGAAGATCGCCTTGGCGCCGAGATGGCGGGCGGTCTCGTAGCCGGGGATGATGCCGCCGATGGCCGGAGAGACCACGATGTCGATCCGGCCGAAGCGGGCCGTGATCACCTCGGCCAGCGCCCGGCACAGCCGCTCGGTGCGCGCGGGATCGGAGAAGATCGTCATCTTCTGCAGGAAGGTGGGCGAGCGCAGGCCGGAGCTGAGGATGAAGTGTCCCTGCAGCAGGGCCCCTGCGGAACGGAACTCTTCGAGAACGTCTTCCGGCGTCATGGTCACCTGCTCGCCAAACCGTGTTCCGCTGCTTCTTGCAGCGGCGCAAGCGGGGCGCAAGCCGAAGGCCAAATGCATCAACTGAGAGTGCATCGACCGCGACGACGGCCGCCGAACCGCCATTCCCCTCGGTGACGCGTCTCCGAGACTCTAGTTCCGCACGCGAAGTGGCTCCCGGCGCCGATCAGGACGGGTCTCGTAGGCGGGCGGGGGATAGGACGGATCGTAGGCCGGCCCGTCAAAGTAGGGGTCGTAGGCCCGGGGCAGCAGCGCGCCGAGCTGCACCCCCTCGCTCCCGCCGCGCTGGATCATCGTGCGCATGCCCGGCTGCAGCTTGCTGTCATCCAGGTCGTCGGGATGGGCGGGAACGAGCGGCAGACCCTCGGTGCCGCCGCGCTGGATCATCGTCCGCATACCGGGCTGCAGACCCTGCGCGCCAGCCTCCTCAGTGAGCGGGATGCCGAGCGCGAGGATGACGGCGGTGACCAGGGAAAGCCTCATGGTGGTCGCTCCGGAAAAGCGCGTCGCAAACCCAGCCGTCCATAGGCTGGTTCCGTGACGGAATGACCTGTCCCGGCATCGGTTCCGGCAAGCGGCGCCCACAGGATCGACCGTCAGCCGTTCACCCGCTCGACGCGGCTCACCGAGCGCTTGCCGCGCAGATCCGCGACGATGGCCGTGAGGTGCTTCAGATCCGGCACCGAGAGGTCGATGGAGATGTCGGTGAAGTCCTGCGTGCGACGCTTCATCGAAACATTGTCGATGTTGCCGTCATGCTCGGCGATCACCTGGGCGATCTGCGCCAGCGTGCCGGGCTCGTTGATCGATTCGAGCGCGAGCTTGGCGGGGAAGCGCTCCTGCGAGCCTTCCACGTCCCAGCGCACGTCGAGCCAGCGCTCGGGCTCGTTGTCGAAGGCGGCGAGCGCGGCCGACTGAATCGGGTAGATCGTCACGCCGACGCCGGGGGTGAGGATGCCGACGATGCGGTCTCCCGGCAGGGCGCCGCCGTTCGGGGCGAAGCTCACCGGCAGGTCGCCGGCGAGACCGCGAATCGGAATGCTGGCCAAGGCCGAGGCCCCCTCGGCATCACCCGAGAAGGTCAGCCGCATGGTCTGATCCTTGGAACGGGTAAGGCGCCCCGCCGCGCCGTTGGCCGCCGGACCGCCGCTCGCCCCCGCGCGCCGCTCCTCCTTGAAGTCGGGATAGACGGCCTTCACCACGTCGCCGGAGAACATCTCGCCGCGCCCGACGGCGGCGAACACGTCCTCGGTGCTCGCGCGGGCGAGTCGGGGCAGCGAGCCGCGCAGCTTCTCCTCGGAGAAGCTCTTGCCGGCCCGCTCGAAGGCGCGGTCGAGGATCTGGCGGCCGAGACCGGCATATTGGCGCCGCACGGCGGCGCGAGTCGCCCGCCGGATCGCCGAGCGCGCCTTGCCGGTGACGACGAGCGATTCCCACGCGGCCGGCGGCGAGGCGCCGTCGGAGCGGGCGATCTCGACCTCGTCGCCGTTGGCGAGTTCGTGCAGCAAGGGTGCGAGCCGTCCGTTGATCTTGGCACCCACCGCCGTGTTGCCGACATCGGTATGCACCGCGTAGGCGAAATCGATCGGCGTGGCGCCCCGCGGCAGGGCGATCAGGCGGCCCTTGGGCGTGAAGCAGAACACCTGATCCTGGAACAGCTCCAGCTTGGTGTGCTCCAGAAACTCTTCCGGCGAGTCGCCCTCGGCCAGAAGCTCGATGGTGCGGCGCAGCCATTGGTAGGCACCGCTCTCGGTGGCCAGGCGCGGGTGGATCTCGCCCTCGGCGCCCTCGTTGGAGGCCTCCTTGTAATGGGCGTGGGCGGCGATGCCGTACTCGGCGATCTCGTCCATCTCCGCGGTGCGGATCTGCAGCTCGACGCGCTGGCGCTTCGGCCCGATCACCGTGGTGTGGATCGAGCGGTAGTCGTTCTGCTTGGGCGTCGAGATGTAGTCCTTGTAGCGGCCCGGCACCATCGGCCAGCTCGTATGCACGACGCCGAGCGCGGCGTAGCACTCGGCCAGGGTCCCGACGATGACGCGGAAGCCGACGATGTCGGAGAGCTGTTCGAAGGCGACCGACTTGCGCTCCATCTTCGACCAGATCGAGAACGGCTTCTTCAGCCGCCCTTTCACGTGAGCGGCGATGCCGCGCGCAGCGAGCCGGGCGGTGAGGTCGTGCTCGATGCTCTCGATCACGCTGCCGGACTTGGCCGAGAGGTCTTCGAGCCGCTTGGTGATGGTGGCGTAGACCTCGGGCTTCAGCGTGCGGAACGAGAGGTCTTCCAGCTCGTCGCGCAGCTCCTGCATGCCCATGCGGCCGGCGAGCGGCGCGTAGATGTCGAGGGTCTCCTCGGCGATCCGCGCCCGCTTGTCGTCGCGCATGAAGTGGAGCGTGCGCATGTTGTGCAGGCGGTCGGCGAGCTTCACCAGAAGCACCCGCACATCCTCGGCCACCGCCAGGAGGAGCTTACGGAAGTTCTCGCCCTGCACCGCCCGCTTCGAGACGAGGTCGAGGCGCTTGAGCTTGGTCAGCCCGTCCACCAGCGCGCCGATCTCAGGCCCGAAGATCTCGCGGATCTCGTCGAGCGTGGCGGCGGTGTCCTCGACGGTGTCGTGCAGGACGGCCGCGACGATGGTCGCATCGTCGAGGCGCAGGTCGGTGAGGATCGCGGCGACTTCGAGGGGATGGGCGAAGAACGGATCGCCGGAGGCGCGCTTCTGCGTGCCGTGCGCCCGCATGGCGTAGACGTAGGCGCGGTTGAGAAGCGCCTCGTTCGTGGCGGGATTGTAGCGCTTGACCCGCTCGACGAGTTCGTACTGGCGCATCATCCGCCGAAGGATCCTGCTCTCAATCTGCAAGGGGGCCCGGCCGGAAGGGCGCGGTCGATCGCATGATACATTCCTGCATCGGCGGCCGTTGCGCCAGACCCATGGCGTCGCGGCGCGAGCGCGACTGTTGCGCCCACTCTGCGGGAGCGCGCGCGACATGAGAACGCCCGCCGCTCGGGGACCGAGGGCGGGCGTGAAACGCGCAGGCCGAATCGCCGAGAGGGCTTACTCGCCTTCGTCGTCGGTCTCGGTCGGGGGCGCGAGGTTCTCGAGACCGCGGAGGAGATCCTCCTCGCTCATGAAGTCGAACTGCACGTTCTTGTCGTCCGAGGAGGACTGGGGTGCCACCGCGGCGGCGGCGGGCGAGCTCGACAGGAGCGGCACGGTCTCGGCCTCGGGCTCGTCCACCTCGACGTATTTCTGCATCGAGTGGATGAGCTGCTCCTTCAGATCCTCGGCCGTGATGGTCTCGTCGCCGATCTCGCGAAGAGCCACGACGGGGTTCTTGTCGCGGTCGCGCTCCACGGTCAGCGGGGCGCCGGCGGCGAGCAGGCGCGCCCGGTGGCTGGCGAGCAGGACCAGCTCGAAGCGGTTCTCGACCTTCTCGATGCAGTCTTCGACGGTGACGCGAGCCATGCGAGGCGGCTCCTTCCTCAGGCGCGGATACGAACGATATGCGTGATGAACGGGCTTCCTACACCGGTTATCGCTGTCCAACAAGTCGCGGGAGCGGTTGAGAATCCGTCTCTCCCGGTCCACATGGAAAGCGGCGTCGGTCGACCCCGGCGCCGATCCCGGCCGGCCTTGAACCGGCGCCAGCGGACCCGAGGATTCTTCACATGTTCATTCAGACCGAAGCCACGCCGAACCCCGCCACGCTCAAGTTCCTGCCCGGCCGCGTCGTGCTCACCGACGGGACCTTCGAGGCCCGCGACACCGCGACCGCCGAGCGCTCGCCGCTGGCCACCGCTCTGTTCGCGGTGCCCGGCGTCTCGGGCGTCTATTTCGGGCACGACTTCATCTCCGTCACCAAGGCCGACGGCGTCAACGAGTGGCCGCAGGTGAAGCCCGCCGTGCTCGGCGCGATCATGGACCACTTCCAGTCCGGCCGCCCGGTTCTGGCCGAGGGCACGGCGCTCGCCGAGGACGAGACGGAGGAGTTCTACGACGAGGCCGATCACGACACCGTGGCCACCATCAAGGACCTGCTGGAGACCCGCGTGCGTCCGGCGGTGGCGGGCGACGGCGGCGACATCACCTTCCGCGGCTACCGCGACGGCATCGTCTACCTCGAGATGAAGGGCGCCTGCTCGGGTTGCCCGTCCTCCACCGCGACCCTGCGCCAGGGCGTGCAGAACCTGTTCCGCCACTTCCTGCCCTCCGTGCGGGAAGTCCAGGCGATCTGATCGGCGGTCCCGCCGCCCGGCTTCCCCTGGCATCGGCGCAACACCGCACCGCTTCCTTGGGGAGGTCGGCCGCGGATGCGCTGACGGGGAGGGCGGTTTTGTCCTATGATTAGCCGGAAGGCGGGCGCTTGCGGCCCGCCGCCGGATGGAATCGACGTTTGCGGATCCTTGCCATCGATACGGCGCTCGAAGCCTGCGCTGCCTGCGTGGCCACCGACGACAGCGACGACCTGCTCGCCGAGGAGTCGATGCCGCTCGTGCGCGGGCACGCCGAAGCGCTCCTGCCGCTGATCGAGCGGGTCATGGCTCGGGTCGAGGGCGGCTTCGAAGGTCTCGACCGCGTCGCGGTCACGGTCGGGCCCGGCAGCTATACGGGCTTGCGCGTCGGCCTCTCCGCCGCCCGCGCCATCGGGCTCGCCGCCGGCATTCCGGTCGTGGGCGTGACCACTCTGTCCGCCCTGCTCGCGCCGCAGCTCGCCCTCAACGGCGACGATACGGTGGCCGCCGCGATCGATGCGCGTCACGGCGCCGTCTACCTCCAGGCCATGAGCGTGAGGGAAGGCACGGTGATTCCGCCCCGGCACATCGCTTTGGAGGAGGCGGTGACCCTGCTCGGCAAGCGACGGGCGATCCTCACCGGCTCCGGCGCTCCCGCGCTCGCGGCGGCAGCCGCTGCCGCCGGCCTCTCCGTCGAGGTCGCCGAGACCGGCGCGCCGCAGATCGCCTGGGTCGCCTCGCTCGGGCTCGTCGCCGATCCGGACCAGGCGCTGCCGCGCCCCCTTTACCTGCGCGGGCCCGACGCCCAGCCGCAGCAGCATGCGAGGCTCGCAAGGGCATGACGCGGACCGTCTCCCCGTTCTGGCCGCTCGATTGGTGGTCCGCATGGTGGGACGCCTGGGGCTCCGTGCCCTACGTCGCGCCGCTGCGGGACGCCGGTCAGGCGTCCGACCTGGAAAAGCTGCACGCCACCGCCTTCGCCCGCCCCTGGGCGGCCCACGAATTCGAGCGGATGCTGTGCGAGCGCTCGACCGAGGCGCATGCCCTGCGCCGGGGCAATGCGCTGCTGGGCTTCGTGCTGTCGCGCAAGGCCGTGGACGAGGCGGAAATCCTCACCATCGTTCTGGCGCCGTCCGCCCGCGGCGGCGGCCACAGCCACCGGCTCCTGCGCGAGCACCTGACCGCTTTGGCTTATGCCGGCATCCGCACCGTCCATCTCGAAGTCGACGAGGGCAACACGCCGGCCCTGAAGCTCTACACCCGCCACGGCTTCCTCAAGATCGGCGAGCGCAAGGGCTACTACCCGCTGCCCGACGGCAGCCGGGCCACGGCGCTGACCATGAGCGCGACGCTGTCGTGAAGCGTTGCGGGAGCGCATCCGCCCGATGACGCGCATCGGCATCGGCCTCCGCCTCTTCGTCCAGGCGGTGGCCTTCCTGATCGTAATCGGGCCGCACTGGCTCAGCCTGCGCTTTGGCCGGGGCCGGCTCGCGGCGCGCATCGCGATGCTGTTCCACCGCCTGTTCCTGCGCCTGTTCTCCGTTCGGGTGACGCAGAGCGGCACGCCGCCGCAGCCGGGCGAGCCGGCGCTCGTGCTCTCGAACCACGTCTCCTGGCTCGACATCGTCGCGCTCGGGTCGCTGCGCCCGCTCTCCTTCGTGGCCAAGTCGGAAATCGCGGGCTGGCCGCTGATCGGCCTGCTGGCCAAGCTCCAACGCACCGTCTTCATCGAGCGCTCCAAGCGGACGGCGACCGCCCACGTCAACGCCACGGTCGGGCAACGGCTGGCAAATGGCGACCTGATCGTGCTGTTCGCCGAGGGCACCACCGGCGATGGCCTGCGCCTGCTGCCGTTCCGCTCCTCGCTGGTCGGCGCCGCCCGGACGGCGCTGACGGCGCAGACCGGCGGACTCGCGCGCATCCGGCTCCAGCCCCTGGCGCTGGGCTACCCGCGCCGCAACGGCCTGCCGGTGACCCGCGCCGAGCGGCCGGAGATCGCATGGTACGGCGACATGGAACTCGCGCCGCATCTCGCCCTGTTCGCCCAGCGCGGCCCCATCGACGTGCACGTGAACTGGGGCGCGCCGATCGCCTTCGAGGCCGCCACCGACCGCAAGGTCGCGACCCTGCAGGCCGAGGCCGCCGTGCGGCAGGGCCTGCGCCAGATCCACCTCGGCGGGGCCGCCCCCCGTCCGATGCCGGCGGCGCCGGAAACAATCGGGGAGGGCGCCGACGTCTCGGCGCCGGGCGTCGCCGCGGTGTGACCGTTCAGGCCGGCAGGGGGAAGGTCGCCGCCTGGCCGCGAACGATCCCGCCCTCATCCACGAGTTGCCAGACGATGCCCTCGGCGACCGGGAAGCGCCGCCCATCCTTGGCAACGCGAATGCCGGCATAATCCGAGACGAATCCGTCGCGGGCGACCGCATCGAGCAGGCGCTGGCGCTCGGCCCGCTCCGGCGCCTCGGCCGAGAGCCGCGAGGGCATGCCGACGATGTCGTCCCAGCGGTAGCCGAAGGCCCGCTGCGCCGCCCGGTTGGCGTAGACGAAAAGCGGGTCGGGGGCCGTGTCGTGGGCCAGCACCGCGAAGGGCGCCGACGCGTAGAGCCAGTCCGGCCCGAGATCCGGCGCAGGCACGAGCGGGCGGCCGACGAGGCGCAGGAAGCTGCCGGTCAGCAGGGTGAAGAAGCGGGGATCGCCTTGGAGATGCACCATCGCTCTTCATCCCTCCCGAAGGCGCCCTACGCACCCGGCGGCAATTGACCTGCACCGACACGGATGCGACCAGAACGTGCATCGGATCGGGGAACTCAATGACCGAAAAGCCTCTGGCGACCTATCGCCCGGTTTTCGTTCTGTGGATCGCGTTGCTGCAACAGGTTCCCTTACAACTTTTCTTCACAGTTTGGGCCGCCGGCTTCTTCGGCGGGATGTACCATGAGGCCTTCGGGGCTTCGACGACGTTGGCAAACTCCCTCGCCGCCATCGGCTCGGTCGTCTTCATCGGATTTCCTGTCGTCGTCGTCATTTCACGCGCGATGAACTACCGCACGACGCGCTATCGCCTCTATCCTGATCGAATCGAGATCGAGGAAGGCTTCCTGACCATCCATGCCAAACGCCTGATGTTCCGCGATATATGCGAGGCGTCGCTGCGGCGTGGGGTGCTCCAGCGCAGCATCGGGCTGGGCTCCGTCTGTCTCGACACGCAAGCTGCCGGGGCTCTCAAACCCTGGAGCCTCTTCAACTCATTGGGCTTGAGCAGCACCCTCGGCAGCGGCGCGATGATCAGGGACATCCCCGACGCCGACCAAGCGTACGAACGCCTGCGCGGCCTCATCGATGCAGCGCGCCGCGACTGACGCCGCGACGACCTGCGAGAAATGTGCTAGTCGCAGCCGCTCCGTGCCATCGGAACCCTGTTGAATCGATGAGCGGCGGCCTTTCGGCCTCGTGCCGGCTGCCTCGGGATACGATCTTGAAGAAAGCCTACGTCAAGTCCTACGGCTGCCAGATGAACGCCTACGACGCCGGCCGCATGGCCGACGTGCTGGCGGCCGAGGGCTACAGCGCGACGGACTCGGTCGAGGAGGCCGATGTCGTCGTCCTCAACACCTGCCACATCCGCGAGAAGGCCGCCGAGAAGGTCTATTCCGAACTCGGGCGTCTGCGGGTGCTGAAGGGCGAGCGGGCCGAGAGCGGGCACGACACCCGCATCGTGGTCGCGGGCTGCGTCGCGCAGGCGGAAGGTCGCGAAATTCTCTCCCGCGCACCGGCGGTCGATGTCGTCGTCGGCCCGCAGAGTTATCACCGCCTGCCCGATTTGTTGCGCCAATCGCGAA
The DNA here is from genome assembly GCF_004683995.1 of Methylorubrum sp. Q1. NCBI lineage: Bacteria > Pseudomonadati > Pseudomonadota > Alphaproteobacteria > Hyphomicrobiales > Methylobacteriaceae > Methylorubrum > Methylorubrum sp. Q1. Next base: position 80,718 of record NZ_SRHQ01000005.1, on the reverse strand, counting down.
CAAGCCGCGTCGTCGACACCGAATTTCCGGCCGAGGACAAGTTCGACCACCTGCCCGCCCGGCGCAACCGCGGCGTCACCGGCTTCCTCACCGTGCAGGAGGGCTGCGACAAGTTCTGCGCCTTCTGCGTCGTGCCCTATACCCGCGGCGCGGAGGTCTCGCGCCCGGTGGCGGCGGTGGTGGAAGAAGCGCGCCGCCTCGTCGAGGGCGGGGTGCGCGAGATCACCCTCATCGGCCAGAACGTCAACGCCTATCACGGCGACGGGCCGGACGGCGCACCCGCGACCCTCGGCCACCTGATGGACGCGCTCTCCGCGGTGCCGGGCCTCCTGCGCCTGCGTTACACGACGAGCCACCCCAACGACTTCGCGGATGATCTCATCGCCGCGCACGAAAAAAACCCGCTGGTGATGCCCTACCTGCACCTGCCGGTGCAGTCGGGCTCGGACCGCATCCTCCAGGCGATGAACCGGCGCCACACGGGCGATGCCTACCGCCGGCTGATCGAGCGCATCCGCAGCGCGCGGCCCGACATCGCCCTGTCCTCGGATTTCATCGTCGGCTTTCCCGGCGAGACCGATGCCGATTTCGTGCAGACCATGCGGCTCGTCTCCGATATCGGCTTTTCGGCGGCGTTCTCGTTCAAGTACAGCCCGCGGGCCGGCACGCCCGCGGCGGAACGCGAGGATGCGGTGCCGGAGGCGGTGAAGACCGAGCGGCTCGCCGCCCTCCAGGAACTCCTCGACCGGCAGCGCCACGCCTACAATGCGGCGAGCGTCGGCACGCTCACCGAGATCCTGGTGGAGAAGACCGGCCGGCATCCGGGTCAGGTCGCCGGCAAGACGCCGCATCTCCAGGCGGTGCAGTTCGATGCGCCGGCCTCGACCATCGGCTCGGTGGTGCGGGTGCGGATTACGCGGGCGGGCTCCAACAGCCTGTTCGGCGAAGCGCTGGAGGGTGCGGCGGCGGCCGCGTGACCTATATGAGGCCCATCACCATGCCGGATCTCTCGCGTGCCGATTGACGTTGCGTCCGCCCGTGGCCCTGCCGGCCGCAACAACCGCCCCTCACCGGGGCGTCCGGGTCTCGCAGAGACCGTGGAGGTCTCGCTCACCTTCGACGACAACCGGCTCGCCAGCCTCGTCTTCGGCCAGTACGACCAGAACGTCGCCCATATCGAGCGGCGGCTCGGCATCACCGGCACCGCGCTCGGCAACCACCTCGTGGTCAAGGGCACGCCCGAGGCCGCCGAGAAGGCGCGGCGCGTGTTCGAGCGGCTCTACACGCGGGTGCAGAAGGCCGGCACGACCCTGACGCTCGGCGACGTGGACGGGGTGATCCAGGAGGTCACCGTCCAGGGCAACCTGTTCCCCTCCGCCGAGATCGTCGCCGATAACGGCCGCGAGCAGTTCGAGCAGATCGCCACCCGCAAGCGCGGCGCCGTGCGCGCCCGCAACGCCGCGCAGAGCGACTACATCAAGCTCCTGCGCGCCAACGAACTCGTCTTCGCGGAAGGCCCCGCCGGCACCGGCAAGACCTGGCTCGCGGTCGGCCACGCGGTCTCGCTGCTGGAGCAGGGCCATGCCGAGCGCCTGATCCTGTCGCGCCCGGCCGTCGAGGCCGGCGAACGGCTCGGCTTCCTGCCCGGCGACATGCGCGAGAAGGTCGATCCGTATCTTCGCCCGATCTACGACGCGCTCTACGACTTCATGGAGGCGCGCCACGTCGATCGCGGCCTCCAGACCGGCATCATCGAGATCGCCCCGCTCGCCTTCATGCGCGGGCGCACCCTGACCAACGCCGTGGTACTGCTCGATGAGGCGCAGAACACCACTTCCATGCAGATGAAGATGTTCCTGACCCGATTGGGCGAGAACTCGCGCATGATCATCACCGGCGATCCCAGCCAGATCGACCTGCCGCCGGGTCAGAAATCCGGCCTTGTGGAGGCGGTCAATGTGCTCGACGGCGTCGAGGGCATCGGCCGCGTGCGCTTCCGCGATGTGGACGTGGTGCGCCACGACCTCGTGCGCCGGATCGTCACCGCCTACGAATCCGCCGCCCACGGCGAGAGCGAGGCCGACCGCAACCCGAACCCGCGGCGCCGGCCGCTGGCGTGAGCGGCGACATCAATCGCGGCGGCCTATGGGGCACCGCACGGGCGTTGACGGTACTGACCAGAAACCACACATGAGCGACAACGAGATCGACATCGCCGTCGAGGATGCGCGCTGGGAACAGGCGATCCCCGAATTGGAGGCGTTCACGCTGCGGGCGGTCGAGGCGGGATTGGCGATTCTGCCCGATTCGGCCTCCGGACCCGTCGAAGTGAGCATCCTGCTCGCCGACGACGCCACCGTCCAAGCGCTCAACCGCACGTGGCGGGACAAGGATAAACCCACCAACGTGTTATCGTTTCTGGCCGCGGAGCAACCGTTCCAGCCGGGTCTGGCGCGGCCTCTCGGCGATGTGGTTCTTGCGTATGACACGCTCGTGCGCGAGAGTGCGGAGCAGTCGAAGCCCTTCGAGCACCATTTCGCCCACCTCCTCGTCCATGGCACCCTTCACCTTCTCGGACAGGACCATGAGACCGGCGAGGCTGAGGCCGACGCCATGGAGGCGCTCGAGGTCGCCGCGCTCCGCGCACTCGGCATTCCAAACCCTTACGACGACTGATCTCCGGCACTCCCGCCGTATCCAACCTAGAGACCCATGACCAACGACCGAAGTCGCGGCGCGGCCCTGGCCGCGCCAGTCGCGGACGCCGAACCGCCCCCGCGCGAGGCGTGGTACGATCGTCTGCTGAACGTCTTCCAAATGCGTCCGCGCGACTCCCTGCGCACCGACATCGAGGAGGCCCTGGCCGAACCCGACACGGGTGAGGACGCCTTTTCTCCCCTTGAGCGCGCCATGCTCAAGAACGTGCTCGGGCTGCACAAGGTGCGCGTCGACGATGTGATGCTGCCCCGCGCCGACATCGTGGCCGTGTCCAGCGACACCAGCCTCAGCGATCTCCTGAAGCTGTTCCGCACCGCCGGCCATTCGCGCCTGCCGGTCTACGGTGAAACCCTCGACGATCCCCGCGGCATGGTCCACATCCGCGATTTCGTGGAATACCTCGCCACCCAGGCGGAAGCCCCCCCGCGCCGTGCCGCGCCGCAGCCTGTGGTAGCCACCGGCGCCGAGGCCAAGCCCACGCCGCGCCCGCGCCGCACGGCCTCTGCCCGCGGCGCGCTGCGCAGCCTCGATCTCGGCAAGGTCGATCTCAGCGCGACGCTCGCCTCCACCCGCATCCAGCGCCCGGTCCTGTTCGTGCCGCCCTCCATGCCGGCCATCGACCTGCTGGTGCGGATGCAGGCTACGCGCACCCACATGGCGCTGGTCATCGACGAGTATGGCGGCACCGACGGGCTGATCTCGATCGAGGATCTGATCGAGATGGTCGTCGGCGACATCGAGGACGAGCACGACGTGGCCGAGGGCCAGCTCGTCAACCGCATGGAAGGCGAGACGGAGGCCTATATCGTCGACGCCCGCGCCGGCCTCGCGGAGGTGTCAGCGGCCACCGGCCTCGACCTCGCCGCCGCCTTCGGGGAGCTTGCAGCCGAGATCGACACGATCGGCGGCTTGATCGTGACGCTGGCCGGCCGGGTTCCGGCGCGCGGCGAGCGGATTCCCGGTCCCGAAGACATCGAGTTCGAAGTGCTCGACGCCGATCCCCGGCGGGTGAAGCGGATCAAGCTCCAGCGCGCGCAAGCCAAGATCGGCACCGTGGTGCCGCTCGCCCTGCCGCCGCCCCGACCGGCGGCGGCGCAGGCACCCGACACGGACACCGCGCAAGCTGCCGAGGCCGGGCGCTGAAGACACAACGGAATCGAAGCGACACGGCATGACCGCTCCGCTCGGCCGCGCGCCCGGCGCCGGAATAGGCCCGGCCGCGGCGCGGATCGGCCTCGTCGAGGCCCTCGCGCACCGGATCATCCTGAGCCAGGGATGGACGCGGGCCGCGATCGCCGTCGCGGCCGGCGCCTGCGGCGCGCTGGCGATGCCGCCCTATGGGCTGTTCCCGGCGCTCGTCGTGTCGCTCTCGATCGCCGTCTGGCTGATCGACGGGGCGGCGATCGACGGCTCCGTCCGGCGCACCCTGCGCGTCTGCGCCGGCATCGGCTGGGCCTGGGGCTTCGGCTACTTCACCGCCGGTCTGTGGTGGCTCGGCGCCGCCTTTCTCGTCGAGGCGGATCAGTTCGCCTGGGCGCTGCCGCTCGGCGTCGTCGGCCTGCCGGCGGTGCTCGCCCTGTTCTTCGCGGCGGGCTTCGCCCTCGCCCGCCTCGTCTGGTCGCGGGGAGCCGCCCGCATCGCGGCGCTCGCCTTCGGGCTCGCCGCCGCCGAATGGCTGCGCGGGCATATCCTGACGGGCTTTCCCTGGAACACCCTCGGCATGGCGCTCGGGGGCAACCTCTGGACGATGCAAGCCGCATCGCTCGTCGGCCTCTACGGCCTGACCCTGCTCGCGGTGCTGATCGCCGCCGCACCCGCGACGCTCGCCACCGGCGCGACGCCGCGGGGCCGGTTCGGGCCGGTGCTGGCAGCCCTCGTCGCGCTCGCGGGGCTTGCCGCCTACGGCGCCGGGCGTGTGCCTTCCGCGCCCGATCCGACGGTGGCGGGCGTGCGCCTGCGGCTGATCCAGCCCAACATCCCGCAGGACGACAAGTTCGGCTCGGAAAACCGCGAGCGGATCGTCGGCAAGTATCTCGAACTCAGCGACCGCGCGCTCTCGCCCGACCGCACCGGCATCGTCGATGTCACCCACCTAATCTGGCCGGAATCGGCCTTTCCGTTCCTGATCCAGCGCGATCCGCAGGCGCTCGGGCGAATCGGCGCTGCGCTGCCCGAGGGCAAGCAGCTCATCACCGGTGCCGCGCGGGTGCGCGAACGGCCCGACGGCGAGCGGCTGACCCGCGAGAACGCCGTCTTCTTCAATTCGATCCTGACGATGGGCGCGGGCGGGCGTTTCGGCGACCTCTACGACAAGGTCCACCTCGTCCCCTTCGGCGAATACCTGCCCGGGCCGCTCGATGCGCTGCTACGGGCTCTGGGTCTGCGCCAGTTCGTCTCCATCCCCGGTGGCTTCACCGCAGGCGACCGCGCCGGCCAGCGCATCCTCAACGTGCCGGGCCTGCCGCCTGTGGCGGCGACGATCTGCTACGAGGCGATCTTTCCCGGCGCGATCCTGCCGCCCGATCCGGCCGAGGGTGCGCCCGCCGTGCCGGGGCTGATCCTCAACCTCACCAACGATGCGTGGTTCGGCGACACGCCGGGCCCGCGCCAGCACTTCGCGCAAGCCCGGCTGCGGGCGGTGGAGGAGGGGTTGCCGCTGGTGCGCGACGCCAATTCCGGCATCTCGGCGGTGGTCGATGCCCATGGCCGGGTCATCGCGAGCCTTCCGCTCGGGATCGAAGGGGTGCTCGATGCGAGCTTGCCGGCAAGGCTGCCCGGACGCACCCTCTACGCCGCCTTCGGCGACCTCCCCTTCGGTGCCGGCCTCATCGGCTGCCTCCTGATCGCGCTCGCCGCACGCCGCCGTCGGACGTAACGGCCAAGGTGAGGCCGCGGAGCTTTCGAGACGTCCGCGCGTGAATTGCGACGCCGACGCGACACTCGAGCAATCTTGGCCTTAGGATCATCCGTCATCGCCAAGCGTTCTCAAGATAACGGCCCATTTTTCGCCGGTGGAAACCGGCGCAGGCCATTCTCTCGAATTCCAAGGGAATGACGATGAAACAGATCTTCCTGGCCTCGGCCGTCCTTGCGGGCGCGCTGGCCTATCTTCCGGCGAGCGCAGACGCGCGCCCGATCGGTGTCGGCGGTTCCGGCGGCCTCGGCGGCGGCAACTTCCGCAGCGCTCTCGGCGCAGGCGGCGTGAGCGGGTTCGGCCGCGGCGGCGGCTTTGCCGGAGGCGGCTTCCGCGGTGGTGGAGCGGGGTTTGGCGGCGGCGGGTTCCGTGGCGGCGGAGCCGGTCTGGCCGGGGGCGGTTTCCGCGGTGGCGGAGCGGGCCTCGCCGGCGGCGGGTTCCGTGGCGGTGGCTTTGCCGGCCGCCCCGGCTTCGGCGTGGGTCGTCCGGGCTTCGGCAACGGCGTGGCGGGCGTGCGGCCGGGATTCGGCCAGCGCGGCTGGTACGGCGGCAACCGCTGGCGCAATGCCGGCTTCTATCGCCGGGGCTACGGCTATGGCGGCCTCGGGCTCGGCTTAGGGCTCGGAGCGGGGCTCGGCCTTGCCGCCGGCGGCCTTTACGGCGCCTACGGCTATCCGGGCTACGGCTATGGATACGGCTACGACGACGGTTACTACGCGCCGGCCGGCTATTACGGCACCGAGACGGTGACCACCGGTGTCGCACCCGGCGGCGACGAGGACTTGGTGGCCGAGTGCGCGCGCCGCTTCAAGACCTACGACCCGCAGACGCAGACCTACATCGTCCGCCGCGGCGTGCGCCGCTCCTGCCCGTAAGACTTTGAGACGACGGGAGCATTGCTTGGTGCTCCCGCCTCTTCCCAAAAGAAACCCCGCCCGACCTGACGGTCGAGCGGGGTTTTTTACGTGGTTCGGACGATCGCCTCAGAGCATCGTCCCGAAAGCGAGTTGCCGGCTTTCGGAAAAAAGATGATGCGAAAACAAGAGTCTCAACCATCGTCCTTGATCAGGTATCCAGGACGAAGGTTTTGTGTCTCTCACAAAACTCCCGCTACACGGTGGCGCTAAAGACGAGAACCGGCCGTGGTCGGGAGGTTTGTGAGGTACTCTTACTCGGCGGCGACCTTGTGCACGGCGTGGCTGCCGTCGGTGTAGGTCTCGGCCGGGAGACGCTTATGCGGGGCGGCACGGCCCGGCAGCGGCGGCAGGGCCTTGGCCTTCTCCAGATCGATCCCCGCGCCCTCGGCAACGCGGCGGCCGTAATCCTCGTCGGCGTGCCAGAAGTGCCAGACCATCCGAAGCTGGATGGGCTCGGGGCACTGCTTCATGTCGGCGACGAGGTTGGCGATCAGATCCTCACGCTCCCAATCCTGGAACGAGCGGTAGCGCACGCCGGCCTGGGTGTAGTCGTCCTCGGTCCGCGAAGTCTGGTAGCGGCCGAGATTGCCCTGGACCGGCTGGTGGTAGTCCTTGGCCGGCTTGGGTGCCTCGCGCAGGCCCTCGGCGAGCGTCGAGGGCTCGTAGTTGATGTGGCGGTTCGGGCCGGTGCCATCGACGCTGTAGGTCATCTGGCCGTCGCGCTGGTTCGAGTAGACCTTCACGCCGGGCTGCGGCGCATTGATCGGCAGTTGCAGGTAGTTGGCGCCGACCCGGTAGCGCTGCGTGTCCGAGTAGGACAATGTCCGGCCCTGGAGCATCTTGTCGTCCGAGAAGTCGATGCCGTCCACGAGCACGCCCGTGCCGAAGGCCGACTGCTCGACGTCCGCGAAGAAGTTGTCCGGCACGCGGTCCAGCACCATGCGGCCGACCGGCAGCAGCGGGAAATCCTCGACGGGCCACAGCTTCGTGTCGTCGAGCGGATCGAACGACAGGTGGTCGTTCGGGCCGTCGGGCATGATCTGCACGCAGAATTCCCACTCGGGGAAATTGCCGGCCTTGATGTTGTCGTAGAGGTCACGGGTGGCGTGGCCGACATCCTTGGCCTGGATCTCGGACGCCTGGCCCGAGGTCAGGTTGCGCACGCCCTGCTTGGGCTCCCAGTGGAACTTGCAGAGCACTGCCTCGCCCTGGTCGTTGATCAGCTTGTAGGTATTGACGCCCGAGCCTTCCATCTCACGATAGTTGGCCGGAATGCCCCACGGCGACTTCAGGTGGGTGACCATGTGGATCGACTCGGGGTGCTGGGCCACGAAGTCGAAGAAGCGCCACGCCTCCTGGCGGTTCGTCACCGGGTCCGGCTTGAACGCGTGGATCATGTCGGGAAACTTGATCGCGTCGCGGATGAAGAAGACCTTGAGGTTGTTGCCCACGAGGTCCCAGTTGCCCTCGACGGTCTTGAACTTCACCGCGAAGCCGCGCGGGTCGCGCTCGGTCTCAGGGCTCTCCTTGGCGCCGGCCACGGTGGAGAAGCGCACGAACATCGGCGTCTTCACGCCGGTCTCGTTCAGCACGCGGGCGCGGGTATACTTGGACGCGGGCTCGTCGCCGATCTTGCCATAGGCCTCGAACCAGCCATGGGCGCCGGCGCCGCGGGCATGCACCACGCGCTCCGGAATGCGCTCGCGGTCGAAATGGGTGATCTTCTCGATGAACTGGTAGTTCTCGAGCGTCGCCGGTCCCCGCTCGCCGACCGTGCGCGTGCTCTGGTTGTCGCGGACCGGATGGCCCTGACGGGTCGTCAGAATCGGACGGTTCTCGCTCATGCGTTACTTTCTCCTTGGGAGGCAGGGGCTTCAGGGTGGATCGCTCGGTGCGTCCGCACAGCCTGGAACCATTCTGTTTCGACGGTATGACCCAGGCATGACCCATTAGCAAATGCATCGTCACAAACGATGTGATAGATACAGCCTATGAATCTCTCCGGGCTGTCCCTGCGCGATCTCGAATATGTTGTCGCTGTTGCCGACGAAGGGCATTTCGGCCGGGCTGCCGAGCGCTGCAACGTGAGCCAGCCGACGCTCTCCGTGCAGGTTCGTAAATTGGAGAACGCGCTCGGACTGACCTTGTTCGAACGATCCAACCGTCGCGTGTTGCTGACGGTCGCGGGGCAGGGGATCGTGCGGCAGTCCCGGGTGGTGCTCGGCGAGGCGCAACGCCTGCTGGCGCTCGCCGTCGAGGGGCGCGGCTCCCCGCTCACCGGCCGGCTGGTGCTGGCCGCGATCCAGACGCTGGGGCCCTATTACTTCCCGCTGGTGCTGCGCCTGCTGCGCCAGGAATTTCCGCTGCTCACGCTGGCGCTCAGCGAAGCGCGCACCGCCGAGATCCTCGATGGCTTGCGCGACGGGCGGATCGATGCGGCCCTGGTTTCCCTGCCGGTGGCCGCCTCCGGGCTCACCGTCTCGCCGCTCTTCGTCGAGCCGTTCCGGCTCGCCTGCCCGGTGGACCACGCCTTCGCCCAGGGCGCCCCGCCGCGGGCGGAAAACCTGAACGGGCCCGACCTGCTGCTGCTCGACGAGGGCAATTGCCTGCGCGACCAGACGATCGCCGCCTGCGGCACCCTGCGCGGCGCGGGCCGCCACGCCACGAGCCTCGAGACCCTGCGCTCGATGGTGGCGGCGGGCGCCGGCTATACGCTGATCCCGGCACTGGCGATTCCCTCCGGCCCCGATCCGACCGGGCTCACGGTGGTGCGTCACTTCGAGGGAGAGGGGCCCGGCCGCACGCTCGCGCTGGCATGGCGTTCCAGCGATCCGCGGGCGGCGGGTCTTGCCCATCTCGCAGCCTTCTTCCGGGCGCACGCCCCGCCCGGCACCGCCGCCTGCCGGGAGGATGAGGCCTACGGTGCCCCGCCGTCCGGCGAGCGGGAACGGTGGACCGCCTGACGCCCGCCGCGGTGGCGACGTCTCCCTGGGCAGTCGCTCGAAGCCGCTTGGCGGCTTCGCGACGCGAAGAGCGCTGCGCGGAGCGAGAGCCCGAGGGGCCGAGACGTTCCGCAGTCGCTGGTGCTTGAGGCCGAGGCAAAAGCCGAGGCGATCGCTTCAAGCGATCGCCGTGACAGTTTGCGGAAGAGCGTGTAGCGCGAGCCTCGCGCGATTCTTTTCCCTCTTCCTGCGCGTCACTCAGCATTCAAGCCCGTGCCCGAGACCCGCATCCTCCTGCGCTGGGCGGCGCTCGTCGCCGTCTCGGCCGCTCTCGCCTATGGCCTGAGCCGCGCGCATTTCCCCGCCGCCTTCCTGCTCGGACCCATGCTCGCCGCGATCGCCTTCGGGGTTCGCGGCGCCGGGCTCTCGCTCGGCCGGCCGCTCTTCATGGCAGCCCAGGCGGTGATCGGCTGCCTCGTCGCCCGCTCCGCAACCACCGAGATCGCGGCGACCCTGCGCGAGGACGGGCTCATCATCCTCGCGGTCGTCGGTGTGACGGTGGCGGCCGGCGCGCTCACCGGGCTGGCGCTCACGCGGCTGCGCGTCCTGCCCGGCACGACGGCGGCCTGGGGCTCCTCGCCGGGCGGGGCCGCGGCCATGGTGGCGATGGCGGAGGATTACGGCGCCGACCCGCGCTTGGTCGCGTTCATGCAATACGTGCGCGTCGCCGCAGTGGTGCTCTCGGCCTCGCTCGCCGCGCGCCTCCTCACCGACGTCGCCGGCCCGTCCGCCGCTGGCGCGCCCGGCGAGACGTGGAGCTGGCCCGGCCTCGCGGCGACGATCGCGGTCGCCGCCGCCGGGTTCGGCCTCGCGTCGCTGCTGCGGCTGCCCTCCGCCCCCCTGATCGGGCCAATGCTGCTCGGCGCGGGCCTGCACGCCGCCGGCTTCCTCGACATCGCCTTGCCCGGGCCGGTGCTCGATGCGGCCTACGCGGCGATCGGCTGGTATGTCGGGCTGCGCTTCAACCGGCGCACCCTGGAAGAGACGCTTCACGCGCTGCCGGGCGTGCTGACGGCCACAGCCGGGATCATCCTGCTCTGCGGCGTCTGGGCCTGGGTCCTGACGCATTGGCTCCCGATCGATTTCCTCACCGCCTTCCTGGCCACCAGTCCCGGCGGGCTCGATTCGGTGGCGATCATCGCCGTCGGGTCGCGGGCCGACGTGTCCTTCGTGCTGGCGGTGCAGACCCTGCGCCTGTTCGTCGTGCTGGCGACCGGCCCGATCCTCGCCAAATGGATCGCCCGGGCGGTTCCGGGAGAGAGAGCGTGACCGCGCTCTATCTCGCCTTCCTGAATTCCTGGCGCGGCCTCGTCCATGGCGGGCGCACCGAGCGCGCGGTTCGGCTCGAACTCGTCCTGCTAGCGCTCGGCCTGCCCGTGGCGCTCGCTCTCGGCGGCAGCCTGTGGGTCCGGGTGGCGCTCATCGCCAGCCTGCTGCTGATGCTCGGGGCGGAACTCCTGAACACCGCGATCGAGAAGCTGTGCGACCACCTCCATCCCGGCCGGCACGAGCGAATCGGCATCGTCAAGGATCTGGCCTCGGCGGGTGCGTTCCTGACGCAGGTGATCGCTGCCCTGATCTGGGGCGCGGCGGTGATCGACCGGCTCTAAAGCATCGTCCCGAAAGGTGGTTGCCGGCTTTCGGAAAAAAGATGATGCGAAAACAAGAGCCTCAGCCGTCTTCCTGCTCGCTCCAGACGACCCAAGTACCGCCGAACAGGGTGGCCGCGATCACGATCCACAGGCCGGTTCGGCCAACCAGATCGAGCAGCCACGCATGGACCGTCGAGAAGCCGAGATTCACGGCGCAATCCAGCACGCCGAGATAGAGGGACAGCGCCAGAAGCGCGACGGCGAGAGGGCGGCTCATCGATCCTCCGTCTCCTTCCAGAGGGCCCAGGCCCCCGCGAACACCATCATCCCGATCAGAAGGCGCATCCCCGTATGGCCGATCCGGTCGAGAAGCCACGCATGGGCGGCGGACAGGCTCAAGTCCAGCATCCACCCCCATGCCGTCAGGATCACGGCAATGGCGACGACAATAAGGATTTTTGTCCAAACCGGCATGGCCGCCGCGCTAGCACGTTTGTACTGGTGCGCCGAGCGATACAGGTGACACTTCGCCACAAGTCCCGCGAAAAATGATGCGCATTTCGACACATCCGCGGTGATCGGGCCGCCCCTCGATTGGCTGCGGCCAGCAGATCGGCATCATTGTACCTTTTGCTATTGTTCGCGGTGGAGACCCGGAAGCGTCGAGCGAGTTGGGATCGTGCTGCTCGCGACGCCGGCTCCTCCCCTTTGAGCCTATCGAAGCATCTCACATCTTCGTGAAAAACGCATGGCAACCTTCTTCATCGCCGACACGCATTTCGGCGACGCCAGGCTCGTCGAGCGCCGGCGAACCGGCTTCGCTTCCGCGGAGGCGCATGACGAGGCGCTGATCGCCCGCTGGAACGCGCGCGTCGGGACTGCGGACGAGGTCTGGCATCTCGGCGACTTCGCCGCCCATGCAAGCCACGAACATTGCGCCCGCGTCTTCGCTCGGCTCAACGGCATCAAGCGGCTGGTGCGCGGCAACCATGACAGCAACCGCGTGCTCAACCTACCCTGGGCCGAGCCGCCGGTGGAAAGCATCCGGATTTCGGTGTCGGACGAGGCGGGTCAGTCCTGGTGCCTGTTCCTTGCACACTACGCCCACCGTGCGTGGCCCGGCCTGTGGCGCGAGACCCGGCACCTCTACGGCCACACCCACGCGACATTGCCCGACACCACCCGCTCCTGCGACGTCGGCGTCGATGCCTGGGATTTTTCGCCGGTCGCTCTCTCGGACATTATCGCCCGGCAGGACGCGGCGACGCGGGTTCCGGAGGAACTGGCGGCGCGGGCGATGCGCTGAAGGCCCGTCTCAGCACCGCGTCAGCGGCATCGCCTCGATCACCGTCTCGGACAGGCCCCGCCGCTCCAACGAGCGGCCGAGCGCCGGGTTGAGCCCGGCCCCGCCGGTGAACACGGCGCAGGCGGGCGGCGCGTCGAGCGCCTGCGCGGGCATCTCTCCGAGAAGCTGGATCACCCGGCGGGCGATGGCCGGTGCCGGGTCGATCCAGGTGACCGGCCAGGGGGCGAGGCGCTCGAAGCGGGGCAGCAGCAGCGGGTAGTGGGTGCAGGAGAGGCAGACCACATCGGTGCGCGCTCCGTCCATCCGCTCCACGAAACAGGGCGCGATCTCGGCCAAGATCGCCGCGTCCGAGACCGGCTCGCCGGCCATCTCGGCCTCGGCATAGCCCGCGAGGTTCTTGGAGCCCACCAGCGTCACGGCGCAATCGCCCGCAAAGTTCGCCACGAGATCGTGGGTATAGGCCCGCGCCACGGTGCCGGGGGTGGCGAGCAGGGAGATGAGGTGGGTCCGCGTCAGCGCGGCGGCCGGCTTGATCGGTGGGACCACGCCGACGATGGGCGTGACGAAGCGCTGGCGCAGGGCCGGCAGCACCAGGGTCGAGGCGGTGTTGCAGGCGATCACCACGAGATCGGGGGCGTGGCGCAGGAGCAGCCGCTCCATCACCGCGATCACCCGCGCCACGAGCCGTTCCTCGGTCAGGGCGCCGTAGGGGAAGGCCGCGTCGTCGGCGGCGTAGACATAGGCCGCGTCCGGCCGGGCGCGGCGCACCTGCTCCAGGACGGTGAGACCGCCAAGGCCGGAATCGAAGATGAGGATGACCGGCTGAGAATTCCGGGCCGGCAATGCCGCTGAAAGGGTCGCCCCTGCCATCAGATCGATCCGCATGACCGCCGCCCGGGCTCGCGCATCCGTGGAAACCGTGGGGCGGCGAGTGTCCGTCGGCGACGGTTAAGGACATCTCACTGCGGCTGCAAAAAGGCTGCGGCTCGGGCGATTGCGGCCAGAGGTGCGACAAGGGGTGCGACGAACAGCTTGGCGGGCCTCCATGTTGTCATACGGCGTTCGGCATCTATTTCCGGCGCGCAACGGAGGAAGAGATTCCAACAATGGCAGCCGGCGCAGCACGTCTCACCCACCCTGAGAGCGGCGCGGCCTTCCCGCCGCCCCCGCTCGACGCCCATCCGATCGATCGCGACGCCTGGATCGCCGCCTTCCGCACCGTGCGCGAGGAGACCGAGCGCCGCGCCGCCCCGCTCTCTCCGGAGGATCAGCAGATCCAGTCGATGGAGGATGCGAGCCCGACCAAGTGGCACCGGGCGCACACGACGTGGTTCTTCGAGCAGTTCCTTCTCGGCGACCATCAGCCGGGCTACCGCCTCTTCGACGAGCGCCTGCACTACTTGTTCAATTCCTACTACGTGCAGGCCGGTCCCCGGCAGCCGCGCTTCATGCGCGGCCTGATCACGCGGCCGACGGCGCAGGAGACCGCCGCCTACCGCGCCCATGTCGATCGCGCGGTGTCGGTCTGGCTGCGCGAGGCCGCCGACGAGGCCCTGGCGCGGGCGCTGCCGATCCTGGAGATCGGCCTCTACCACGAGCAGCAGCACCAAGAGCTGATGCTCACCGACATCTTGCATGCCTTCGCGCAGAACCCGCTTGATCCGGTCTACGACGCGCGCTGGAGCTTGCCTGCGGCGCAGGCATCCGCCGGCCGGTCCGCCCTGAAAAGAGGCATCACCCAGATCGGCTACGACGGTCATGGCTTCGCCTTCGACAACGAGAGTCCGCGCCACGACGTCCTGCTGCTGGAGGCCCGCATCGATCGCGGTCTCGTGACCAACCGCGACTGGCTCGCCTTCATGGAGGACGGCGGCTACGCGCGGCCCGAACTCTGGCTCAACGACGGCTGGGTGGCACTTCAGCGCGACGGCTGGGAGGCGCCGGGCTACTGGCGGCGCGGGGCGGACGGCTGGTCGATGATGTCGCTCGCCGGCCGCAAGCCCGTCGATCCGGCGGCCCCCGTCGCCCATGTCAGCTACTACGAGGCCGATGCCTATGCCCGCTGGGCCGGGCGCGACCTGCCGACGGAGGCCGAGTGGGAGGTCGCCGCGCGCGACGGCCTGATCGACGACGCCTTCGGCCTCGTCTGGCAATGGACCCGCAGCGCCTACGGCCCCTATCCGGGATACCGGCCGGTGCCCGGTGCGCTGGGCGAGTACAACGGCAAGTTCATGTCGAACCAGTACGTGCTGCGCGGCTCCTCGGTCGCGACCGCGCAGGGGCATGGGCGGGTCGGCTACCGCAACTTCTTCTACCCCCATCAGCGTTGGCAGTTCACGGGCCTGCGGCTCGCCGATGCCGGGAGCTGAACGCACCCGTTCGCCCTCAACCCTCCCGCGGTCCCGGAGTAAGCCTTTGACGATCGATCCCCGCCTGACGGCATCGAGCCCCGCCGCTCCCATCTCCGAGAACGGCCTGTTCCAGGCCGATGTCTGGGACGGGCTCGGCGCGAGCCCGAAGGCGCTGCCGGCCAAGTACTTCTACGACGCCGCCGGCTCCATCCTTTTCGAGCAGATCACCGTCCTGCCGGAATACTACCCGACCCGGACGGAGCTCGGCATCCTCGACGAGCGCGGCTCCGACATCGCCGCCCTGGTGCCGGAGGGCGCGGCTCTCGTCGAGTTCGGCAGCGGCTCGACCGCCAAGTTGCGATGCCTGCTGCGGCACCTGCCGGGGCTCTCGGCCTATCTTCCCGTCGATGTCTCGGGCGACTTCCTGCGCGAGCAGGCCGAGGCCTTGCGTGGTGACTTCCCCGAACTCACCGTCGAGCCGGTGGTCGCCGACTTCACCCGAGCCTTCGAACTGCCGGAGGGCTTCGGCGGCCGGGCGCTCGCCGGCTTCTTCCCGGGCTCGACCATCGGCAATTTCGAACCCGGCGAAGCGGCTCGCCTGCTCGACGTGTTCGGCCGAATCCTGGGAGCGGGCGCGACGCTCGTGCTCGGCGTCGATCTCGTGAAGGATCGGGCGGTGCTGGAAGCGGCCTACGACGACGCGGCCGGGGTCACGGCAGCGTTCAACCTCAACCTGATCACCCGCATCAATCGCGAACTCGATGGTGAGATCGACCCGGACAGCTTTGCGCACCGGGCCTTCTTCAACGAGGCCGCCTCGCGCATCGAGATGCATCTCGTCAGCCGCCGGGCACAGACCATCCGTGTGGCCGGGCGCAGCTTCGTCTTCGCGGAGGGCGAATCGATCCACACCGAGAACAGCTACAAGTACACGCTCGACAGCTTCCGGGCGCTCGCCGCCCGCGCCGGCTGGGCCTCGCTCGAAGCCTGGACCGACCGGGACGGATTGTTCTCGGTCCACGCCCTGCGGCGGGAGGGCTGAGCTGCGCCGCTGATGGCGTGATGGTGCAGCTTGCTGCGGTGACGCCGGGGCGCCCTGCTTGGCACCGCGGCAATCCTCGCCCCACTCGCCGCGGAGAGCCGCAGGGAGATCGGACTGCGCTGACGCCCCGCGCCTACAGCCGGCAGGCGCCGGACAACGCCTCGTTCTCGGCGCTCGTGAACAGGCGCGAACGGATGTGAAAGCGCTTCTCGCGGCCGTTCTCCAGGGAGAACATGCCGCCGCGGCCGGGCACCACGTCGAGCATGATGTGGGTGTGCTTCCAGACCTCGAACTGCGAGCGCGAGATGAAGAAATCCGCGCCGCCGACCTGTCCCAGATGTACGTCGCCGTCGCCGGTGATGAAGTCGCCCACGGGGTAGCACATCGGCGAGGATCCGTCGCAGCAGCCCCCCGACTGGTGGAACATCACCGGGCCGTACGCAGCCTTCAGCTCCTCGATCAGCTCGAGCGCGGCCGGCGTCGCGGTCACCCGCAGGGGTGTGCCGGCATTGTCCGCCTGCTCAGCGGTCACGGGCTCGATCCGCTCGGCGGCGGGGGTCGCGGACTCGCTCATGGTTTCCTCTCCTGATTGGTCTTGTGTGGCTATCTGAGGCTGAGGCAGCGGATATCCATGCGGCTTGAAGCGCGACCGAGGATAGCAGACGAAGCCCGGCCCGAACCGTCTGAGACGGCTTGGCCCTTCGGCCACCCCCCGGTGGCGTGAGAGGGAGCGGCCCGACTTTTGCGACCCCAGGCGAAACGTCCGTGTGGCGAAAAAAAATCCGCCGAGGTTCGCGATGTCTCAGCCCGCCCCCGATCTCGCCGCGCCTGCGGTGAAGACGACCTGCCCCTATTGCGGCGTCGGCTGCGGCGTGCTGGCGACGCCGGACGGGCAGGGCGGCGTCGCGATTGCCGGCGATCCCGAACATCCGGCCAATTTCGGCCGCCTCTGCTCCAAGGGCTCGGCACTCGGCGAGACGGTCGATCTCGGCGACCGGCTGCTCGCCCCGACCGTCGATGGCCAGACCGTGACATGGGAGGGCGCGCTCGGCACCGTGGCCGGCGGCCTGCGGCGGATCGCCGAGCAGCATGGGCCGGACGCGATCGCCTTCTACCTCTCCGGCCAGATCCTGACGGAGGATTATTACGTCGCCAACAAGCTGGCCAAGGGCTTCCTCGGCACGCCGCATGTCGACACCAATTCGCGGCTGTGCATGTCCTCGGCGGTCGCCGCCCACCGCCGCGCCTTCGGCTCCGACACGGTGCCGGGCTGCTACGAGGATCTCGACGAGGCCGACCTGATCGTGCTCGTCGGCTCCAACGCCGCCTGGTGCCACCCGATCCTGTTCCGCCGCATGGTCGATGCACGGGCCAAGCGCGGCACCAAGATCGTCACCGTCGATCCCCGCCGCACGCAGACCGGCGAGGAGGCCGACCTCCATCTCGGCCTCCAGCCCGGCAGCGACACCGCGCTGTTCTCCGGCCTGCTCGCCTATCTCGCCGGTCAGGCGAAGCTCGACGGGCGCTTCATCGAGGAACACACCGCAGGCTTCGAAGGCGCCCTGGAGCGCGCCCGGCAGATCGCGCCCGATCTCGCCGCCACCGCCCGCGCCACGGGGCTGGCCGAGGCCGACGTGCAGGCCTTCTTCGAGCTGTTCGCCCGGACGAAGCGGGTCGTCACCGCCTTCAGCCAGGGCGCGAACCAGTCGGCCCAGGGCACCGACAAGGGCAACGCCATCATCAACTGCCATCTCGCCACCGGGCGGATCGGCCAGCCCGGCATGGGCCCGCTCTCGCTCACCGGCCAGCCCAATGCCATGGGCGGGCGCGAGGTCGGCGGCTTGGCCAACATGCTGGCCGCCCACATGCACTTCGCCCCCGAGGAGGTGGACCGGGTGCGCCGCTTCTGGCGGGCGCCCAACATCATCACCGGCGAGGGGATGAAGGCGGTCACCCTGTTCGAAGCGATCGAGCGCGGGAAGATCAAGGCGCTGTGGGTGATCGGCACCAATCCGCTGGTCTCGATGCCGCGGGCCGACCGCATCCGCGAGGCGATCAAGGAGCTCGACCTCTATGTCGTCTCGGAAGCGGTCGCGACCAGCGACAGCGCCCGCGCGACGGGTCAGAAGACCGTGCTGCTGCCCGCGCTCGCCTGGGGCGAGAAGGACGGCACGGTGACGAATTCCGAGCGGCGCATTTCGCGCCAGCGCGCCTTCCTGAAGGCGCCGGGGCAGGCGCGGGCCGATTGGGCGATCCTCTGCGACGTCGCCCGCCGCCTCGGCCATGGCGAGGCTTTCGGCTACAATTCCGCCGCCGAGATCTTCCGCGAGCACGCCGCGCTCTCGGCCTTCGAGAACGACGGCACCCGCGACTTCGACCTCGGCGGCCTCGCCGAGATGAGCGAGCGCGCCTACGACGCCCACCTGCCGATACAATGGCCGGTGCCGAAGCGCGGGCCGGATGCGAAGAGGGGCCGCGCCCGGCTCTTCGCCGACGGGCGCTTCTACACCTTCGATCAACGCGCGCGCTTCGTCGCCGTGCAGCCGCCCGCGCTGGCACAGCCCGTGACCGCCGAGCGCCCGCTCGTGCTCAACACCGGCCGCATCCGCGACCACTGGCACACCATGACCCGCACGGGCAAAAGCCAGCGCCTCTCGGCCCACCGCGCCGTGCCCTTCGTCGAGATCCATCCCGACGACGCGGCCCGCTACCGCCTGAGCGACGGGGGATTTGCCCGCGTCGCGACCGATCTCGGCAGCGCGATCCTCGAAGTCACGGTGACGGACGCCGTTCTGCCGGGCTCGATCTTCGCGCCGATGCACTGGAGCGACATGACCGCCTCGGACGGGCGCGCGGCGGCGCTGGCCCGCGGCATCCCCGATCCGGTCTCGGGCCAGCCCGAGTTGAAGGCGACACCGGCTTCCGTCGAGGCGGTCGCCTACCGCTCCCGCGGCTACCTGCTGACGCGGGACGCCCAGGCCGCCCCCGCCGGCTGGTGGTGGGCACGGGCGACCGTCTCCGGCGGCTCGGGCCTTGTCTTCGCGACCCAGGAGGGCTCGCGGGAGATGGCTTTGTCCGTGCGCGGGATGTTCCCCGGCCACGAACTGGCCGAGTACGTCGATCACGCCCGCGGGCTCTATCGCTGCGCCGTCACGCGTGACGACCGCCTCGTGGCCGCGCTCGCCGTGGCGCCGGGCGACCGGCGGCCGGATTGGGAACTCGCCAAGCAAGTGTTTGCCGCCCCCGACGTCGAGGTGATCGACCGGCGTACCCTGCTCTCGGGCCGTGCGGCGACGGCCTCGGCCGGGCCGGTGGTCTGTGCCTGCCATGGCGTCGGGCTCGACGTCATCACCGCGGCCATTGCCGCCGGGGCCGGCTCGGTCGAGGCGGTGGGCGCGGCCTGCAAGGCAGGAACGAATTGCGGCTCGTGCATCCCTGAGATCCGCAAGCTGCTGTCGCCGGCGCTTGCGCGCAGCGCCGCATAGGGGCAGTTTTCAGGTTCTCCGTCCCGCTCTCGCCCTCATCCTGACGTGCTGCAAAGCAACCTCTTCGGATGAGCGAGGCCGACCGGAACCTCGAGTCGAGTCGTACACAAAGACCATGAGCACGCCCCGCCAACCCCGCGAAACCCGCGCCGGCCTCGAGCCGCTGGCGGTGCTGCCCGTGTTCGTGCCGCTCCAGGACAAGCGGGCGGTGCTGGCCGGCTCCAACGGCGGCGCCCCCTGGAAGGTGAAGCTGCTCGCCGCCGCCGGCGCCCGGGTCGATGTCTATGCCGAGGAGCCGAGCGAGGAACTGCGCGGCGTGCCGGCCGAGATCGCCGCCGGCTCGGTGACGCTGCACGAGCGCCGCTGGACCCCGGAAGACCTGCAGGGCGCGGCCTTCGCCATCGGCGCCATGGAGGACGAGGACGATTGCGTCGCCTTCGTCGCAGCGGCGCGCGCGGCCGGTGCCATCGTCAACGCGGTCGATCGGCCGCATCTGTGCGACGTGAAGTTCGGCGCCATCGTCAACCGCTCGCCGCTCGTCGTCGGCATCTCGACCGAGGGCGCCGCCCCCGTCTTCGGGCAGACGGTGCGGGCGCGCATCGAGGCGATGCTGCCGCGCGGCTTCAAGCACTGGGTCGCGGCCGCCCGCGACTGGCGCGAGGCGGTCTCGGCCCGCTTCCACGGCTTCTCCGAGCGGCGCGGCTTCTGGGAGCGCTTCACCGACCGTGCCTTCGCCGAGCCCGACCGCACACCGACCGAGGCCGACCTCGCCGACCTGATGGGTCAGGCCGAGGCGCTGCCCCTCGGCGGCGCTGTGACGCTGGTGGGGGCCGGGCCGGGCGATGCCGAACTCCTCACCCTCAAGGCACTTCGGGCCCTGCGCAACGCCGACGTGATCCTCTACGACGACCTCGTCGCCCCCGAGATCCTCGATTATGCCCGCCGCGAGGCCCGGACCATGCTGGTCGGCAAGACCGGCCACGGCCCCTCCTGCCGCCAGGACGACATCAACGCGCTGATGGTCTCGCTGGCGAAGTCCGGCAAGCAGGTGGTGCGCCTGAAATCCGGCGACCCGCTGGTCTTCGGCCGGGCCGGCGAGGAGATCGAGGCGTGCGAGGCCGCGGGCATTCCCTGCACCATCGTCCCCGGCGTCAGCGCGGCGCAGGGTGCGGCGGCGGCGCTCGGCGTCTCCCTGACCCATCGCGACGCGGCCCGGCGCCTGCAATTCGTCACCGGCCACGACCGGCGCGGCGCGCTGCCGGAGGATCTGAACTGGAGCGCGCTCGCCGACCGCAGCGTCACCACCGTGGTCTACATGCCCAAGCGCACGCTGCGCGTCCTGCTGGAGCGAGCGGTCGCCGAAGGGCTGGCGCCCGAGACGCCGGCCCTCGTCGTGTTCAACGCGACCCGGGCCACGCAGGCGACGGTGGCGGGCACCGCCGCCGACCTCGCCGAGCGGGTCGAGGCCTCGGGGCTCGAAGGCCCGGCACTCCTGATGGTCGGGGAAGCCCTGCGCCGGCACAACGCCCGCAGCGCGGACCGGGACGTCGAGATCCGGGCCGAAGCCTCCTGAACCTGCTGCAAAGGCTCGTGCGACCGCAGGGCTTGCGGCGTCGCGCGGGCTTGCGGCACGCCCCGGCTCTGTGATGTGAGGGGCGTTGCCCGACACGCTCGGACCGCCGCGTCCCCTTTCGGCGAGGCCATGTGTCGGGCCACATTTCCACGCGGCCGCCTCGCCCGTCGGGCCGCCTCCACAGACTCCGCCTTCGAGGGCCCCCATGCGTCCGTCCCGCAGCGTTCTCCTGCCGCTTGCCGCCTTCGTGGCCGGCCTCGTGGCGATCTCCATCGCGCTGGTGATGACGCTGGTGCCGCAGCATCCGCAGAGCGGCCCGAGCGGCATCGGTGGTCCCTTCACCCTGGTGAACCAGGACGGTGCGACGGTCAGCGAGCGCGATTTTGCCGGCAAGCCCTACCTGATGTTCTTCGGCTTCACCCATTGCCCCGATGTCTGCCCGACCACGCTCCAGCAGATCAGCGACGTGCTGGCGGCGCTCGGCCCCAAGGCGGATGCGCTGAAGGTCGCCTTCGTCAGCGTCGATCCCGAGCGCGACACGCCCGCTTCGCTCAAGACCTACCTGTCGAGCTTCGATCCGCGCATCGTCGGCCTCACCGGCAGCCCGGAGCAGGTGGCAGCGACCGTGAAGACCTTCCGCGCTTACGCCAAGAAGGTGCCGGGTTCGAGCGGCGACTACACGATGGAGCACACCGCGCTCGTCTACCTGATGGACGCCCGCAACGGCTTCGTCGGTGCGGTCAACCTCAACCGGCCGGCAGCGGAGACGGCGGCGGAGTTGGCGAAGCGGATTTGATGACAGCCGAGGGGCGCCGCGCGAGCGCTCCCGTGCGGGAGGTGCGGGCCAGCCCGTGTTCGGTCTTGTTCCAGCGGTGCGGGTGCCGCGCCAGCTCGAACACGGCGAGCCACGCCGCGAGACTGCCGAGAAGGTAGTAGGCCGGCAGCAGCAGCACGAGCGGCACGAGGTCGAACCACCCGCGCCGGAGGCAGCCGACGAGGCCGGGCAGGCACATCGCCGCGAGCCCGCCGAGGAACACCGTCGTGGAGGCCGCCCGCCTGACGATGGCGAGGCTGTCGCCGCCCTCGTCCGGCATGATCAGGTCGGCGAAGCCGCCGAGCAGCATGACGGGATAGAACAGGGCCGAGACCACCGTGCCGGGCAGGAGCGCCAGCACGCACAGGCTCTCCGCGGCGCCGAGGCGGCGATAGAGGTCGAGCGGGCGCCGCCCGTGGGTGAAGCTCGTCTGCAGGAAGCCCTTCATCCAACGGGTGCGCTGGCGCAGCCACTTGCGCGGATGGGCGAGCGCCTCCTCGAAGGTCGCGCTCGGCAGGTCGCCGACATGGTAGCCCGCGAGCGCCATGCGCAGGCCGAGATCGGCATCCTCGGTGACGTTCCAGGCATCCCATCCGTGGAGCTTGCGCAGGACGCAGGTGCGGAAATGCGTCGAGGTGCCGCCGAGCGGCGTCGGCATCCGCCATGCGGCCAGGGCTGGGCCGAGCACGTCGAACAGAGCCGCGTACTCGATGGCGAACAGGCGCGGCAGCCAGCCATCGCCGTGATTGTCGATCACGAGACGGCCCTGGAGGCAGGCGGTCGAGGCCGGCGCACGGGCGAACAGCGTCGCGGCGAGGCGAAGCTGCTCGGCCGAGATCACATCCTCCGCGTCGTAGACCACGAGGTGCTCGCCGCGCGCGAGCGGCAGGGCCACGTTCAGTGCCCGCGGCTTGGTGCGCGGCATCCCCTCCGGCACGGTGACGATCTCGAAGCGAGCCGGGAGCGGTGTCACGCGTAACGCTGCGGCAG
The DNA here is from genome assembly GCF_004683995.1 of Methylorubrum sp. Q1. NCBI lineage: Bacteria > Pseudomonadati > Pseudomonadota > Alphaproteobacteria > Hyphomicrobiales > Methylobacteriaceae > Methylorubrum > Methylorubrum sp. Q1. The sequence goes on along the minus strand of NZ_SRHQ01000005.1, from coordinate 58,014 downwards.
TTTCGTCGTCGTCGGCCTCAAGCAGGAACTTGATGTCGAGCTTGGCCGCCGGATAGTCGAGCCGGCGCAAGGCTCTCAGAAGACGCGGCACCACCGGCGCCTCTCGGTAGAGGGCCACGAGAACCGTGTAGGTCGGGAGCGCATCGTCCGTCAGCAGAACCGGTCTCGGCTCGGATGCATCGGCGCGTACGATCTCGGCGGCCCCGATCGCCGCCGCGGCGAGGCGGAAGGTCAGCAGAGACAGCATCAAACCCTGCACCAGCAGCAGCAGGAGAAAGCCCGTCGCCGTCGGGAGGCGGGCGAGCAGGACGACGAGGGCGAGCACGCCGCCGGCCAAGGCAAGGTCGATCGCCAGCGGGCCGGGCCGGCAGGACCATTCGGGACGAAGACGCCCCAGGGTCTCGGACGCGTCCTCGGCAATGGCGGCCCCGTACCGGGCGAACAGGGCCTGCCTCAGGGCCGTCGGGGTCGTGATGGCCGGAGGCGCCGCCCGCCGGTCCGCCGCCGCGATCAGTCGCGCCACCGCGGCTCCGCGCGGTGCCGCGACGAGGGTTTCACCCCCCTCGCAGACCGCGAGCGGCGCGGCGCCGGAGATGAGACAGCGCGCGTGCGGAACGCCCTCGCCGATCGCGAGAGGCCCGACGAGAAATGTCGCCCCGAGCCGGCGGGCGAGCGCGCGGTAGAACGCCTCCTCGGAGAGAAGCCCCTCGTTGAGGAGGGCTGTGGCGGCATCGGTGCCGCAGCGACGGGCGATGATGGCGGCCCGGCTCAGCGTCTCGAGGGATACGCCCTCGGTAGCGAGGAAGCCGATTTCCGGCGGGAGCGGAGCGGCGCGGCTGCTCCGACGGCGGTCGAGGTCGGACAGGGCAACGGCTTCCCGCGGGCCCGCGCCGTGCTAGGGAGGGGCATGGGCCAGGACCTCTCCATGGACGTGTATTGCTCCACTCCGACAACCGAAGGGTCAATCCGCCACCACAGGGTGCGGCGGATACTGGCGGCAACCCTTATCGTTTTATTAACCAATGTTGCACAGGCACAACAGCCGTCCGACCCAGCGGCCCCAACGGTCAGCATTCCGAATTTCTGGAATCCCCGGGCCCGCGGCGAGCGGGTCGAGGCGCCTCAGACCGGGCGGGCGGTTCGGTTCATGACCGACGACGAGTTTCCGCCGCTCCATTTCGCAGGCCCCGACGGTGCGCCGACCGGCTTTGCCGTGGAACTCGCCCGCGCGGTCTGCGAGCGTCTGACGGTGATGTGCACGGTGCAGGCGCGCCGCTTCGACACCCTGCTCGATGCGCTGGCCGACAAGCAGGGCGACGTTGTGGCCGCCGCCGTGCCCCTGACACCGGGCCTGCGCGCGCGGTTCCTGGCGACACGGCCCTATTTCCGCTGGCCGGCCCGCTTCATCGCCCGCAAGGACCGCAGCCTGCCCGCCCCCTCGGTGACCGCACTCGCCGGGCGCAGCGTCGGGATCGTCGAGAGCAGCGCCCACGAGGCCTATCTGAAGGCCTTCTTCTCCAAAGCCGCGCGAAAGACATTCACCGATCTCTCGGCGGCCCAGAGCGCGCTCAAGCGCGGCGAGGTCGAGTACCTGTTCGCCGACGGCTTGAGCCTCGCGCTCTGGCTGAACGGCCAGGAGGCGGAGGGCTGCTGCACCTATTCCGGCGGCGATTATCTCGAGAATCGCTATTTCGGCGAAGGTATCGGCTTCGTCACCCGCACCGAGGACGCGGCTTTGGCCCGTGCCCTCGACGACGCATTGCAGCGGGTATGGGACGACGGAAAATACGCCGAGCTGTATCTGCGATTTTTCCCGATCAGTCCGTTCTGACGCGGTCCGGATCGTGGCACCTGTCGCGAAGCGGTGCCGTTCTCTAGTTTGAGATACGAATCGAACTCGAACGCAGGACCGAAGGGAGCGCGTGAATGCCGAAGCCGTACAGCCCCCCCCCCGCGAAGGGGCGGCGGCATATCGGGAACGCACACCGTCTCCACCAGGGCAGCGAGTTGACCTCGGAGCGCAGACAGCAGCTCGCGCTCAACCGGTTCACCTATAGCGGCGGCTTCGACGGCTTCGAGGGCCGGATGATCCTGAGCCGCATGGAAGCGGACGGCTCGGACCGCAAGAAATAACCGTCCGCGCGCCAGCGCTCGCGTTAAACGCGGCTGAGTTTCACGCTTGCCTTCTCTCCCGCCCGTCCAAGCGAGCCCAGATGGGTGTCTTTGAAGCCGCCGACGTATTTCAGCCCGTACCCCACGGCGCGGTCGAGCCCGATATGCGCCAGCCAGACGAGAGCCAGCCCGGCCGCCATCGGACTTCCGAGGACCAGTGAGGCTGCCAGCAGCAGGAGCGGGACCGCGGTCGTGTGAGCCGCGTTGTAGCTCGCCGCGCCGATTCGGGCACCGGCCAGATACCCGATCATGCTGAGGTCGGGGACAAGGATCAGGGCTGCCCACAGCCACCAGGATTGGCCCATCCAGGCATACACGGCGAGGGCACAGACGAACAGCGCCGCTCCCTCGATCCTGAGGAGCAGGCGCGGCACGCCCCGCACATCACCCGACATCGGAAGATCCTCGCAGGAGGCAACGCTTCCACACGGTAGGACGACGAAGACCGCTTGCCAACCGGAGCTTTGCCGCTCCGAACAACCGCCCGTTCAGCGCCGCCCGGCGACCCGCTTCATCCCACCGCCGCGCGACGCGCCCGTGTTCTCCTCGAACAGCTCGGCGAGCTTTTCCGTCATCGCGCCGCCGAGTTCCTCGGCGTCGATGATCGTCACGGCACGGCGGTAGTAGCGCGTCACGTCGTGGCCGATGCCGATGGCCAAAAGTTCGACCGGCGAGCGGGTCTCGATCTCCTCGATCATGTAGCGCAGGTGGCGCTCGAGATAGTTGCCGGGATTGACCGAGAGCGTCGAGTCGTCGACCGGCGCACCGTCGGAGATCACCATCAGGATACGGCGCTGCTCCGGCCGCGCCAGCAGGCGCTTGTGGGCCCAATCCAGCGCCTCGCCGTCGATGTTCTCCTTCAGGAGCCCCTCGCGCATCATCAGCCCGAGGTTCTTTCGGGCACGGCGCCAGGGGGCGTCGGCGCTCTTGTAGATGATATGGCGCAGGTCGTTGAGGCGGCCGGGGGCGGGCGGCTTGCCGCCGGCGAGCCACGCCTCGCGGGACTGGCCACCCTTCCAGGCACGGGTGGTGAAGCCGAGAATCTCGACCTTCACGCCGCAGCGCTCCAGCGTGCGCGCGAGAATGTCGGCGCAGGTCGCGGCCACGGTGATCGGCCGACCGCGCATCGAGCCGGAATTGTCGAGCAGCAGCGTGACCACCGTGTCGCGGAAGTCGGTGTCCTTCTCCTGCTTGAAGGAGAGCGGCTGGAACGGATCGGTGACGACGCGCACGAGCCGGGCCGGATCGAGCTGGCCCTCTTCGAGATCGAAGTCCCAGGCGCGGCTCTGCTGCGCCAGCAGGCGGCGCTGGAGACGGTTGGCGAGGCGGCCGACGACGCCCTGAAGGTGGGCGAGCTGCTTGTCGAGATAGCTGCGCAGGCGCGAGAGCTCCTCGGCGTCGCACAGATCCTCGGCCTCGACGGTCTCGTCGAAGCGTGGGTTGTAGACCTTGTAGTCGGGGCCGGTCCGCTCGTTGCCGCGCTGGCTCGGCGGGCGCCAGGATTCAGAGGCCTCCTCCGACTCCGCGTCCTCGGCCTCCTCCGGCAGCTCGCCGGAGGGGGCGTCGGCGGATTCGGTGGCGCCCTCATCGAGTTCGTCGGTGGCCTCGTCGGACACCTCGATCTCGGCGCGGTCGCCCTGGCTCTGTTCCTCCGCCTCGCCCTCGCTCGGCTGCTGCTCGTCGTCCTGGGCCTGGTTCTCGTCGTCGTCGCTCTCATCGTCCTGATCGAGGGGCGTCTCGTCGGCCATGTCGAGGGAGGAGAGCAGATCGCGCACGGAGCGGGCAAAGCTGCGCTGGTTCTCGAGCGCACCGAGCAATCCGTCGAGGTTCTTGCCGGCGCGTGCCTCGATATGCTCGCGCCACAGCTCGACGATCCGGGCGGCAGCCGGCGGCGGCTTCTGGCCGGTCAGGCGCTCGCGCACCATCAGCGCGACGGCATCCTCCATCGGCGCGTCGGCCCGGTCGGTGATGTTCTCGTACTTGCCGCCGCGGTGGTAGCGGTCCTCCAGCATCGCGGTGATGTTGGCGGCCACGCCTTCCAGGCGGCGCGAGCCGATCGCCTCGACGCGCGCCTGCTCGACCGCGTCGTAGACCGCGCGGGCGGCGGCGTTGTCGGGGGCGAGGCGGCGGTGGACGCTGGTGTCGTGGCAGCCGAGGCGCAGGGCCATGGAATCGGAATGCCCGCGCAGGATCGCCGCGTCCTCGGCGGTGATCCGCCGGGTGGGCTCCGGCAGGCGCGCCTTGTCGCCGATCAGCGCCGGCCGATCGCTGGCATAGGTGACCTCGATATCGGGCCGCTTGGCGATGGCGCGCAGGCAGCCGGCCACCGAGCGCTTCAGCGGCTCGGCGCCGGGCTCCTTGCGGTCGCCGGTCTTGGGGCGGTTGGTCAGGGCCATATCTTCGCGGACGCCACCGGATCGAGTTCGGAGGCCCGGCCGGGGGATCGCCCCCGGTCACGGGGAGAGGGGCGCCGTCCCCGCCGCACGCCAAGCGTGGGCGGGGACGCCACCGTCAGGTCAGCTCAAGGCGACGTTGAGCGCGCTCTCGGGCAGTTCCTTGCCGAAGGCACGCTGGTAGAACTCGGCGACCAGGGGCCGCTCCAGCTCGTCGCACTTGTTGAGGAACGTCACCCGGAAGGCGAAGCCGATGTCGCGGAAGATGTCGGCGTTCTCGGCCCAGGTGATGACCGTGCGCGGGCTCATGACGGTCGAGAGGTCGCCGTTCATGAACGCGTTGCGGGTGAGGTCGGCCACGCGCACCATCCGGCTCACCGTGTCGCGTCCGCCCTCGCTCCGGTAGTGCGGCGACTTCGAGAGCACGATATCGACCTCGCGGTCGTGCGGCAGGTAGTTCAGCGTGGTCACGATCGACCAGCGGTCCATCTGGCCCTGGTTGATCTGCTGGGTGCCGTGATAGAGGCCGGACGTGTCGCCGAGGCCGACCGTGTTGGCGGTCGCGAACAGGCGAAAGCCCGGATGCGGGCGGATGACGCGCTTCTGGTCGAGCAGCGTCAGGCGGCCGGAGAGTTCCAGCACGCGCTGGATCACGAACATCACGTCGGGGCGGCCGGCATCGTACTCGTCGAACACGAGCGCGACGTTGTTCTGCAAGGCCCAGGGCAGGATGCCGTCCTGGAAGGCGGTGACCTGCTTGCCGTCCTTCAGGACGATGGCGTCCTTGCCGACGAGGTCGATGCGCGAGACGTGACTGTCGAGGTTGATCCGGATACAGGGCCAGTTCAGCCGTGCCGCGACCTGCTCGATATGCGTCGACTTGCCGGTGCCGTGATAGCCGGTGACCATCACGCGGCGGTTCCGGGCGAAGCCCGCCAGGATCGACAGCGTCGTCTCCCGATCGAAGATGTAGTCCGGATCGAGATCCGGCACGTGCTCCTCGGGCTCGGAATAGGCCGGCACCTTCAGGTCGAGGTCGATGCCGAACACCTCGCGGACGGAAACCTGGCGGTCGGGCAGGGAAGCGGGCGTTTCGTCAGACAGCATACGGAACCTCATCGGGGCGGCCGGGAACGGGCGTGACCCCGCGCGACCGCGCTTTCTATCGTCACTCACCTGCCGGGCGGCCCACAGGGAAGCGGGCGGATGTCTTCCTTAATCGCCGCCCCTCGGCATCGCCAAGGGGGCTCAGCCAGAAAGAGGGCGCGGCGAAACGGAGGGATCATCCGGGGAAGCCGGCTTCACATAGAAGCGGTATCCAAGAAATATAGGGCGCACGCGGACATTTGCTGCCCCACCCGCCGCCGGGCGGACCGGCATTCGGCGCATTGCCCGTTCGCGGCGCCGGGTTCGCACCCTTCGCACCGGACTCGGTGCCGGCCAGGGCGGGCGGCGCGGGTCAGCACAGCCCGGCGGCGCGCAGTACGTCGTGGGCGCGGATGATGTCGCGCAGGCGCTCCTCGAAGGAGCGGTCGCCGCCATTGGCGTCCGGGTGGAAGCGCTTCACCAGCGTTTTGTATTGCGCCTTGATCGCGGCGGTGTCGGCCGTCTCGTCGAGCCCCATCACGTCGAGCGCCTTGCGCACCGCCGCCGAGTGACGGGGACGCTGCGGCTCCGGCTCGGCCTGACGCCGGCCCGCGGCCCCGCCGCCGACCCCGTTCGCCCGCAGGATTCCCAGCGGGTCGGCATAGGCCCAGTCACGCTCGGCCTCGGTCTGGGCGCCCTTTGCCCCCTTGGCCTTCGCCTCGGCCGTGGCGGCCGCCGCGTTCATGCCCATCGACCATGTCGGCCGATGGCCGATGATCGCATCCTTCTGGTAGGCTTCGACCGCGGCATCGTTCATGCCGTCGAAGTAATTATAGGAGGCGTTGTAGGCGCGCACGTGGTCGATGCAGAAGCGCCAGTACTGCCCCTCCTGCCTGCGGCCCTTGGGGGCGCGGTAGAGGCCGGGATGGGTGCAGCCTTCCGCCTCGCAGGACGCCTCGGCCGTGGCCGCACCGGCCTTCGCGCGCGCGCCGGCCTTCGCCCCCGCCTTCGCTCCCGGCTTGGGATCGTCACAGGTCGGCTTGATACGGATGCGGTCGAACAGCGGCGAGTTGAGATCCATGACGGGCCGATTATGAGGGGCGGAGGCGCCGACGAAAAGGCCGTTGGGCCTGATGCCGCATGCATCGATCCGGGGTTGACGCTTTTGTGCCGGGACCGCGCCGGGCAAACGCCTCCGACACACGGCCGATGCACGGCCGTAGCGCTTCCGCTCGTAGCGAGGACATGATGACCGGGACGATGAAGGACTGGATCGCCGAGCGCCTGGAGGCCGAGTTGGCGCCGACCGCGCTCGATGTGACCGACGAGTCGCACCTGCATGCCGGCCATTCCGGCGCCCGGCCGGAGGGCGAGACCCATTTCCGGCTCGATGTCGTGTCGGCAGCCTTCGAAGGGAAGAGCCGGGTCGAACGCCACAGGATCGTCAACGGACTTCTCGACGAGGCCTTCAAGCGCGGGCTGCACGCCCTGGCGGTGCGGGCCCGAACGCCGGGCGAGGCCGGCTGAGGCCGAACGCGTTCAAGGAAGGAAACCCGCCGTGGCGCTCCAGTGCACGCCGCTGATCGAGATCGACGAGGCCGAACTCGAGGAAACTTTCGTGCGCGCCTCCGGCCCGGGCGGACAGAACGTCAACAAGCTGTCCACGGCGGTGCAGCTCCGCTTCGACGTGCGCCGCTCCCGAAGCCTGCCCGATGCGGTGGCGGTGCGGCTGATGCGGCTCGCCGGCCGGCGGCTGACGGGGGAGGGCGTCCTCGTCATCAACGCCCAGCGCTTCCGCACGCAGGAGCGCAACCGGGCCGATGCCCGCGAACGGCTCGCGGCGCTGGTGGCGGAAGCGGCGGTGCCGCCGACACCGCGCCGCGCCACCCGGCCGACGCTGGCCTCGAAGAAGCGGCGCCTCGACGAAAAGAGCCGCCGCAGCAGCGTCAAACGGCTGCGCGGCGGCCCAGGGGACGATTGACGGTCGCCGGGCGTCAGGTCGCGGCGGGAACGGTCGCCGTCGGCTTCGCCTCGGGATGCGCGTCGGGCTGCGGAGCCGCCACGCCCGAGACGTAGGGCGTGTCCTTGAGCAGGACCGTCAGCACCAGCGAGATCAAAGCCAGCAGCGCCGCGAGGCCGGCCGGGAACAGGAAGGCCCGCTCGCCGTACCAGCCGTGCAGGAAGCCGCCGATCACGGCGCCCGTGCTGAGCGCCCCCCAGAGCGGCGCCTGCAGCCAGAACGAGGGGGCCGGCTTGTGCAGGATCAGGTTGGCGATGCCCGCACCGAAGCGCACCACCGTTCCCGTGACGTAGGTGATGGCGAGGCTTCGGCCCGCCTCGTCCTGCAGCGTCGCGTTCTGGATGCCGAGCGCCAGCACGATCGGGTAGGCGTGGAGCGGGAAGGCCGTGCTGCCGAACGGGACGAACAGGCCGATGGCGAACAGCACGGCCTGGATGATCAGCAGGACCGAGAGCCGGAACCGGCCGGACCAGGCCGCGATCAGCGTGCCGATGCAGGCGCCGAAGCAGAACAGCGCGATCACGCTGGCGAACCGGGTGGTGCCGTCCCAGTCGAAGCCTGAGACGGCCACGCCGAACCGCGTGGTGTTGCCGCTCATGAACGACATGAAGAGCTGGGAGAATTCGAGGAAGCCGATCGAGTCGGCTGCACCTGCAGTGCCTGCCAGCATCAGCGCGATCGGGACACGCGTTACTGGACTTGCCGGAAAGGCCTTGTTCGACTCGTCAGCCATCGGTTCCTCTGATGTTGCTCCGCAGCACAACGGTATTACGGCTGTCCGGTTGCGTCCATTGCACAGACAGAAATCAAGTGTTTGTGTAGGATTAAGATGCGCCCCGGCACGTCCGACTTGCTTTGGCGCCGAATGGCCGCCGGGCGCATCTCGGCGATGACCAGACGAGCCTGCTCGGCCACCTCTCGCAGATAGGTGTCGGAATGGGCGTAGCGCCCGTCGGCACCGAGCACGACACCCGATTCCTCCCGTAGCGGGGACTGGACGGTGAAGGCGGCCAGCCCGCCGGGCCGCAGCACGCGGGCTATCCCAGACAGGGCCGACGTCAAATCCCCCAGATAGATGAAGACGTCGGCGGCCACGATCAGGTCGGCGGAGGCCGCCGGCTCGGCAGCCAGGAACGTGACGAGGTCGGCCTCGGCAAGACGCTCGTAGAGCCCGGTGCGGCCGGCCAGCGCCAGCATGGCAGGGGAGAGGTCGCAACCGGCCAGGCGCCCGACCCGACCCTCGAGCGCCCGACCCATCAGACCGGTACCGCAGCCAAGATCGAGCCCGTTCGGGAAGTGTTGCGGCGCACAAGACGGGTCCGGCCGCGCCAGCGCGTCGAGTGCCGCGACCATCAGCGCCGGCCCGCAATAGCCGAGTTCGTCCACGAGATGCCGTTCGAAGCGCGGGGCGTAGCCGTCGAACAGCGCGCGGATATAGGCTGGCGTGATCGCCGCGAGCGCATCGCCTGCGCCGAGCGCGGCGCGATGCAGGCGGCTGCCCAGCGCGTCCTCGGGATCGAGTTCGAGCGTCCGCCCGAACGCCGCGAGCGCGGCGAGCCGGTCGGCCGCGTCCCGGCTTTGCCCGAACAGGGTCTCGCGGGCGCGCCCGAGCAGGAACCAAGCGGGCGCGTAGCCGGGAGCGCGTTCCAGCGCCTGCTCCGCCATCTCCGCCGCCCCGGCGGGGTCGTCCTCGGCGAGGCAGGCCTCGGCGTAGGCGTAACGGCGGTCGGCGAGGAGATCGCCGGAGGAGCGCTGTCGGGACATCGTGCGTTTGCGGCCTTGGGAAACCTCCGCCCTATATCCCGGCCGATGTCGCAGCGCGCCTCCGATCTCCTCACCCTGACCCGCGAGGGCCTCTACTGTCCGCTCGGGCGCTTCCACGTCGATCCGACGCGGCCGGTCGAGCGGGCGCTGATCACCCACGGCCATGCCGACCACGCCCGCGCCGGCCACGGCACCGTGCTGGCCACGCCCGAGACCCTGCGGATCATGGCCGTGCGCTACGGCGAGGATTTCTGCACGACCCGCCAGGAGGCACCGCTCGGCGAACGGATGCGGATCGGCGACGTCACCGTGTTCTTCGCCCCCGCCGGCCACGTGCTCGGTTCGGCGCAGATCGCGATCGAGCGCGAGGGCAAACGCCTTGTCGTCTCCGGCGACTACAAGCGCGCGCCCGATCCGACCTGCCTGCCGTTCGAAGTGGTGCCCTGCGACGTGTTCATCACCGAGGCCACCTTCGGCCTGCCGGTCTTCCGTCATCCCGACACGCGGGGCGAGGTGCGCAAGCTGATCGATTCGGTGACGCTGTTTCCCGAGCGCGCCCACATCGTCGGCGCCTACGCGCTGGGCAAGGCGCAGCGGGTGATGGCGCTGCTGCGCGAGGAAGGGTGGGACCGGCCGATCCACCTGCACGGGGCGATGGAGAAGCTGACCGAACTCTACAAGCGTGAGGGCGTACCGCTCGGCGAGACGCCGAAGGTGGGGGCGGCCGACCGGAAGACCCTGCACGGCGCCATCGTGCTCTGCCCCCCGTCCTCGATTCAGGACCTATGGTCGCGAAAATTCCCCGATCCGGTCACCGCCTTCGCCTCCGGCTGGATGCGGGTGCGCGCCCGCGCCCGGCAGAAGGGCGTCGAGCTGCCGCTCGTCATCTCCGATCATTCCGACTGGCCGGACCTGTGCCGGACGATCCTCGACACGGGGGCCGAGGAGGTCTGGGTGACGCATGGCCAGGAGGACGCGCTGGTGCATTGGTGCGGCACGCGCGGCATCCGCGCCAAGCCGCTGCACCTCCTGGGCTACGGCGACGACGGCGAGGCCGAGCCCGATCCGGGACACGACCCGCGGATGGAGGAGGCCTCGGCGTGAACGACTTCGCCCACCTCCTCGACCGTCTCGCCTACGAGCCGCGCCGCAACGCCAAGCTGCGCCTGCTCCAGGATTTCTTCGCCGGCACCCCCGACCCAGAGCGCGGCTGGGCGCTCGCCGCCATGACCGGCGGACTCACCTTCCGCGAGGCCAAGCCGGCGCTGATCCGCGGGCTGGTGGAAGAGCGGGTCGATCCGGTGCTGTTTTCGCTCTCGCACAACTACGTGGGCGACCTCGCCGAGACCACGGCGCTGATCTGGCCGGGCCCGGGTGAATCGCCGGATGCTTCCCCTTCTCCCCGCATGCGGGGAGAGGGTCGCGACGACCGCGTCGTCGGCGCGACAAGCGGCAGCGAGGGTGAGGAGGCCTTGACGGACGAGGCTCTTCCGGAATCGCCCCCTCACCATCGCCGGCCGGCTCGCTCTGCCGACGACGCGGTCGCCGAAGCCCTCTCCCCGCAAGCGGGGAGAGGGGACGCCCCTGGCATCGGCCACAATAACCCTCCTCTCTGCGTCCCCCCCCTCGCCGAGGTCGTCGAAACCCTCGCCACCACCCCGAAGCGCGAACTCCCGCAGCATCTCGCCCGTTGGCTCGACGCCCTCGACGAGACCGGGCGCTGGGCGCTTCTCAAGCTCGTCACCGGCAACCTGCGCGTCGGCGTTTCGGCCCGTCTGGCCAAGACGGCGGTCGGCGCGCTCGGCGGCCACGAGGCGGATGCGGTCGAGGAAGTCTGGCACGGGCTCAAGCCGCCCTATCCCGAGCTGTTCGCCTGGGTGGAGGGCAGGGCTGAGCGGCCGGAGAGCCGCAACCCGGCCCCGTTCCGGCCGCCGATGCTCTCGCACCCGGTGGAGGAGTTCGAAGACCTCGACAAACTCGAGCCGGAGGCGTTTTCGGCCGAGTGGAAATGGGACGGCATCCGCGTCCAGCTCGCGGGCGGGCGCGACAGCCAGGGCCGGCAGGTCCAAAAAGTCTACTCGCGCACCGGCGAGGACATCTCCGCCGCGTTCCCCGATCTCGCCGAGGCGATCACCTTCGACGGCGCCCTCGACGGCGAATTGCTGATCCTGCGCGAGGGGCGCGTCCAGAGCTTCAACGTGCTCCAGCAACGGCTCAACCGGAAGGCGGTGACGGGCAAGCTCCTGGAGGAGTTCCCGGCCCATGTCCGCGCCTACGACGTGCTGTCGGCCGAGGGCGAGGACCTGCGCCCGCTGCCCTTCGCCGAGCGTCGCCCCCGGTTGGAGGCCCTCGTGCAGCGGTTGGACCACGCCCGGATCGACCTCTCGCCCGTGGTGCCGTTCGCGACCTGGGACGACGTCGCCGCAGCGCGCGCCGATCCGGCCTGCGCCGGAGCGGGGGCCGATGCGGACGCCATCGAGGGCGTGATGCTCAAGCGGCGCAACAGCCCCTACCTGCCGGGCCGTCCCAAGGGGCCGTGGTGGAAGTGGAAGCGCGAGCCCTACGTGGTCGATGCCGTGATGATGTACGCCCAGCGCGGCCACGGGAAGCGCTCGTCCTTCTACTCCGACTACACCTTCGGCTGCTGGCGCGAGGGGGCGGAAGGCGAGGAGTTGGTGCCGGTCGGCAAGGCCTATCACGGCTTCACCGATGCCGAACTGCAAAAGCTCGACCGCTACGTCCGCAACCATACGACCAAGCGGTTCGGCCCGGTGCGCGAGGTCGCCTACGGCCGCGAGGCCGGGCTGGTGCTGGAGATCGCCTTCGAGGGCGTGCAGCGCTCGACCCGGCACAAATCGGGCGTGGCGATGCGCTTCCCCCGCGTCAGCCGCATCCGCTGGGACAAGCCGGCGGCGGAGGCCGACCGGGTCGATGTGCTGGAACGGATTCTGGCGCGCGGCGAGGGCGAGGTCGCGCCGGGCGCGGCGATGGAGACATCGGAATGAGACAAGCGGGCAGAAATGGCGGAAAGATCGGGCCGCTCGAAGGGTTTTCGACGGCCGAAGTGACCCGGCAGGCGAGTGCGCGGGTGACGGTCGCGACGCCCGGACCGGGTTTCACGGATGTCACCGAGGCCGTGGCGGGTTTCGTCGCGGAGAGCGGCCTGCGCTCCGGCCTCGTCAGCGTGTTCTGCCGGCACACCTCGGCGTCGCTGACGATCCAGGAGAACGCCGACCCGGATGTGCGGGTCGATCTGATGACCGCGCTCGACGGGCTTGCGCCGCGACACGGGCAGTACGTCCACGGCATGGAGGGGCCGGACGTTTTACAAAAACAGGTCCGCTACATCCACAGCGCCGAAGGCCCTGACGATATGCCCGGACATATTCGAACCATGTTAACAGATACGAACATCGTGGTGCCGCTTCTCGAAGGGCGACTTGCGCTCGGAACATGGCAGGGAATTTACCTGATCGAACACCGCGAGCGATCTCATAACCGTGAAATTATTTTGGCGGCCTTTGGTAGTTAAATATTTCATGATTGGATAATTTTTGGATCATCAAATGCCTCACAAAATAGCATGAACATCAATCTTAATTTCTTCCGTTGGTCCGCCTTGAGGGGTATAGGTCAATCTAAGGCAGCCGGATTCACTGTGCTTATACCTTTTATTGGCTGGGCAATTTTGCTTAATGGCACAGCAGTAGAATACCTAGCGGTAGCTTCTGATCTATTTCAACAATCAACGGCTCAAAATCAGTCCGGGGCGACACCCTCGTTGATAAGTCGTTTATTTACATTATCAAATTTGTATTTCGCGTATTTCGGCCTTACATTTATAGGCGTAGCGTCGTTTATGTTCAAAGCATTTTGTCCTCGTATTATAAAAGATTACCCCACGCCATCAAAATATGTAGAAGACGAAGAAAAATTTATCACTGATGCAAGCGTCAATCTTCTCGCCGAAAAGACTGCCTCAGCCTACCTAAAGCAAGAAAAATCATATAAAAGTAAGCTCGCACCGATTTTCACATCAAGAGAACTTCAGGTTCAGATGGATGCAATTGTCAATCAAATGCATCTTTCTGGAAATTTTGGAGCAGGCGATTCAGATGGACACTTTGTTACACCGATGGATACGCCAATAGTTGAAAAAATACTAGAGGAAGTCTCGACTAATCGTCGCGTTAGCCGTGCTTTGGTCGAAAGCTTCAGAGCAGACGCACGAAAAAGTCGGTCAGATTTTATGATAATGGAATATTTCTCTGATGATGTTACATTATGGCAAATCAGATCAATTATATTAATATTATACGGCGTTGGATTTGCGTTACTTGCAGTCCCAACTGCTCGCACCTTGTATAAAATTATAAATTCGATGTCTTAAGGACATCGCTAAAGTTCAAATTTTCTGTAGCTGGTCAGTCAGCAGCAAGCAGTTTGTAGCAATGTGCAAGGGCATTGATGGGCCGGACTATATGCCCGCCCATATCCGCACGATGGTGACCGATTCGGGCCTCATCATCCCCGTGCGCGACGGCCGCCTCGCGCTCGGCACGTGGCAGGGCATCTACCTGATCGAGCATCGCGACCGGGCGCATCGGCGGGAGATCGCGCTGCACGCCGTCGGCACCTGAGGCCGCTTTTAGAGTGCCTCACAAAACTCCCGGTCTCCGACCGTTCCCACTCTGGCGATGACAGCGCGGCGGGCGTTTTGTGAGAGACACTTATCGCCGGATCAGAATCACACCGCCGACGAGGAGCGCGACACCGATCAGGCGCGGACCGTCGAGGGGGCGCTGGGCGAGCCCCATCCAGCCGAAATGGTCGAAGGTGACCGAGGCGAGCATCTGCCCGGCGACGAGGAGCGCGATGAAGGCCGCGGCGCCCAATTGCGGCACGAGAACGATGGCCAGCCCGATGAAGAGCGCGCCGAACAGGCCGCCGCTCCAGGCCCACCACGGCACCCGCGCCGCCACGCTCGTCGCGGGCAGGGGATCGCGCAGAGCCAGGGCAAGCAGCGCCATGCAGGCGAGGCCGGCAGCATAGCTCGCGAAACCGGCCCAGGCCGCGGAGCCGAGATCCGCGCGCAGGCGGGCATTCAGCACCTGCTGGACGACGATGCTGACGCCCGCCGCGATGGCGAGGAGGGAGGGGAGCAGGAGACGAAGCATCGGCCCTTGAGCCTTATCGGGTGGTGCAGCCGGCGTCCGGCGGAACGTGGTCGGCGCATTGACACCCGCGAAGCCCCATGACGTCAAATTCCTAAGATGCAGCTTTCCATGCAGATGAGGCATGATGAACCCGGCCCATCTCGACCTGTTTCGCGCGGTGCTGCGCCACGGCGGCATGACGCGGGCCGCCGCCGCGCTCGGCATCGGCCAACCGCATGTCAGCCGCGCCATCGCGCAGCTTGAGACCGATCTCGGATTTGCTCTGTTCGTGCGCGGCCACGGCGCCGCACTGCCGACGCGGGAGGGCGCAGCCTTCGCCCGAGAGGTGGAGCGGACCTATGCCGGGCTCGATGCCTTGCGCGAGGCAGCAGGCCGGATCCGTGACCTCGGCACCGGTCCGCTGCGCGTTGCCTGCCACCCCTCTCTGGCAGCGCACCTGCTGCCCCGCGCCATCCGCAGACTGAACGAGGAACACCCTGGCATTCACGTCGCTGTGCTGGTGCCGAGCCCGGAAACGATCTGGTCCTGGGCGGCGTCCGATCAGTGCGATGTCGGCCTCGTGCGGTCGCGTCCAGGCCATGAAGGGGTGATGAGCGAATCCTTCGTCGCCACCGAAGCGGTGTGTGCGGTGCCCCTCGGCCACGCCTTGGCGAGCAAGACGACCATTACAGTCGCGGACCTCGCGGGCGAACCGGTGATCGCGGGCACGCCGGGCGCGTTTCAGCAGAGGGTCGAGGAAGCGTTCGCGCAGGCCGGCATCGCGCCGCTCTTCGTCTTCACTGCGCAATACACGGCGGCGCGGTGCGGTCTCGTGGCCGAAGGCCTGGGCATGGCCATCGTCGATCCACTACCGGCGCGGACTCTCACGGGCCTGCCGATCGTGCTGCGGCCGTTCCGGCCGCGTCTGTCCATCGAAACCGTGATGATCCACCCGGCGGGTCGCCCACCGGGCCGGATCGCGCAGCGCCTCATGGATAACCTGAGGGCGCAGCGCGACGCCCTCAGGCTGACGATGGGATCCGGTTAGCGGTCGCTCAGCAGCAGGTAGAGCGCGTGGATCGAGCCCGGTAGGTAGAACAGCAGGCAGAGCAGGATGTTGAAGAGGAATTGAATCCCGAATCCATGCGTCATCAGCACCGAGATCGGCGGCAGGAAGAACGCGATCAGGATCTTGATGAGGGTCGACAACGGGAAACTCCGGTTCGCTCAGTGCGGTCGGGCGGTGAACGAAAGCGGAGCGGTTCGGTTCCGCATGGCGGCCCTCCCCATGAGGGAGGGCCAGCCGATCGCTACGCCGCCTGCTTCAGCGCGTCGTAGAAGCGCCCCCCGGACTCGGCCATCGCCAGGAGGTTGCCCGGCGGGGTGAAGCGGGCGCCGTGCCGGGCCTCCAACTGCCGGGCCAGCGCCACGAAGGCCTTCGCGCCCATGAAGTCGATGTAGGAGAGCGCGCCGCCGGTGAAGGGGGCGAAACCGAAGCCGAGGATCGAGCCGACATCCGCCTCGCGCGGATCGGTCACGACGCCCTCCTGCATCGTGCGGGCAGCCTCCAGCGCCTGAACCACGAGGAAGCGGTGCTTCAGTTCGCCGATGTCGATGCCCTCCGGGTCGAGCCGGTTCGGCTGGATCTCGGCGAGCCCCGGCCAGAGCTTCTTCTGGCCGCCCTCGGGATAGTCGTAGAAGCCGCGCTTGTTCTTGCGGCCGAGCCGGCCATGCGTCTCGACCATCGCGACGAGGAGCCGCTTCTGATCGGGATCGACGGCGCCCTCGCCGAGCTGCGCCTCGGTCGCCCGCATGATCTTGAGGCCGAGATCGAGCGCCACCTCGTCGTTGAGCGAGAGCGGGCCGACCGGCATGCCGGCCATCCGCGCCACGTTCTCGATCATCGCCGGGGGTACGCCCTCGGCAAGCATCTTGTGGCCCTCCTGGATGTAGGCGAGCACGCAGCGGTTGGCGAAGAAGCCGCGGGAATCGTTGACGACGATGCCGGTCTTCTTGATCGCGCGCACATAGTCGAGGGCGGTGGCCACGGCGCGGTCGCCGGTCTGGTTGCCGCGGATGATCTCCACGAGCAGCATCTTCTCCACCGGCGAGAAGAAGTGGATGCCGACGAACTGCTCGGGCCGCTTCGAGGTCTGGGCGAGGCCGGAGATCGGCAGGGTCGAGGTGTTGGAGGCGAAGATCGCGTGTGCGGGCAGCGCCGCCTCGACCCTGGCGATCACCTCGGCCTTCACGCTCGGGTCCTCGAACACCGCCTCGATCACGAGGTCGCAATCGGACAGGACGCCGTAATCGGGCGTCGCGGTGATGCGGGCGAGCAGGGCGTCGCGGTCGGCGGTCTTGGCCTTGCCGCGGTTGATCTGGCCGGTGATGAGCTTGTGGCAATGCGCCTTGCCGGCATCGGCCGAATCCTGATCGCGGTCGATCAGCACGACCTGCATGCCGGCCTGCGCCGTGACGTAGGCGATGCCCGCGCCCATGAAGCCGGCGCCGATGACGCCGACCTTGCCGACCTTGGTCGCCGCCACGTCCTTCGGGCGGCGGGCGCCCTTGTTGATCTCGCCCATGGAGATGAACAGGGTGCGGATCATCGCCTGCGCTTCCTTGGTGCGCAGGATATGGGCGAAGTAGCGGCTCTCGACCCGGAGACCGAGATCCATCGGCAGTTGCAGGCCCTCGTAGACCGAGGCCAGGATCGCCTTGGCGGCCGGGTAGTTGTCGTGGGTCTCACGGCGGTAGATCGCGTTGGCCGGCGGCCAGATCATCATGCCGGCGGGCGAGTAGACTTTTCCGGATGGCGCCTTGAACTTCGGCACGTCCCACGGTGCCACCGCCGAGCCGCCCTCGCGGATCCAGGCCTTGGCCCGCTCGACGATCTCCGCGGCCGGGGCGACGGCGTGGGCCAGCCCCATATTCTTGGCCATGAGCGCGCGGATCTGCTCACCCTTGAACAGCATCTGCAGCGCGTCGCCGGTCTGCATCAGACGGGACACGCGCTGCGTGCCGCCGCCGCCGGGGAACAGGCCGACCTTGATCTCGGGCAGGCCGACACGGGTCTTGTCGTCGTCGGCGAGCACCCGGTGGTGGCAGGCCAGCGCCAGCTCGAAGGCGCCGCCGAGGCACAGGCCGTGCACCGCTGCCGCGAACGGCTTGCCGCAGGTTTCGAGCTTGCGGAACACGAGGCTGAGGCGCCGCGACTCCTCGAAGAAGTGGCGCATGGCCACCGCCTCGCCCTCACTCGCCTTCAGCCGCTCGTACTCGACCCCGAGCCCCTGAAGCATGGTGAGGTCGGCGCCGCCGGAGAAGTTGTTCTTCCCCGAGACGATGACGCAACCCTTAATGGCTTCGTCGGCGACGACCGCGTCGACGATCCGCTCCAGTTCCGCCACCACCTCCATGGTGATGACGTTCATCGAACGGCCCGGCATGTCCCAGGTCGCGAGCGCGATGCCGTCGGCATCGGTCTCGAAGCGGAAATTCTCGGTTGCGGTCATCGCGGAGCCTCGAAGGAAAAGAGCCTGGCCGTATCGGATTCTTAAGGGGAGGGAGCCGTCATGGAGGATGCAACGGGTGCGCGACTGGACCCGGCTCTCCACACCAAACCCCAGACGGATCATGACGACGGACGCCAGACCGCGAACCGCCTGCCGAGCCTGCCGCGATGGAGCGGATCTCGACTTTTCCTTCACCATGGCCTTCCAGCCCATCGTCGACGTCGCCAATGCGCGCGTCTGGGGCTACGAGGCGCTGGTGCGCGGACCGGACGGCGAGTCGGCCGGCTCGATCCTGTCGCGGGTCACCGACGAGACGCTCTACCGCTTCGATCAGGCGGCGCGGGTCAAGGCGATCGAACTCGCCGGCCGCCTGTTCCCGCCCGGCGGCGATACCAAGCTGTCGATCAACTTCATGCCGAACGCCGTGTACGAGCCGGCGGCCTGCATTCGCGCCTCGCTTGAGGCCGCCCGCCGCGTCGGCTTCGACAACGGGCGGCTCAACTTCGAATTCACCGAGAACGAGCGCTTCCACGACATCGCCCATGTCCAGCGGATCGTCACGGAGTACCGGCGACAGGGCTTCTTCACGGCGCTCGACGATTTCGGCGCGGGCTATGCGGGCCTCGGCCTGCTGGCCAATTTCCGCCCGGACCTGATCAAGATCGACATGGATCTCGTGCGCGGCATCGATGCGGATGCCGGGCGCCGCACCATCGTCGGCGGCCTCAACCAGATCGCGCGGGCGCTCGGCGTCGCGGTGATCGCCGAGGGCATCGAGACCGCGGCCGAGGCCGAGGCGCTGCACGGCCTCGGCATCGACCTGCTGCAGGGCTACCACTTCGCCCGTCCGGCGCTGGAAGCCCTGCCGCCGGTGGCGGGCTTCGCGGCCGACGGCGCACCGGTGAAGCGCGTCGCCTGACGCCCTTCGCCCGAAGCTGCCCGTCGCACCGCTCATCCTCGCCTCGCCCGCTGACTTAGCTGTTCACTTGCTCGTTCACTTGCTCGTTCACTTGGCGGGCGTCGGCATGCCGCCGGGCAGGCCGCCCGGGGCGCCGCCGGTCTGGTCGCTGGCAGCCGCCAGCGTCAGCATGTTCAGGAGCCGGGTCACCACCGCCTGCGAGAGCAGGTTCACCTCCGATTTCGGGTCGGCGTTGACGGCCTGGAACTTCTGATAGGTCTTATCCTCGTAGATCTTGTCGAGCTGGTTCAACTCGTCGAGGCTGAACTTGTCGGCATATTGCTTGGACAGGCCTTCGAGCAGCTCCTTGCGCTGCTTGTCGAACTCGGCCTTGGCCTCCTTGCGCACCTTCTCGGCCTTGTCCTCGGGCATGGTCGAGACGGTCTTCTCGAGCGCACCGCCGAAGCCCGTATCGAGGTTCTTCAGAACCGTCTTCTCGGTCAGCTTGGTGGCGACGGCGAGCTTGTCCGCGTTGTCGTCGGCCCGCGCGGCGAGCGGCAGGGCCAGCACGAGGGCGAGGCAGAGGGCGGCTTTTGTCGACTTCATCGTGGCGTTTCTCCCATGGGTGTTCTGGGGCCGCACCCGATCGAAAAAGGGCGCGGCGTGGGAGGCCCTTAGCAGCGTTTCCCGACGGATGGCAGGGCAGGGCGGCGGCGTGACGCCGCCCGACCGATCACACCCGCTCGATGATCGTGGCGGTGCCCATGCCGGCGCCGATGCACAGGGTGACGAGCGCCCGCTCCTTGCCGGTGCGCTCCAGCTCGTCGAGCACGGTGCCGAGGATCATCGCGCCCGTGGCACCCAGCGGATGGCCCATGGCGATGGCGCCGCCGTTGACGTTCACCTTCGCCGGGTCGAGGTCGAAGGCCTGATGGAAGCGCAGGACCACCGAGGCGAAGGCCTCGTTGATCTCGAACAGGTCGATGTCGGACAGGCTCATGCCGGCCCGCGCCAACACCTTCTTCGTGACATCGACCGGGCCCGTCAGCATCAGCGCCGGATCGGAGCCGATATTGGCGAACGCCCGGATGCGGGCGCGGGGCCGCAGGCCCGCGGCGTCGCCGGCCTCGCGCGAGCCGATCAGCACCGCCGCCGCGCCGTCCACGATGCCCGACGAGTTGCCGGCATGGTGGACGTGATGGACCGCCTCGACATCCGGGTGGGCATCGACGGCCACGGCGTCGAAGCCGCCCATCTGGCCCATCTGCACGAAGGAGGGCTTCAGGCTCGCCAGCGACTGCATGTCGGTCGTCGGCCGCATATGCTCGTCACGGTCGAGCAGGGTGATGCCGTTGATGTCCCGCACCGGCACGACGGAGTTCTTGAACAGGCCCTCGTCCCAGGATTGGGCCGAGCGCTTCTGCGACTCGACGGCGTAGGCGTCGCAATCGTCGCGGCTGAACCCGTACTTGGTGGCGATGAGGTCGGCCGAGACGCCCTGCGGCATGAAGTAGGATTTGACCGCGATCGCCGGATCGACCGGCCAGGCGCCGCCCGAGGCGCCGAGGCCGACCCGGCTCATCGATTCGACACCGCCGCCCACGGTGAGGTCGTGCTGGCCGGCCATGATCTGTGCGGCAGCGAAGTTGATGGCGTCGAGGCCCGAGGCGCAGAAGCGATTGATCTGCACGCCGGGCACATGGGTGCCGTAATCGGCCACGAGCGCGGCGGCGCGAGCGATGTCGCCGCCGGCCTCGCCGACCGGATCGACGCAGCCGAGCACCACGTCGTCCACCTGCCGCGTGTCGAGGCCGTTGCGGTCCTTGAGCGCGCGCAACGCCGTCTCGGCGAGGCGCAACGCCGTCACCTCGTGCAGCGAACCGTCCGGCTTGCCGCGGCCACGAGGAGTCCGGACGTGATCAAAGATGTAGGCCTCGGGCATCTCGTCCTCCTTGGGCCGGCCTCGTACCGGGCAGGCTCTGGTATCCCTTGTTGAAGATGCGGACCATGGGGCCGCGCCGATTCATCCGGCACTCCCGCATCCGCGCGGCATCTTCAGGGACTTTGAATGCTGCTCAATCGTTGGTCGAGTTCACTCACGCGGTGACGCCAGTCCGGCCCCGCGGGGGTGTCGTCCCACAGCTCCGCAATCTCCGAGTTCTCGGCCAGGATTCGAGCCAATGCCTCCCGCGCCAGCCCGACGAGTTCGGGCTTGGCCACCAGACGCTCGCCGCCGACCGCTACGATCCGCGCGACCTCTTGCGGCAGTCCCTCGGCGGGCCGCCCATGAGCCGCCGCCAGAATTTCAGCTGCGGCGAGGGCGTTTTGCCCTTCGTCCGCCTCAAGGTAGTCCGGCGCCGTCGTCACGCTCGAAAATGCCGAGCCGACGGCATCGATCTCACCGTTCCGCAGCAGGGCGAGCCAATCCAGCGCGCCATCGTTCTCGAAAGGCCCCAGTCCCCAGGCCCCCATCGGCCAAGTCTCCCGTCAGAACGCCTCGGCGGGCAGCGCCATGGTCGTCTCGGCGCCGGCCTTGATCAGGGTGAGGCGAAGGCCCGTCTCCGGCAGCATCCGCTCCATGAAGAAACGGCCGAGCACAAGCTTGGCATCCATCCGCTCGACGTCGGCGCCCTCCGCCTTCTTGGCGAGCGCCGCCCGCGCGATCTTGGCCCACATGAAGCCCAGCGCGACCTGGCCCAGCAGGTGCATCAGGTCGGTGGCGGCGGCGCCTGCGTTGTCGGGCTTCGAGAAGGCGTTCTGCATCAGCCACATCACCGCGGCCTGGAGGTCGTTGAGCGCCGGCTGGAGCGGCGCCACGAAGGGCTTCATCCCCTCGTCCTCGCCGTGGTTCTTGATGAAGGTCTGCACCTCGGTGAGGAAGGCCATCATCGCCCGGCCGCCGTCCTTGGGTAGCTTGCGGCCGATCAGGTCCATCGCCTGGATGCCGTTGGCACCCTCGTAGATCATGGCGATGCGGGCATCGCGCACGAACTGCGACATGCCCCATTCCTCGACATAGCCGTGGCCGCCGAACATCTGCTGCGCCTCGACCGCGTTGGCGAAGCCCCGGTCGGTCAGCACGCCCTTCACCACAGGGGTCATCAGGCCGAGCATGTCCTCGGCCGCCTGCCGCTCGGCCGCGTCCTCAGAGCGGTGAGCGATGTCGGAGTTGAGGGCGGTCCACAGCATGAGTGCGCGCGCGGCCTCGTTGAAGGCGCGGATCTGCATCAGCGTGCGGCGCACGTCCGGGTGGACGATGATCGGGTCGGCGGCCTTGTCCGGCGCCTTCGCGCCGGTGAGCGAGCGGCCCTGGAGACGCTCCTGCGCGTAGGCGACCGCGTTCTGGTAGGCGGCCTCGGACTGGCCGAGCCCCTGGACGCCGACGGCGAGGCGGGCCTCGTTCATCATCACGAACATCGCGGCCAGGCCGCGATTCTCCTGGCCGACGAGCCAGCCCTTCGCCCCGTCGTAGTTCATCACGCAGGTGGCGTTGGCGTGAATGCCCATCTTGTGCTCGATCGAGCCGCAGGCCACCGCGTTGCGCTCGCCCACGGAGCCGTCCGCGTTCACGAGGAACTTCGGCACGACGAACAGCGAGATGCCCTTGGTGCCCGACGGCGCGCCCTCGATGCGGGCGATGACGAGGTGGACGATGTTCTCCGACAGGTCGTGCTCGCCCGCCGAGATGAAGATCTTGGTGCCGGTGAGGCTGTAGGAGCCGTCGCCGTTGGGAACCGCCTTGGTTTTCAGCAGGCCCAGATCCGTGCCGCAATGCGGCTCGGTGAGGTTCATGGTGCCGGTCCAGGCGCCCTCGACCATCTTGGGCAGGTAGGTCGCCTTCTGCTCGGGCGAGCCGTGGACGAGCAGCGCGGCGATCGCCCCCTGCGTCAGGCCGGGATACATGCTGAGGGCGAGGTTGGCGCCGGAGACGAATTCCTGCATCGCCGTGTTGATGACGTGCGGCAGGCCCTGGCCGCCGAATTCCTCGGGGATCGACAGGCCCATCCAGCCGCCGACGGCGTAGGCGTCGTAGGCCGCCTTGAAGCCCTTCGGCGTCACGACGCTGCCATCCTCCCGGCGGGTGCAGCCCTCCCGATCGCCGGACAGGTTCAGCGGCGCGAACACGTCCCCCGCGAGCCTGCCGCCCTCGCTCAGCACCGCCTGGGCCATGTCGGCGGAGGCGTCGGCGAAGCCGGGGAGATTGTCGTAGCGGTGGATCGCGAGAACGTCGTTGATGAGGAACAGGGTGTCCTCGACCGGGGCCCGGTAGCTCGGCATCGCGTCAGCCTCCCGCAACTTTGTGAGGTGGTCCGCACCGATTCGGTCGGGCTCCGATCCTCGATAGTTCATATGTAAACTATCTCGTGGAGGCTTCGCAAGAGCCGGCCGGGCCGGTCCCAATCGCGGCCCGCGCGCCACCAATTGGGCCCGTCCCGGAAAAGCGCGGCCCTTCGGTCACACCCTTAACCAAGCATTTACCAAGAATGGAAAAGGTCGTTCCAGTCCGATCCGCATTCCGCCGCTTCACGCCTTGCGCGAAACGTCGGTCCGCCGGGCACCGGAAGCCGCCGACTTCGGATCTCCGCGAGATGAAACAGACTGCCCCGATCAGCCTCGACAGCTTCGACCCGGAGGTACTCGCGGCTGCCCGCGAGGTCGCCCGGCGAGCGGGGGTGCCGCTGGAGAGTTGGATCGCCTCGGTGGCGACGCCCGACCCGTCGAAGCCGGGCCCGCGGCGGCGGCGCGCGGATGCGGCGTCCCCGGCCAGTGAGGCCGGCGCGGAGCCGACCCGGCTGGTTGGAGGCCGGGCGACGGAAAAGGCGCCCACACCGGCCTCACGCAAGGACGGGCCGTCGCACAGGCGCCGGGAGGCCGTTCAGGGCGCCTCGGCAGCCGAGGCTGCGGACACGACGTCGCTGGAAGCCTCGCTCGGCGCGATGATGCGGCGGCTCGATGCCCTCGACCGCTCGATCAGCCGGGAGCGCGAGGCGTCCAAGGCCGATGCCGCCCGGATGATCGACGAGATGGAGGCGCGGTTGACCACGGCCCGCCAGCCGGTCGCACCGGAAATGATCGCCGGACGCATCGCCGACATCGAACGCAAAATGGGCGAGATCGCCGGCCAGATCGACACGCCCCGTCCGCTGGGCCGGCGCGGGCGCCCGCTCGCCACCGAGGTCCGCGATGCCGTCGCCGAGGTGCGCCGCCGCCAGCGCGAGCTGGAAGAGGGCATCGCCGAATGGAACGCCGCCGGCGCGGTCGAGCAGCAGGATGGCCCGGCCGCATTGTCGGTGACGCATGCCGAGGACGGGTCCGGCCAGGAGCCGTCCCCGGCCATCGCCGAACTGCAACGCGAGACGAACCGGC
The DNA here is from genome assembly GCF_004683995.1 of Methylorubrum sp. Q1. Classification (NCBI taxonomy): domain Bacteria; kingdom Pseudomonadati; phylum Pseudomonadota; class Alphaproteobacteria; order Hyphomicrobiales; family Methylobacteriaceae; genus Methylorubrum; species Methylorubrum sp. Q1. Next base: position 33,646 of record NZ_SRHQ01000005.1, on the reverse strand, counting down.
TGCGCGACGCGCTCGGCGGCCTCGCCACCGGCCGCGACGTCAGCGAGCTGGAACGGACCATGCAGGCCGTCGCCGGCGACCTGCAGCGGGCGCGCGCGCCGCAGGAACTCGCCGCCATCGCTGCACCGGTCGAGCTCATGCGCCTCCAAGTGGAGCGGATCGCCGAAGACGTGGCGGACAACGTCCACGCCCGCATCGCCGGTGAGGTGGAGCGCCTGGCCGGGAAGGTCGATGCCGTCCTCTCGGGCGCCCTCTCCGGCCCCGCCGACCAGAGCGCCCTCGACGGCGTGTTCCGCGAACTCGACGAGATCCGCCGCCTCGTGGCGTCCCTGGCAGGGCCGGAGCGCATCCAGAGCCTCGCCCAGGGCGTGCAGGCGATCAGCGCCCAGATCACGCAGCTCCAGCGGGACGAGGATGCGGGCATCGCCACCCTCAAGCCGCTGCTGGAGGAGATTCGCGGGGAGCTGAAGTCGCCCGAGTCATCCCGCGAGCTTCCCGGCGCGCTTCTCGGACGTTTCGAGGCGCTCGCGCAGCGGCTCGACGGGGCCGGGGCCGTCGGCGAGTTGATCGAGCGGCTCGAAGGCGTGGCCGAAAAAGTCGACCGCGTCAGCGCGGGCGGCAGCGGACTCGATGCCCTGGAAAGCCACGTCCTCGCCCTGGCGAGCCGGCTCGAAGCGCCGCGCGACACCGATCCCGCCGTGGCGCGCCTCGAGCGCTCCATGGGCGACCTGCTCGCCCAGGTCACGGCCCTGCGCAACGGAACCGATCTGGAGGCCACCGTCGCGCATGCGGTCCGCGAGGCCATGACGGGCTCGCCCGCCTCGCTCGCAGCGGGCGGCGGTTTCGAGCTGCTGCGGGCCGATCTCGCCGAGATGCGGGCAAACCAGAAGGGCGCGGACCAGCGCCTCCAATCGACGATGGAAGGCGTCCAGGCGGTGCTGATGCGGCTGAGCGAGCAGCTCGACCGCACCATGACCTCGTCCGCGGCACTCACCGTCGCCGCCCCGCAGGAGCGCGCGCCCGTCCTGCTGTCCTCGGCCGAGCGTGTCGATCAGGAGCGCGTCTCGCACGAGCGCCCCGCCGCCCCGAAGACGGCCGTCCAGTCGTCGTCCCAGAATCTGGCCCGCCCGAACCGCACCGCATCCTCCGACGAGGCCGGCGGGACGGAGGCGAGCCGCCTGTCCGACGAGTTGCTGGAGCCCGGTGCCGGCCGGCCCGGATCCGGCCGCCCGGCCGCGCCGGAGGCGAGCCCTGCACCCGCCGGCGGCGCCGACATCAAGACAAGCTTCATCGCCGCCGCGCGGCGCGCGGCGCAAGCGGCGCAGGCCGAATCGGCATCCGAGGCGCCGTTGACGGCGCGCCTGCGCGACAAGGTGGCTCCGGCCCGCGCGCCGGGCGCGGAGACGACGCCCCTCTCGCGGATCCGTGGCGCCCTCGACAGCCGCCGCCGCACTCTCCTGCTCGGCCTCGCCGCCGTGGTGCTGGCGCTCGGCGCCTACCAAGCCTTCCTCGCGGGCAAGGGCACTCCGACCGGCGACCCGGCCGCGCTGGAGGTCCGTCCGGTGGCGAGCACCGCCCCGGGGGCATCCTCCGAAGCCGCCACGAGCCGAACCGAGACCACGGCCGAGCCCGCTCAGGCGGCATCTTCACAGGCCCAGGCTCCGTCCGAAACATCCCCCCAGACCGGGACACCGGCTCCAGGCGGAGCCCAGACGACGCCCGACCCGGCGACGACCCAATCCATCGCCGAGCCGAAATCCGCGCCGGCCAAGCGCGGGCTGCCCCAGGTCGCGGGCATGAGCACGCTCGGCCCCGACCTCGCCGGTCTGCCGCCGGCCCTGGCCAAGCTCAAGCAGGATGCGCTCGACGGCGACGGCGCCGCGGTCTGGGAGATCGCCTCCCGCGAGGCCGAGGGCCGGGGCGTGACGCGCGACCTCGCGATCGCCGCCAAGCTCTATGAGCGGCTCGCGAATGCCGGCTACGCGCCGGCTCAGTTCAAGGTCGGCAACGCCTACGAGAAGGGCTCGGGCGTGGTCCGGGACATCGAGAAGGCGAAGGCTTGGTACGGCCGCGCCGCGGATCAGGGCAACATCCGCGCGATGCACAACCTCGCCGTGATGCATGCCGAGAACCCGACGGCCAATGGCAAGGCGGATTTCGTGATCGCCGCGAACGCCTTCCGCCGGGCGGCGGAACACGGGGTGCGCGACAGCCAGTACAACCTCGCCGTACTCTACGCCCGCGGCCTCGGCGTCGGGCAGGATCTCGTCCAGTCCTATCTCTGGTTCTCGGCCGCCGCCACGCAGGGGGACCAGGAAGCGGGCCGCAAGCGGGACGAGGTCGCTGCCAAGCTCTCGCCCAAGGATCTGACCGAGGCCAGGAGCCTCGCCTCGGGCTTCAAGGCCAAGGCCGTCGATCCGGCCGCGAACGAGGCACCGTCCCAGAAGGCTGCCGCCGCAGCGGGGATGTCCCTGATGGGCGCGCCGTCGCCGGGCATGCCAACCGCCGCGCCCCTATCGGCGCAGAAGCGCTTCGGGGTCTGAGAGGCCCCACGCCGACGGCGGCAGGCAAGAAAGATTAAGACGAGATATGACGGCTCTGAAAACAGGCCGCGTTCCCGACGGGAACGCGGCCTTTCTCGTTTTCGTCTTCCGGCGATTCCCGTAGCCGCCGCCGTCGAAACGGTAAGGCGGAGCGGCACACCATTTCACACGCAAAAGCTGCATGTTCGGCTCGCCGGGCGGGGCTCGATTCCGCGCGCCGCCGCAGATGACCCGCCCACAGCCATCACGCCATCAGGCGTAAGCTCGGCACCCCCCAAAGCTCATCGGCATCTCTCTTGTACGGCTGAGCAGTGTTTTTAATCCTATAAGATTAAATTATATTTCTACGGATTAAAATTTATCACATTATTGTGCTTTAACACACTTTTATTGGCTGATTTGCATGTTAAGTGTGCTCTTGCTTCGAAATTAATCGGCAATTGAACACGAGAGGAGCACATCATGCTGCGCTTTGCATCATACGCATCCGTCCTCCTGCTTGCATTCGCGACCACGGTGACGCCGGTCGCGGCGCAATCGGCCCGGCCTAAGAAGGGAACTTGGACCGCGCTGCCGTCGCAGGTCGTACCGCCAGCCCCCTCCTACATCGCCGATGGCGGCTTCGGCGCGCTCCCGCTCGCGGCGGGCAGCCGGTCGGGCTACTGCGACATCGTCGTGAAGCGGGGCGGCGGCAATCCGACCCAGGACATGACCGGCTCGATCGGCCACGCGAAGAGCTACCAGGCCGGCGGCGGCGGCCCGGCCCGGCAGCGGGTCTGCTCGCGCTAGAGCATCATCCCGAAAGGTGGCCTCCGGCTTTCGGAAAAAGATGATGCGAAAACAGGAGCCTAAAGCATCGTCCTGGATTTGATTTCCAGCACGATGCTCTAAGAGTGCCTCACAAAACGCCCGATCACCGATCGTCTCCGTTCTGGGCACGGCGGCGCCGCGGGAGTTTTGCGAGAGACACCAAGCGCCTGAAGGTTTGGAAAACGGGCGGCGCTCCTCGGTTCGTGGGGCGCCGTTCGCGTCAAACCAGCGGTGCCATCTCCGCCTGACGCGCCGGCTTCTGCATCCCCGGCTTCTCGTAGGCCGCGACGTCGAAATCGTCGCTCGGGATGCGGACGAGGAAGCGCTCGGCCATTTCGAACATCAGGATGTCGGGGCGCACCCGCTCGACGTAACCCCAGTCGATGCTGGACGACCAGACGAAGTGCATCTCGCGGAACGTCTCGGCGAGGAAGCTGGTCAGCATGATCGGCGCGAAATGCGCGTAGGAATCCCCGAACAGCACCAGGGTGCGCGGGTCGGCCTGGGGAGAGGGGTTCCGGTAGATGACGTGGGCGCCGACATGGAGGTCGCCCGCCCGGCCCTCCGCCTCGTAGGATTCGACGAGCGGGCTCGCATAGGCGCGTGACGCGTCGCGATGCACCGCCCAGTTCACCACCGTCTCCCGCGGCCGGTCGGGCAGCTTGTCGCCGAGATCCCACAGCCCGTCATGGGGAAAGCGCGGGCGCTCGGCGATATCGGGCGGAGCCACGGCGCCGCAGGCCCGCAGCAGCGCCCGGCACGCGATCAGGCATCCCTCGTAGGTCCAGTGCGAATCGGTGCGGCGGTAGAGCGGCTCCGCCCCGTCGCGGGCGGCGCGCAGGGGTGCGACGAGATCGACGAAGCCGCTCATCCGGTCGAGACGCCGGGCGAGCCGCCGGGCCGGCGACAGGCGCGCGTCGTAATCGAGGCCGAGGGTGCGGTCGTCGTAGACCGAGAGCTTTTCCGGCACGATGGTGTGGACGTAGCGGATGCCGAGCGCTTGCGCCCGGGCGGAGCGGGCCTCGATCAGCCGCGCCCAGCGGCGCAGGTGCCACCAGCCCGCGAGCGAGCGCCGGTATTGCAGGAGCACCCCGTTGGTGCCCCCGATCAGGAACAGCCACCCGTCGCGTCCCCGGTGGATGATCTCTCTGTTCCTGCGGGCCATGCCAGCTTCCTAGACGCAGCTCGACCGGCTGAACAGCGCAGCCACACCACAGCCCGCCCGCTGGATACGCGGTCCCGCCGCGCCATCTTGCTCGGACCCGCGCCGGGCGCCCCGGCCTCGCCCGAGAGTTCAAAGCGTTGCCCGAGCCCGCCCCGCTGATCCTGACCCTGCAGATGGACGAGGCGGCCTTCGCCACCTTCGACGGTTTGCGGCGGCGGCATTTTCCCGAAGCGCTGAACCACATCCCCGCCCACGCGACGCTGTTCCACCACCTACCGGGCGAGGATCCGGCGGGCGTGACCGAGACGGTGACGGCGCTCGCCCGCGCGCAGGCCGCACCGGAGGTCGCGGTGACGGGCGTGCGCTTCACCGGGCGCGGCGTCGCCTATGCGCTGGAATCGGACGCGCTGACCGCCTTCCGCCAGCGGGTCGCGGCGGCGTTCCGCGATCGTCTCACGGCGCAGGATCGGCAGGGCTGGCGCCCGCATGTCACCGTGCAGAACAAGGTCGCCCCCGACACCGCCCGCGCGCTGCATGCCGCGCTGGCCCAGGACTTCGAGCCTTCGCACTTCCGCGCACCGGGCGTGCTGCTATGGCGTTATCTCGGCGGCCCGTGGGAGCGGGTCGCGGCTATCGCATTCGGGGATGCGGCATGAGACTACCCGGTATCGCGCGCACCGGCGGTGGCGCCCTCTGGCGCGGATCGTCCGCCGTATGGCTGCGGCTGCACCTCAACGAGGTCGGGCCGCTGGTGTCGCTGCTTCTCGTCAGCACCCTCGGCTACGGCTTCTTCGCGCTCGCCCGCGAGGTCGGCGAAGGATCGACCGCCGCGCTCGACCGCAAGATCCTGCTCGGGTTGCGCAACCCCGCCGACCTCTCCGACCCGCTCGGACCGGCTTGGCTGGAGGAGGCGATGCGCGACATCACCGGATGGGGCAGCGTCGTCACCATCGTCTTCCTCACGGCGGCGGCGGTGATCTACCTCGCGCTCTCCGGCCGGCGGCGCGTCGCGGTGTTCGTGCTGGCCGCCGTCGGCGGCGGCGAGGCGGTCTCGACGGTGCTCAAGCTGTTCTACCACCGCCCCCGGCCCGACCTCGTGCCGCACGGCATGGAAGTGTTCACGGCAAGCTTCCCGTCGGGCCACGCGATGATGTCGGCGATCGCCTACCTCACGCTGGCGACATTGCTCGCCCGTGTCGAGCGGCGGCGCAGCGTCAAGGCGCTGATGCTGGCGCTCGGCGTCGGGATGACGGTGCTGGTCGGCGTCAGCCGAGTCTATCTCGGCGTGCATTGGCCGAGCGACGTGCTGGCGGGCTGGTGCGTCGGCGCCGCCTGGGCGGCCCTGTGCTGGTTCGTCGCGCTCCAGCTCCAGCGGCGGGGCGAGGTGGAGGATCCCGATCCGACACCGGCCTCGACCGGCCCTGGCCAGCTCAAAGGAACCTCCGCGCCGGGCTGACGCGTTCTGGCCTCGTGCTCGCGAGGCACGTGATCAGCAAGGCCGGTATCCTGTCATGAGCGACGACCTCCAACTGTCCCGGCGCCTCCTTCTCGCGGGCGGCGCCGGCCTGACCGGCGCGGCCCTCGGCCTCGGCGGGGGGGCGCAGGCTGCCTCAGGTGCACCGGCTCCGTCGGTGCCGGCCGATACCGGTGCGGTTCAGGGCGGCCGGATCGTCTTCCCGAACTGGCGCGATACCGGCGACGCGCCGCCCCCGCCGCCGCCCGCGCCGATGCCTCCGTCCGAGCGGGTCGGCTTCGCCATCGTCGGACTCGGGCGCCTGAGTCTCGAGGAAATCCTTCCGGCCTTCGGCGAGGCGAAGAAAGCGAAGGTCGTCGCGCTGATGTCGGGCTCGCCCGAGAAAGCCGGTCTCACGGCGGCGCAGTACGGCATCCCCGCCGACGCGATCTACGGTTACGACCAGTGGGACCGGCTCGAAGCGAACCCCGCGGTCAAGGCGGTCTACATCGTCACGCCGAACGGCCTGCACCGGGACAACGTTCTGGCCGCGGCGAGCGCCGGCAAGCACGTGCTGTGCGAGAAGCCGATGGCGAACACGTCGGCCGAGGCGCAGGAGATGATCGAGGCCTGCAACAAGGCCGGCGTCAAGCTGATGGTCGCCTATCGCTGCCAGTACGAGCCGTTCAACCGCGAGGTCGTGCGGCTCGCCCGCTCGGGCGAGTTCGGGCGCGTGAAGATGGTCGAGGCCTTCAACGGCCAGACCACGGCGCTGCCCGAGCAGTGGCGCCTGCGCAAGGCGCTGGCGGGCGGCGGGGCGCTGCCCGATATCGGCCTCTACTGCCTCAACGGGGTGCGGACGCTGCTGGGCGAGGAGCCGGTCTCGATCCAGGCGCAGATCGTCACGCCCGAGAACGATCCGCGCTTCAAGGAAGTGGAGGAAAGCGTCGCCTTCACGCTTCGCTTCCCCTCCGGCGTGATCGCGCAATGCGGCACGAGCTACGGCGTCCACGAGAGCCGGTCGCTCCGGGTCCACACGACGGGCGGCTCGCTCGATCTGGCCAACGCCTTCGCCTATCGCGGCCAGCGCCTCACCATCGCCCACCGCGAGGGCAGCCACGTCCAGCGCGACGAGCCGGTTCTGACACCCAAGAACCAGTTCGCGCTCGAACTCGACCACATGGCCGAGTGCATCCTCACCGACCGCCGCCCCCGCACACCCGGCGAGGAGGGACTGCAGGACATGATCCTGATGGAGGCGATCTACGCCGCCGCCCGCTCCGGCCAGCCCGTCACGGTCGGCCCGCTGGCGGGAACGGGGCAGGGGGCCGATGCGACGCGGGGACCGGCGCTGGAGGAGAAGTGAGTCGGTGTCCGCGTGATCGCCTCGGTGACACGGGCATTCCCGTTCCGCGCTCGACGTCGGGCCTGCCCGCCTTCGGTCCATTTCTGCAGATCCTGGGCAAGCTCAGGATCTGATGGGAGAGGGGGAGCCGCATCGATCTTGAGAGATCTCGACGCCCCTGCGGCAGCGCCTACTCCCCCCAGCGCACGAACAGCGCGATGGCAATGACGGCGAGGACGGCGAGCAGCCACGCCTCGCCCACGGTCAGCGCGTAGGCGAGCAGGCCGAAAAAGCCGAGGGCGATGCCGAGCATGGTCGCGATGGCGACGGGGTTCATGGCGGGCGGTTTTTGTCGCTGGAATCGGGGCCCGGCGCCCTTCGCGGCGCCGGATCGACACAACTTCTGAACGCGAGCGGCGTCAGGCCGCCTGAAGGGCCGCGGCGACGCGCGCGAGCGAGGGCAGGCCCTTCACCGGGCCGATCGCGGCCAGTGTCGGGGCGCCGCGCAGCAGCGCACGGCCGGCCGCGCGCACATGCTCGACCTCGACCGCATCGACCTTGGCGATCAGCTCCTGCGGCGGGATCACCCGGCCCCAGGCGAGGAGCTGGCGGGCGTTGCGCTCGATGCGCCCGCCCGGCGTCTCCAGGGCGGTGAGCAGGGAGACCTTGAGCTGCGCCTTGGCCCGTGCGAGTTCGGCCGCGTCGAGCCGCTCCGCGGCCTCGCGGGTGGTGGCGATGGTGACATCGACGAGTTCGGCCAGATCCGCGCCCGAGGTGCCGGCGCCGATGCCGAACAGGCCACAATCGTTGAAGGGCCAGTGGAAGGCCTGGATGTCGTAGGCGAGCCCGCGGGTCTCGCGCACCTCGTGCCAGAGCCGCGAGGTCAGCCCGCCGCCGAGCACCTGAGAGAACAAGTGGAGCGCGTAATAGCCGTCGTCGCGGAAGGAGAGGCCGGGCAGGCCGAGGACGAGGTTGGCCTGTTCGAGCCGCTTCTGCATGCGCCGCTCGCCGCCGCCGTAGAGGCCGGGCACGACGGAGGGCGCCGCGACGGGCTTCAAGCCGCCGAAATGGCGCTCGGCCGCCTCGACGATCGCGGCATGCTCGACGGCCCCGGCGGCGGCGAGCACCATACGCTCGGGCACGTATTCGCGGGCGATATAGGCCTCGATCGCCGCGCGGTCGAAGCTCTGGATCGTCTCCGGGCGGCCCAGGATCGGCCGGCCGATCGGCTGATCGGGAAAGGCCGTCTCGATGAAGGCGTCGTAGACGACGTCGTCGGGCGTATCCTCGACCGCCGCATATTCCTGAAGGATCACACCCTTCTCGCGGGCGAGTTCGCCGGCGTCGAAGACCGAGCGGGTCAGGATGTCGCCGAGCACGTCGAGGGCCACGGCCGCATCCTCGCCGAGCACCCGCGCGGTGTAGCTCGTGCTCTCGGTGCTGGTCGCGGCGTTGATCTCACCGCCGACATTCTCGATGTCCTCGGCGATCGTCCGGGCCGAGCGCGTCGCCGTGCCCTTGAAGGCCATGTGCTCGATCAGGTGACTGAGCCCATGCTCGTCCGGCCGTTCGTGCCGCGAGCCCGCCCCGACCCAGACGCCGAGCGTGGCCGTGGCAACGCCGGGGATCGTCTCGGTGGCGACGGTCAGGCCGTTATCGAGCCGGCTGACGGTGAGGCCGGGCGAGGCGCCGAAGGTCGAGAAATGCTGGTTCATTCGATCTCAGTGCCTGTTCGGCCCAACTCACCACGGATTTCAGAGGTGGACAAACGGTCGGTCGATCCGGTCTCCCACCCTGATCCTCATCCTGAGGTCCGTAGCGAAGCGGAGCCTCGAAGGATGTTCCAGAGACCGCACAGGATCTGGAGGCCCCTTCGAGGCCGCTTCGCGGCACCTCAGGATGAGGAGGTCGGGTTGGATGTCACGCGTTCGGTCCGTCAGTTGCCCCGGGTGATGCGGGCGTGTTCCGTGATGTAGCGCTCGATCGCGGCCTGATCGTTGGCGAGGTTCGCCACCGTCTCGGGCCGGGTCATCAGTTCGGCGAGGTGGGGCGGCAGAACCGGGCGCCCGCCGCCGGTCGCCTGCGAGACCGCATCCGGGAATTTGGCGGGGTGCGCGGTCGCCAGCGCCACGACCGGGGTGGCCGGATCCCTCTCCAGCAGCCGGCGCCCGGCGCGCACGCCGATGGCGCTGTGCGGATCGAGCACGAGGCCGGTCCTGCGGTAGGTGCCCGCGATCTCGTCCACGACGTCGGGCTCGCGCACGGCGGTCGCGTCGAACTCGTCGCGCACGGTTCCCAGCACCTCGGGGCTCAGCGAGAACCCGCCCGACTGCTTCAGACCCGCCATCAGGCGGCCGAGCGCAGAGGCATCGCGGCCCAACGCCTCGAACAGCAGCCGCTCGAAATTCGACGAGATCTGGATGTCCATCGAGGGCGAGGTCGTCGGCTGCACGCCGCGGGGCTCGTAGGCCCCATGCTCCAGGGTGCGGGCCAGGATGTCGTTGGCGTTGGTGCCGATCATCAGCCGCTCGATCGGCAGGCCCATCCGCTTGGCGACCCAGCCGGCGAGGATGTCGCCGAAATTGCCGGTCGGCACCGCGAACGACACCTTTCGATGCGGGGCGCCCAAAGCCACGGCGCTCGTGAAGTAGTAGACGGTCTGCGCGGCGACGCGGGCCCAGTTGATCGAGTTGACGCCCGAGAGCTTCACCTTGTCGGCGAAGTCGCCGTGCTGGAACATCGCCTTCACGATGTTCTGGCAATCGTCGAAATTGCCGTCGATGGCCAGCGCGTGGACGTTCGGCGCGTTGACCGTGGTCATCTGCCGGCGCTGCACCTCCGAGACGCGGCCGTGCGGAAACAGGATGAACACGTCGACCTGATCGAGCCCCTTGAAGGCCTCGACCGCGGCACTGCCCGTATCGCCCGAGGTGGCGCCGACGATGGTGGCGCGGCCGCCCTTCTGGCGCAGCACGTAATCCATCAGCCGCCCGAGGAGCTGCATCGCCACGTCCTTGAACGCGAGCGTCGGCCCGTGAAACAGCTCCATCAGGAACAGGTTGTCGTCGATCTGGGTGAGCGGGCAGATCGCCGGATGGCGGAAGGTGGCGTAGGCCGCCTCGATCATGCCGTCGAGCGCGTCGTCCGGAATCTCGCCGTCGATGAGCGGGCGCAGCACCCGCTTGGCGACCTCGGCGTAGCGCATGCCGGCAAAGCCCGCGATCTCGTCGCGGCTGATCTGCGGCCAGCTCTCGGGCACATAGAGACCGCCGTCGCGGGCGAGGCCGGCGAGCAGCGCATCGGAAAAGCTCAAGGGCGCAGCGGCGCCGCGGGTCGAGACGTGCAGCAAAGATGCCTCCGGGAAGGCGCTCCCTCTACACGATCGATTCGGCCGTGTCGAAGCGGAGCCGGATCGGTTTCTCACATCTGCGGCGTCAAACCTTCTCGCCCGGAGCCTTCTTCAAGTGACAGCCGGTGATGCGCCACTGACCGTCGGCTTGACGCTGGAGCGTGTAGAGCGCGACCCAATCGATGCCGGCCTCGTCCTGAAGGCTCAGGCCCTGGGCCAACTCGTCCTCGCCCGTCGTCTCGGTCGCCTCGAAGCGGTAGCTGCGCGGGCGCAGGACCGGGGCGTAGCCCTTCGCGACCATGGCGATGAAGATTTCGGCCGAGGGAAACAGGTTGCGGACCTGCGGCGCGGCCTCGGCATAGGCCGCCGCGGCGTCGCTTCGGCGGAAGGCCTCGATCTGCCGCTCGATGGTGGCGCGGGCGGCATCGCGGGCCGCGTCGTCGGCCCGGACCGGGGCCGATGCCAGGAAAACCAACAGAAAAACGGCGACGGCACGCATCGGGAGCCCTCCGCATCTCTGATCGCGAGGCTTGCCGCGAGGGTCGTCCCCCGCGCAGGCTTACGATCGAGGCAACACGCGGTCCAACGCCGTCAACCGGCCTTCGGGTCCGCCGGATCGTACAGCCGTCTCCACGCGAAAACGGAAAAGACGCCGATCAGGCAGGCGGCGATGCCGAACCACGTGAAGGCGTATTGCAGGTGGTTGTTCGGCAGATCGACGCGGAGCTGTCCGCCGCGGGGCCAGCCGCCAGGATTCGGCGTCGCATCCGCCTCGATCAGGTAGGGGGCGACGTTCGTGAGCCCGCGGGCGGCGCTGATGCCGGAAATGTCGCGGGTGAACCACGCCTCACGCTTCGGATCGGATTCCGGCACGAACAGCGTGCGGGTCTCGCTCGCGCGCAGCATGCCGGTCACGCTCGCCGCGCCCGCGACCTGACCGGCCACGCGGTCCTCGGGGCGCTTCAGCTCGGTCGGCACGAAGCCGCGGTTGACCAGGATGGTCGTCCCGTCGTCGCGCTTGAGCGGCGTGATGACGTAGAAGCCCTGGAGCGCCCGGCCGGGCTCGCCCGGTGCCAGCCCGTGCACCAGGGTCTCCTTGTCGTGCAGGAAGGTGCCGCGCGCCTGCACCCGGCTGAACTCGTCGGCCTTCGCGTCCCATTCCTGGAAGGGGGGAGGGGCGGCCGGCGGCTCGGCATGCGAGCGCTCGACGATGCGGGCGATCAGCGCCTCCTTCTCACTCTTGCGGGCCAACTGCCACGTGCCGAGACCGAGCAGGATCGCGAGGCAGACCAGGGCCGCGAGGCCCGGCGCCCACAGGCTGCGCAGGCGGGCGCTTCGCTCGGTCGAGGACAGGGCGGCCACTAGCGGAAGCGCCCCTGCGCGGCCTTGTTGGCGAACTGGATTGCCGCGAGCAGCCCCTTCAGCGGACGCACCAGAGCCAAGCTCAGGCCGATGGCAAGGCTGCCTGCGACCAGGGCATGGACCCAGACCGGCGGCTCATAGGTGATCTCCATCCACAGAGCCATGCCGACGACGACGAAGCCGGTGATCGACATCACGAAGAAGGCCGGCCCGTCCGCCGAATCGAACGCGGAGAAATCCTGGCCGCAGACCTCGCAGGCCGGTTTGACGGCGAGGAAGCCCTTGAACAAGTGGCCCTCGCCGCAGGCGGGGCAGCGCCCGCGCAGGCCCGTCGCGATCGGGGAGGGGGGCGGATTCGTAGCGGTTCGGCTCAAGGGATGCTCCTCGCTGTCCGCCGGTATGGTGCAACGGACGGCACGCCGCACGTGAAAAAGGGCGGCTCGCGCCGCCCTTCAGGGTTGCCGCCCCAGCAGGGGGGCGGATGCTGTCGACTCGACCGGTTAGTGGGCCGCACCGCCGGCGCCCGCGCCCCAGACGTAGATGGCGGCGAACAGGAACAGCCACACCACGTCGACGAAGTGCCAGTACCAAGCGGCGAACTCGAAGCCGAGATGCTGCTTCGGGGTGAAGTCACCCTGGTAGGTGCGCAGCAGGCAGACGGCGAGGAAGATCGTGCCGATGATGACGTGGGCGCCGTGGAAGCCCGTCGCCATGAAGAAGGTCGCCGAGTAGATCGAGCCCGAGAAGCCGAAATGGGCATGGGCATACTCGTAGGCCTGACAGGCGGTGAACAGCACACCGAGGATGATGGTCAGCCACAGGCCGTACTTGAGGCCCTTGCGGTCGCCGTGCAGCAGGGCGTGGTGGGCCCAGGTCACGGTGGTGCCCGAGGTGAGCAGGATCAGGGTGTTGAGGAGCGGCAGGTGCCAGGGGTCGAAGGCTTCGATGCCCTTCGGCGGCCACATGCCGCCGGTGAACTCGACGCGCTGCGGCTGGATCGGGTCGGCCGTGTAGAGCGCGGCCTCGAAATAGGCCCAGAACCACGCCACGAAGAACATCACCTCGGAGGCGATGAACATGATCATGCCGTAGCGGTGATGGAGCTGGACGACGCGGGTGTGGTCGCCGGAATTCGCCTCGTGGGTGACGTCGCGCCACCACGACAGCATCGTGTAGAGCACGCCGAGCGTGCCGGCGCCGAACACGTAGGGTCCGATGGCGAGGCCGCCCGCGGAGAGACCCTTCATCCAGAAGACGGCGCCGAACGCCATCAGGAACCCGGAGAACGCGCCCAGCAGCGGCCACGGGCTCGGGTTGATGATGTGGTAATCGTGGTTCTTGGCGTGCGCCCCGGCCATCGCAATGGTTCTCCCTCAGCCCTTGCCCGTCACCGCCTGACGGCCGGGCCCTGTTGCCTTGGAGGTCCGGCGGGACCGGACCTCGGTTGAAAACCCTCTACTGCGGCGGTCGCGCCATTGTCACGCTTGGCCCGCCGCTTCGCCCTCAAAAGTTGCGCGTCGCGGCGGGTTTGGCCGCCTCGGCCACCGGCGCACCGTTCTTTGAAGGGTAGTAGGTGTAGGACAGCGTCATCTCCGAGAGATCGCCGATGTCCGGATCCTTGCGCAGGGCCGGATCGACGTAGAACACCAGCGGGAATTCCGCCGACTCGCCCGGCTGCAACGTGTGCTCGTCGAAGCAGAAGCACTGCACCTTGACGAAGTAGCTGCCCATCAGATCCGGCTGTACGTTGAACACGGCGATGCCGGCTGCAGGTGCCGAGCCGGTATTCGTCACCTTGAAGAACACGGTCGCGGTCTGGCCGGGCACGGCCTCGACCCGCGACTGCTCCGGCCGGAAGTGCCAGGACAGGTTCTTCGAGACGTTGGTGTCGAAGCGGACCGACACCGGAGCCAGAGCCTCGCCCGTCGGAGCGGTGGGCGCGGCGCCGACGAGCGGAGTGCCGTTGAAGCCGGTCGCCTTGCAGAACATGGAGTAGAGCGGCGCCGAGACGGCCGCGAGACCGCCCATGCCGAGCACCACGCCCGCACAGGCGAGCACGGTCCAGCGCGTGCCGCGCCCCGCCTGCTTCTGCCTCTCGCCCAAATTCGTCATCGGGTCACGCCTTCAGAGCGGCCGTTGCAGGATCTGCGGTCCGAGCTTGGCGATCGTCAGCACGAAGAACAGCAGCACCAGGGCGCCGAGCGTCAGGGCGATGGCGACCGAGCGCTTGCGGCGGGTCTTGGCCTCCTCCGGCGTCAGCGGACGAATCCCTTCGGGGAGATCGGACATGGCGGGCCTCACGCTGCGACCGCGCGGAACAATCCGAGTCCCTGCTCGGCGAGCAGCGCCGAGAAGAGCAGGAACAGGTAGAGGATCGAGAAGGCGAACAGCCCCATCGCCGCCTTGCGCTCGGGCTCGCCCTCACGCAGCCGGTAGACCTGCACCGCGCCCGCCAGCATGCCGAGCCCGCCGAGCACGCCGACGACGGCGTAGAGCCACCCGCCGAAGCCGAGCCAGACCGGCACGAGGGCCAGAGGCGCCAGCACCGCGGAGTACCACACGATCTGGCGGCGGGTGGAATCCGGGCCGGCGACGTTCGGCATCATCGGGATGCCGGCGCGGGCGTATTCGCCGCTCTTCACGAGCGCCAGCGCCCAGAAATGCGGCGGCGTCCAGATGAAGATGATCGCGAACAGGACCAGCGACTCGATGCCGACATGGCCGGTCACCGCCGCCTGGCCCACCACCGGGGGGAGGGCGCCGGCCGCGCCGCCGATGACGATGTTCTGCGCAGTCGCCCGCTTCAGCCACATCGAGTAGATCACGGCGTAGAACACGATGGTGAAGGCGAGCAGCCCGGCTGCGAGCCAGTTCGAGGCCAGCCCGAGGATCAGCACCGAGCCGACCGACAGGACGATACCGAAGGCCAGCGCCTCGTCGGGGCGGATGCGCCCGTCCGGAATCGGACGCTTGGCGGTGCGGGTCATCAGCGCGTCGATGTCGGCGTCCCACCACATGTTGAGGCAGCCCGAGGCGCCGGCGCCGACGGCGATCATCAGGAGCGAGATCGCCGCGATCACCGGGTTCACGGTGGCGTCCGAGACCACCATGCCGACGAGGGCGGTGAAGATGACGAGCACCATCACCCGCGGCTTGAGCAGGGCGAAGAAGTCGGAGACTTCGCCCCCCGCGGCGGGGGAGAACGACGTGGTGCCGGTGTCGGCACTCAGGCTGTTCGACAGGCTCGTCATGGAAACCGTGCTCTGACGCTTGTTCTGATGTTTTTTGAGGTTTTCGGATCGCGCCGTTGGCGGCGCCGCCCTTTGCGGGAGGCCTTACCGCACCGCGGGGGGCCTCCGGGAAAGAGCGAGGACCGCCGGGGCGGTCCTCGCGATCTTCAGTTTTCGTTCCGCCCTTAGTGGGCCGGCTCGTCGACGATCTTGGGGAGCGTCTCGAACTGGTGGAAGGGCGGGGGCGAGGAGAGGGTCCATTCCAGGGTGGTGGCACCCTCGCCCCACGGATTGTCCGCGGCACGGGTCTTGGAGCGGAAGGCCAGCACGATGCCGATCACAAACACGACCATGCTGAGGGCGAAGACGTGACCGCCCAGCGTCGCGACCTTATGCCAGCCGGCGAAGGCCTCCGGATAGTCGGCGTAGCGACGCGGCATGCCGGCCAGCCCCAGGAAGTGCATCGGGAAGAACAGGACGTTCGCGCCGATGAAGGCCAGCCAGAAGTGCAGCTTACCGGCCCATTCCGGGATGACGTGACCGGTCATCTTCGGGAACCAGTAGTAGATGCCGGCGAAGATGATGAACACGGCCCCGAGCGAGAGCACGTAGTGGAAGTGCGCCACGACGTAATAGGTGTCGTGCAGGTACTTATCGACCGAGGAGTTCGCGAGCACGACGCCGGTGACGCCGCCGACCGTGAACAGGAAGATGAAGCCCACCGCCCAGTGCATCGCCGCGGTGAAGCGGATCGAACCGCCCCACATCGTCGCGATCCAGGAGAAGATCTTCACGCCGGTCGGCACCGCGATCACCATGGTCGCGAAGACGAAGTAGGACTGCGTCTGGAGCGACAGGCCGACGGTGTACATGTGGTGGGCCCACACGACGAAGCCGACGACGCCGATGGCGACCATGGCGTAGGCCATGGCGAGATAGCCGAAGACCGGCTTCTTCGAGAAGGTGGCGATGATGTGCGAGACGATGCCGAAGGCCGGCAGGATCATCACGTACACCTCGGGGTGACCGAAGAACCAGAACAGGTGCTGGTAGAGCACCGGATCGCCGCCGCCGGCCGGATCGAAGAAGGTGGTGCCGAAGTTGCGGTCGGTGAGCAGCATCGTGATCGCGCCGGCGAGAACCGGGAGCGACAGGAGCAGCAGGAAGGCGGTGACGAGCTCGGCCCAGGCGAAGAGCGGCATCTTGTGCAGCGTCATGCCGGGGGCGCGCATGTTGAGGATGGTGGTGATGAAGTTGATCGCGCCGAGGATCGAGCCCGCACCGGCGAGGTGGAGCGAGAAGATCGCGAAATCGACCGCCGGACCGGGATGGCCGGCCGTGGAGGAGAGCGGCGGGTAGACGGTCCAGCCGGTGCCCGCGCCGCTGGCGCCGGGCGAGCCCTCGACGAACAGCGAGCAGAGGAGGCAGGCGAAGCCCGACACCGTCAGCCAGAACGAGACGTTGTTCATCCGCGGGAAGGCCATGTCCGGCGCGCCGATCATCAGCGGGACGAACCAGTTGCCGAAGCCGCCGATGAGGGCGGGCATCACCATGAAGAACACCATGATGAGGCCGTGGCCGGTGACGAACACGTTGTAGGTCGCCGGGTTGGAGAAGTACTGGAGCCCCGGCTCCTCCATCTCCATGCGGATGCCGAAGGACAGGAACGCGCCGATGATGCCCGCCATGAAGGCGAAGATCAGGTAGAGCGTGCCGATGTCCTTGTGGTTCGTCGAGAGGAACCAGCGGGAGAAGAAGGAGGGCTTATGGTCGTGGTGGGCGTCATGCCCGGCATGTGCTGTGGCGGTGGCCATCGATCCTTGCCTTAATCAGATGTCTGTCGCCTCTGGCGAAGGGAGATCCGGCCGGCGCGTGCCGGCCAGGAGAAGCGTCAGCGGGCGTCCGCGAGGCGCGCGCCGTTGTCGATCGCGGCGTACTTGGTCTTCGCCTCGGTCAGCCAGTCGGCGTAGGCCTGCTCGCTGACCACGCGCACGGTGATCGGCATGTAGGCGTGACGGGCGCCGCACAGCTCGGAGCACTGGCCGTGATAGGTGCCCTCGCGGTCGGCCTTGAACCACCACTGGTTCAGGCGTCCGGGGATCGCGTCGATCTTGCCGCCGAAGGAGGGGATCGCCCAGGAGTGGATGACGTCGTCGGAGGTGACCTGCACCTTCACGATCTTGCCGACCGGAATGACCATGTCGTTGTCGGTCGCCAGCAGCTTCGGCTGCTGCTCGTCGTCGAGGTTCGCGTCGAAGGTGAAGCCGCCCTTGTCGCCCTCGGCCGGGTAGACGTAGGACCAGTACCACGCGTGGCCGACCACCTTGACCACGATGTCGGCCTTCGGATCCGAGAGCTGCGTGCGCAGGGTGCGGAACGAGGGGATCGCCACCGCCACGAGGATCAGGACCGGGATGATGGTCCAGGCCACCTCGATCGCCGTGTTGTGCGTGGTGCGGGACGGCGTCGGATTCGTCTTCTCGTTGAACTTGAAGATGCAGTAGAGGATGAGAACGAGAACGAAGACCGAGATCGCGAATGCGATCCAGTGCAGTCCGTGCTCGAAGTTGAGGAGGTCAGCGGCCTCGGCCGTGACCGGTATCTGACGGCTCATCTGCCACGGCTCGGGCTGACCGATACCGGCCGCGAGAGCGGAGGAGGACGAACCGAGGAGAGCGCCGAACGCGGCCAGCCCCCACGATAACCGATGTTGCGCCTGCGTCGTCCGCATGTCCCCGCTTGGCTCCCCTGGTGCCTGTGGTTTGTTTGCCCTTGAATTTGCCGACCCGCGTCGCAAATCCGAGAACGGCCCGATCGTGTCGCGGGCCTTGCCGGTTCCGGCGTGACCGTATCGCTGCCGGATGGGCGGTTGCGACGTAGAACCATACTGATCAAAAAACCGCAACCACAACAGCGCCCCCAAGCGTCGCTTGGACGCGGTATCAGGGTTGCGCAGCGGGCAACTTGGCTGCCTCTGGGGATACGGATGCAGAACGTCGGCGGAAAATCTGAGCAAGACGCTGCGGACGACTTCGGCGCGGACGGCCCGGCGACGTCGGTCAAGGTCGGAACACTCGTCGTTGCCTATGACGCGCCCGAGGCAAGACCCGATTCCCGCGCCCTGGCCGTGGAGATGCCGGTCAACGTCGTCTACGGCACCGTGCCCTACGCCGTGATGATGCTGACGCCGGCCGATCTCGAGGATTTCGCCTACGGCTTCAGCCTGACCGAGGGCGTGATCGAGGCGCCCGACGAGATCCGCGGCGTCACCGTCGAGCCCAGCGAGGGCGGCCTGAGGCTGCTGGTCGATCTCGCGCCGGGACGGCTGCGCGAGCACCTCGCTCGCAAGCGGGCGATCAGCGGGCGCACCGGCTGCGGCGTCTGCGGGATCGAGGATCTCGCCGCCCTGCCGATTGCCCGGCCCCGCTCCGGCAAGGGCCCGCAGGTGACGCTGGCGGCGATCCAGGCGGCGCTGACCGCGCTATCGGACCGTCAGCGTCTCAACCGGGAGACGCGTGCGGTCCACGCGGCCGGATGGGCCGACCTCGACGGCTCGCTGCTGGCGGTGCGCGAGGATGTCGGCCGCCACAATGCTCTGGATAAGTGCATCGGCGCGCTGCTGCGCCGGGGCGTGCGGCCGGACGAGGGCTTTCTCGTCATCACCAGCCGCTGCTCGTTCGAGATGGCGGAGAAAGCCGCCAGCTTGGGCGCCTCGGTGCTGGTGGCGATCTCCGCCCCGACCTCGCTCGCGATCGAGCGGGCGCGCTGCCACGACATGACGCTCTGCGCCATCGCCCGCTCGGACACCCTGACCGTGTTCTCCGGACGCGAGCGGCTGGTCCTGGCCGGGGAGGGCGGCTGAGCCCGGCTTCCACGCGCCGCCGCCCCCGCTCAAGCATCGTCCTGGATACGTGATCCCGGACGATGCTTCAGGCTCTCGCTTTCGCATCATCTATTTTTTCCGAAAGCCGGCAACCACCCTTCGGGACGATGCGCTAGTCGGCGCCGCCAGCCTCGCCAGCGCCGCCGGGGACGACCGTCGCACCGCCGATCACCCGCACGTTCTTGCGCGGACCATCGGCCGGCGGATCCTGCCAGCCCTTGCCGGCGACCGGCTTCGACTCGGCGGTCTTCGTCGCGTCCTTGGCGGGCTCCGGCTTCGCGGCGTCAGTCTTCGTTTCAGCCTTGCCGGTTTCCTTGCCGGCTTCGGGCCGGGGCTCGCCCACCTTCGGCTCGACCGCCTTGGCTTCCTTCGGCTCCGCCTTGTCCCGCTCGGTTTTCGCTGCGGGCGTCATCGCCGGCGACGCGGGCGAACCCGACCGGAGCGAGGGCTCCGGAATCGTCGGGGCAATGCGTGCCTGGGACGGTAGCTTGGGTGTCGGGGCAGTCCGGGCCGCCGCGCGCCGAGGCTGCTCGGAGCGGGTCGCCGCGTCCGGATTGACGCCGAGCGGATTGGCGTCCGGCCGCGCTGCCGGGGGCACGCGCTCGGCCCGCACCGCGCTGCGCTCGCCGCCGAGCGGAGCACTGCGCAGACCGGGAACGGAGGGGATGTCGGCAGGCGGCATGATGCGCTCGGCCTCGCGGATCGGGCGGCGTGGGCGCATGTCGTCCTCGGTCCAGCCGTAGCCGGGGACCGCCGGACGGACCCGGTCGGAGGGATAGTAGACGCCTTCGAGCGGCTCGCGCCCGATCACGTCGCCCTCGCGGGCATCGACCAAGAGCCGTACGCGCTGGCCGCGCGGGCTCGTTGCCTCCACGCGGTAGTTCCGCCCGTCGTAGCGGGGACGTCCGATCTCGGAGAAGCCGCGATCCCGCAGCTCATCGACGACCTCGCGAGATGGCAACACGCCGTCATCCTCGAGGTAGGCCGCCCGCGGCGGCCCATAGATCTCACGGTAGAAGCCCTGGGCGGCGGCGCTCTGCAATCCGGCTCCGGACAGGAGCGCGGCAACGAGGCCGAACCCGAGGCCGCGACGCAGTGCCGCTCTCGTGAGTCCACCAGGGGTGTGACGGCTCGAAGCCATGGGGACCTCTCGAACCAAGCTGTGCAGAAGAGGGGGAAAGTCCCGGGAGCCCGCTGTTGATCGCGGGTCCCCCGGCGTCACGGCAGACGCATCCCCGCATTCCTTCCGTGCCGGCAAGGTTTTCTAAACGGTTGATTGGGGCGACATTGCGAACCGGCCCGGAACCTGCCAGTGCCATTGTGGTGATGCGGTGCGGCCCGGCACGCGTCCGCCCGCCCGATTCAAGCCGAGGGACGGGTGCCGAGAGGTGGGTGCGTTGCGCGTATCCAAGGCATGTTCAAAAGGCCGGCCGCGATGGTCGACGGCCCCTTGCTGGAACGAATGAAATCTGGCAACGTCCACCTATAGGACAGCAAGACTGTCCCATTTGTCGTGCTTGGCCGTCGGGCCAGCTTTGGGGATCCATCACGTGATCGACGTGACGTCCGTACGAGCTGAGAAACCGGTGACCGTCGAGGCGATCCGGGCGAGCGCTGGCTGAACAAGCCGGAGCTTCAGCCCGCGGGTTGGCGGGCAATTCCGGCAGGAAGAACCTGACCCCACCCGACTCGGTATAAAGAAGGCGGCAGCCCGGACACCGGCGGTGTCCGGGCACGAAACATGCTCGCATGCGGGCAGGGTCGGAGATGTGCGGACGATGCGTGAAATCCCGTCTGAGCTGTCGGTGCCGGTTGTGAACGGCGAGAATGCCGCGCCGTCGCGCGCCGGCGCCACGCCGATGATCCTGCGCGACCCGGCCCTTCCCGCGGCCGAAGGCGCCTACAACCCCGCTCACGAGCGCGACGCCTGCGGCGTCGGCTTCGTCGCGGACATGCACGACCGGCGCAGCCACGCCATCGTCCAGCAGGGTCTCAAGATCCTGGAGAACATCGACCACCGCGGCGCGGTCGGTGCCGACCCGACCATGGGCGACGGCTGCGGAATCCTCACCCAGATCCCGCACGGCTTCTTCTCGGAGGAATGCTCGCGCCTCGGCTTCGAGCTGCCGCCGGCCGGCCAGTACGCCATCGGCCAGTTCTTCCTGCCGAAGGCGGAGGATGCCCGCGCCAGCATCGAGGCGATCGTCGAGAAGACGCTGTCCGACGAGGGCCTGCCGCTGCTCGGTTGGCGCGATGTGCCCGTCGATTCGACCGATCTCGGCAAGGCCGTGAAGGAGACCGAGCCGCATCACCGGCAGGTCTTCATCGGCTGCCCGGCCAGCGTCTCCGATCAGGACGCCTTCGAGCGGCGCGTCTACATCGCCCGCAAGGTGATCTCGAACAAGGTCTATAGCCTCGAAGACGAGCGCGTGAAGGCGTTCTATCCCGTCTCCGTGTCGAGCCGGACCATCGTCTACAAGGGCATGGTGCTCGTGCACCAGCTCGGCCACTACTATCTCGACCTGAAGGATCCGCGCTTCGTCTCGGCGCTGGCGCTCGTCCACCAGCGCTTCGCCACCAACACCTTCCCGACCTGGCGCCTGTCGCACCCCTACCGGATGGTCGCGCATAACGGCGAGATCAACACGCTGCGCGGCAACGTGAACTGGATGGCCGCGCGCCAGGCCAGCGTCGATTCCGAGCTGTTCGGCAACGACATCTCGAAGCTCTGGCCGATCTCCTACGAGGGCCAGTCCGACACCGCCTGCTTCGACAACGCCCTCGAATTCCTCGTGGCCGGGGGCTACTCGCTGGCGCACGCGATGATGATGCTGATCCCGGAGGCCTGGGCCGGCAATCCGCTGATGAGCGAGGAGCGGCGCGCTTTCTACGAGTACCACGCCGCCCTGATGGAGCCGTGGGACGGCCCCGCGGCGGTCGCCTTCACCGACGGACGCCAGATCGGCGCGACCCTCGACCGCAACGGCCTGCGCCCCGCCCGCTACATCGTCACCGATGACGGCCTCGTCGTGCTCGCCTCCGAAATGGGCGTGCTGCCGATTCCCGACGAGAAGATCGTCCAGTCCTGGCGCCTGCAGCCGGGCCGGATGCTGCTGATCGATCTGGAGAAGGGCCGCATCGTCTCCGACGAGGAGATCAAGGGCGAGCTGGCCTCCGCACATCCCTATGCCGAGTGGGTCAAGAACACCCAGATCGTGCTGGAGGAGCTGCACCCGATCAGCCCGCGGGCCTCGCGCACGGACGTCTCGCTGCTCGATCGCCAGCAGGCCTTCGGCTACACCCAGGAAGACCTCAAGCTGCTCATGGCCCCCATGGCCGTGACCGGCCAGGAGGCGGTCGGCTCCATGGGCTCGGACACGCCGCTCTCGGCGCTCTCCGACAAGCCGAAGCTGCTCTACACCTACTTCAAGCAGAACTTCGCGCAGGTCACCAACCCACCGATCGACCCGATCCGCGAGGAGGCCGTGATGAGCCTCGTCTCGTTCATCGGCCCGCGCCCGAACCTGCTGGACATGGAGGGCGCCTCCCGCCGCAAGCGGCTCGAAGTGCGTCAGCCGATCCTGACCAACGGCGACCTCGAGAAGATCCGCTCGATTTCCCACTTCGAGGACCGCTTCGACACCCGCACGCTCGACATCACCTACGCGGCCGAGTCCGGCGCGGGGGCGATGGAGGGCGCGCTCGATCGCCTGTGCGACCGGGCCGAGGTCGCGGTGCGCGGCGGTTACAACATCATCATCCTGTCGGACCGCATGGTCGGGCCGGACCGTATCCCGATCCCGGCGTTGCTCGCGACCGCAGCCGTGCACAACTACCTAATCCGCAAGGGGCTTCGCACCTCGGTCGGCCTCGTGGTCGAGTCGGGCGAGCCGCGCGAGGTGCATCACTTCGCCTGCCTGGCCGGCTACGGCGCGGAGGCCATCAACCCCTATCTCGCCTTCGAGACGCTGATCGGGATGAAGGGCGAGTTCCCGCCGGACCTGACCGACGACGAGATCGTCTACCGCTACATCAAGTCGATCGATAAGGGCCTGCTCAAGGTGATGTCCAAGATGGGCATCTCGACCTACCAGTCCTATTGCGGCGCGCAGATCTTCGACGCCATCGGCCTGAACTCCGACTTCGTGGCCAAGGACTTCTTCGGCACGGCCACGACGGTCGAGGGTATTGGCATGGCCGAGGTCGCCCAGGAAACGGCCCTGCGCCACCAGGACGCCTTCGGCGACGCTCCGATCTACCGCAACGCGCTCGATGTCGGCGGCGAGTACGCCTATCGCCTGCGCGGCGAGACCCACACCTGGACGCCCGACACCGTGGCGACGCTGCAGCACGCGGTGCGTCTCGGCGCGGCCGAGCGCTACCGCGAATACGCCCGGCTGGTGAACGAGCAGGAGAACCACCTCAAGACCCTGCGCGGCCTGTTCCGGATCAAGACCGCCGCCGATCTCGGCCGCGAACCGGTCGACATCTCGGCGGTCGAGCCGGCCTCCGAGATCGTCAAGCGCTTCGCCACGGGCGCGATGTCCTACGGGTCGATCTCGAAGGAGGCGCACGAGACGCTGGCGATCGCGATGAACTCGTTCGGCGGCCGCTCCAACTCGGGTGAGGGCGGCGAGGAGCCGCGCCGGTTCATCACCGGGCCGGACGGGCGTTCGCGCCGCTCGGCGATCAAGCAGGTCGCCTCGGGCCGCTTTGGCGTCACCACCGAGTATCTCGTCAACGCCGACATGATGCAGATCAAGGTCTCGCAGGGCGCCAAGCCCGGCGAGGGCGGCCAGCTCCCCGGTCACAAGGTCGATGCCAAGATCGCCAAGGTCCGCTACGCGACCCCGGGCGTCGGCCTGATCTCGCCGCCGCCGCACCACGACATCTACTCGATCGAGGATCTGGCCCAGCTCATCTTCGACCTGAAGAACGTGAACCCGGCCGCCGACGTGTCGGTGAAGCTGGTCTCCGAGGTCGGCGTCGGCACGGTCGCGGCGGGCGTCGCCAAGGCGCGCGCGGACCACATCACGATCTCGGGCTTCGACGGCGGGACGGGTGCCGCCCCGCTCACCTCGATCAAGCATGCGGGCGGTCCCTGGGAAACGGGTCTGGCCGAGACGCAGCAGACGCTGGTGATGAACGGCCTGCGCGGCCGGGTCGCGCTCCAGGCCGATGGCGGCATCCGCACCGGCAAGGACGTGATGATCGCGGTGCTGCTCGGCGCCGACCAGATCGGCTTCTCGACGGCGCCGCTGATCGCGGCCGGCTGCATCATGATGCGCAAGTGCCACCTCAACACCTGCCCGGTGGGCGTCGCCACCCAGGACCCGGTGCTGCGCAAGCGCTTCAAGGGAACGCCGGAACACGTCATCAACTACTTCTTCTTCGTGGCCGAAGAGCTGCGAGAGCTGATGGCGGCAACGGGCTTCACCCGGCTGGAGGACCTGATCGGCCGCTCCGATCTCCTCGACAAGCGCGAGGCGATCGAGCACTGGAAGGCCCGCGGCCTCGACTTCTCGAAGCTGTTCCACCGGCCGAATGTCGGGCCGGAGGTGGCGATCCGTCACGTCGAGACGCAGCATCACCCGATCGACACGGTGCTCGACCGTCGCCTGATCGCGGGCGCCGAGACGGCCATCGAGACCGGCGAGCCGGTGACCCTCACCGACGTGATCCGCAACTCGGATCGTGCGGCGGGCGCCATGCTCTCCGGCGCGGTGGCCAAGCGCCACGGCCATGACGGGCTTCCCGACGACACCATCGTGGTGAAGCTCAACGGCACCGCCGGGCAGAGCTTCGGCGCGTGGCTCGCCGCGGGCGTCACTCTCGACCTGACCGGCCACGGCAACGACTATGTCGGCAAGGGCCTGTCGGGCGGCAAGCTGATCATCCGTCCGAGCGACGCGCTGAAGGCGCCCCCCGCCCGCACGATCATGGCCGGCAACACCGTGCTCTACGGGGCGATCGCGGGCGAGTGCTACATCCGCGGTGCGGCGGGCGAGCGCTTCGCCGTGCGCAATTCCGGCGCCATCACCGTGGTCGAAGGCATGGGCGACCATGGCTGCGAATACATGACCGGCGGCGTCGTGGTCTCCATCGGCGTGACGGGGCGCAACTTCGCGGCCGGCATGTCCGGCGGCATCGCCTACGTGCTCGACGAGGACGGCTCGTTCCGCGACCGCTGCAACCTGTCGATGGTCGATCTGGAGCCGGTGGAGGAGGAGGACGACCTCATGCGCCGCTTCCACCAGGACGGCGATCTGGAGACCAAGGGCCGGGTCGACATCCTCGCGGACATGTCGGGCCACGACGAGGAGCGCCTGTCGCAGCTCCTCACCAACCACATGAAGTATACGGGTTCGCCGAAGGCCAAGCAGATCCTCGACGAGTGGGCGGCCTTCCGCACCAAGTTCGTCAAGGTGATGCCGGTCGAGTACCGCCGGGCGCTGCGCGAGATGGAAATGGCGCGCATGCCGGTGGCGGCGGAGTAATCGAGCGTCATCAAGGCGGGCCATACCGGTCGGCGGCAGGAAGCCGCCGACCGGTTCACAGTGATGCCGGGCAGACGGCAAGGCCGCGTGGTCGAGAGATCCGCGCCTGCGAAGGACTGATCGATGGGCAAGGTCACCGGGTTTCTCGAATTCGACCGGCAGGAGCAGAAGTATCAGCTCGCCGCCGACCGCGTGCGGCACTTCCGTGAATTCACGCTGCCGCTCGACGAGCACGACCTGTCCAAACAGGCCGCGCGCTGCATGGATTGCGGCATCCCGTTCTGCCACGGGCCGACCGGCTGTCCGGTCCACAACCAGATCCCGGACTGGAACGACCTCGTCTACCAGTCGGACTGGGAGGAGGCCGCGCGCAACCTCCACTCCACCAACAACTTCCCCGAGTTCACCGGCCGCATCTGCCCCGCGCCCTGCGAGGAGGCCTGCACGCTGAACCTTGAGAACCAGCCGGTCGCGATCAAGACGATCGAGCAGGCGATCGCGGACCGCGCCTGGAACATGGGCTGGGTGAAGCCCGAGCCCTCGGCGAACCGCACCGGCAAGCGCGTGGCGGTGATCGGCTCCGGACCGGCCGGCATGGCGGCGGCCCAGCAGCTCGCCCGGGTCGGGCACGACGTGCACGTCTACGAGCGCGAGCCCAAGGCCGGCGGCCTGCTGCGCTACGGCATCCCCGACTTCAAGATGGAGAAGCGCCACATCGACCGGCGTGTGAAGCAGATGGAAGCCGAGGGCGTCGTCTTCCATTACAAGTCCAACATCGGGGTCAACGTGCCCCTGGAGGACCTGACGAGCCAGTTCGACGCCGTGCTGTTCTGCGGCGGCGCCGAGGATCCGCGCAACCCGCAGCTTCCGGGCCAGGAACTCGACGGCGTGCACTACGCCATGCCCTTCCTGGTGCAGTCGAACCGCCGGGTCGGCGCCGAGCCGATGCCGGGCAACGGCGAATTGCCGATCCTGGCCGCCGGCAAGAACGTCGTGGTCATCGGCGGCGGCGACACGGCCTCCGACTGCGTCGGCACCTCGTTCCGCCAGGGGGCGCTCTCGGTCACCCAGCTCGACATCCGCCCCCGCCCGCCCGAGCGCGAGGACAAGCTGACGGTGTGGCCCTATTGGCCGACCAAGATGCGCACCTCGTCGAGCCAGGCGGAGGGCGCGGAGCGCGAGTTCCAGGCCGCGACCCTGCGGCTGGAGGGCAACCGCAAGGGCCAGCTCACCGGCGTGGTCTGCGCGCGCGTCGATGAGAAGCGTCAGCCGATCGAGGGCAGCGAGTTCGTGCTGCCGGCCGACCTCGTCTTCATGGCGATCGGCTTCGCCGGATCGGTGCAGAAGGGTCTGGTCTCGGAATCGGGCGTGGCCGTGGACAAGCGCGGCAACGTCGCTGCCAACGATCAGGACTACCTGACCTCGAACCCGAAGATCTACGTCGCGGGCGACATGCGCCGGGGCCAGTCCCTGGTGGTCTGGGCGATCCGGGAGGGCCGTCAGGCCGCCCGCTCGATCGACGAGGCGTTGATGGGCGCGACCGTTCTGCCGCTCTGAACCGCATCTCGCATCTCAGCCGATCACGGGGGCATCGCCGGGAGGCGGTGCCCCTTTTTCCATCGCCGGCGCTCGATCGACGCGAGTACTCCGGCTTGCCGTCATCCTTGCCGTCGTCGCAGGCAATGCTATGACGAAGCCGGGTCTGCAGATCACCCAGGCGTCACCGCCCCGAAAGGGGAGCTAAACCTGCAACCTCCACACTGGGCATGACATCATTCCCGTGCCGCGTCGCAAGCCGGTGACCCTCGACCTCCGATCCGGAGAACGGCACTCGGAGAATGACCGTGCCGAGAGAGCTGATCCCCTACGCGATCGATGACGTGTCGGCCGTGGATGGCCGCGATTATCGCCGCATCGAGCGGGCGCCGACGCCCGAAGCGGCGGCGCTGATCCGGTTGCTTCGCGAGCGGGCACGCGGCAGGGTCGGATCGCAGGGTCAGGGTGCGGCGGAGACCAGTTCGTAGCCTGCGCCGGCCCGCTCGATCCGGCCCCGGGTTGCGAGGTGCATGCCCGTCACGGCCAGCCCCTCGCTGGCAGCCCGGTCGAAGATCCGGCGGCGGGTGGCGATCGCCTCCGCCGGATCGGCATCCCAGATCACGGTCCAATCCGGATGCGGCACCTGCAGCAGGCGGGAGTGGAGGATGTCGCCCCAGATCAGCAGCCGCTCTGGTCCATCTTCGATCAGCACGCCCGCATGCCCGGGGGTGTGCCCCGGCAGGGGCAGGAACGAGACGCCGGGGGCGAGTTCGGCCCCGCCGGAGACGCGGCGCACCCGGCCGGCATAGGCGGCCAGCACGGCCTGCGCGGTGTCGAAGAACAGCCCCATCGCCGAGGGCGCGCGGGAACGCGCACCGGCATCCGACCAGTAGGCGGCCTCGCGCTCCTGAAGCACCAGTTCGGCATTGGCGAAGCGGGCGCGGCCATCGCCCGTGAGCAGGCCGCCCGCATGGTCGGCGTGGAGGTGGGTCAGCCACACGGTCTCGATCTGTTCGGGCCGCACCCCCTCCGCGGCGAGAGCCGCCGTCACCCGGTCGAAGCCCGGTCCGAACACCGTTCCGCAGCCGGCATCGAGCAACCCGTGCCGTGCGCCGCGCCGGATCAGGAAGGCGTTGACCGGTTCGAGCGAGGGGCCGCTCGGTGGCAAGCCGGCTTGGGCGAGCAGGGCGCGTCCGGCCTCGCTGTCGGCGCCGGGAATCATACTCGGCTCAAGCGGGAAGAGGCCGTCGCGCAGCGGCGTGACGGTGAAGGCGCCGACGCGATCGGCGGGTGCGGGGGGTGCCGCCCGTGCTTCGGGAAACCGAAGGATCGGCAGGCAGGCGCCCGCGGCGAGGACGGATCGACGAGTCGGCAAAGGCGGCATTCCGGATGAGGGGGACGACGATCGGAAGCTTGCGCCGGCTCGTCACGCTCGCCCAGGGAACGGCTCCCGCTTCCGCGCGGGCATTTTTCCCGACAGCCATCCGTCCCTCTTGCGTCGCGGACGGCGGCCGGTGCCATCTTGGGCGACGCTCCCCTGCACGGTCGCCCCGATGAGCCTGCCCGCGCATCTCGCCCTGCGCCTTCTGATCGTGACCCTCCTCTGTCTGGCGGGCGCCGTCGCCTGGACACTGTGGGAGGCGCGCAGCGCCCTGCGCGGCGAGGCGGCCGTGTCGGCGGAACGGATCGCCGCCGCGCTTGCCCGGCAACCGGGGCTCGGCAGCGTCGGGCCGGCGGCGCTGCCGGTGGGCGAACCCGGGGCCGAGCCAACCATCCTGATGCTGCTGCCGGGGATCTGCGCCGAGATCCGCCTCGGCAGCGAGATGCCACGGCGGCTCTGCGGCGATTGGGATGGGCTCGGCACGGTCCCCGCCTGGCTCGCGGCCGTCCTGTCGTCGGCCAGAGCTCTCGGCGATCCGGTCGTCCGAGAGATCGTTTATCGCGGACGCCGTCTCGGCAGCGTCTCGACCTGGCCCGATTCCGGCGCGGCTGCGGGGCGCGCGTGGCGGCAGGTGCGGTTCGCGAGCGGCCTCGCCCTCTCGCTCGCCGGAGCCACGGCGATCCTCGTCTGGCTCGCCGCCGCCGGCCTCGTCGCGCCCGCAGGACGGATCGTGCGCCACCTGGACGGCTTCGATGCCGGCGCATCCCGTCCGCCCCTGCCGCGCTTCAAGGCGGCGGAGTTCGACCGGATCGCCACGGCCTTCGATGCGCTCGCCGGGCGACTGGCCCGAACCGAAAGCGAGCGGACCGCGCTGATGCAGCGGCTGGTGCAAGTGCAGGAAGAGGAGCGCCAGAGCCTCGCCCGCGACCTGCACGACGCGTTCGGCCAATGCCTTGCCGCCGCCGGGGCCCTCGCCGCCGCGATCGAGGCCGGCGCGCCGACGGACCGCGCGGATCTGCGCGCCGATGCGCGCGGCATCGAGGCGGTCGTCGCCTCCATGCGCGAGAGCCTGCGCGGCGCCCTGGCGCGGCTCGAACTCCCCGACTTTGCCGGGATCGGCTTGGGCGACGGCATCCGCGGCCTCGTCTCGGACTGGCGGGCGCGGCTACGGACCGGGCCGAGCCTGCACCTCGATGTCGAGGGCGATTGGTCGGGCCTGTCCGACGAGGCATCGGCGAGCCTCTATCGGATCACCCAGGAACTGCTGACCAACGCCCTGCGGCACGGACGACCGAGCCACGTCTTCCTGCGGCTGCAGCGCACCGGCATCGGGGACGGGACCGTCACGCTGACCGTGGACGATAACGGCGGGGGCGACGCTGCCCGCGCAGCCGGCGCGTCCGGCCGCGGACTTCCCGGGATCCGCGCCCGGCTTGCCGCCCTCGGCGGCCAACTCTCGCTCACCGGGAACGGCAGCGGCATCCGCGCCCGCGTCACCGTTCCGGTTCACGGGTGAGGCGGATGATGACGGACATCCTCCTCGTCGATGACCATCCCGTCGTGCGTGAGGGCTATCGGCGGCTGTTCGAACGGCAGCCGGGTTTCACGGTCGTGGCCGAAGCCGCGACCGCAGCGGAGGCCTACCGCCTCTACAAGGCGCGGACGCCGGACCTCGTGATCCTCGACCTGTCGCTGCCGGGGCCGAGCGGTATCGAGGCGATCCGGCACATCCGGCAATGGGACGGCGCGGCCCGCATCCTCGTCTTCAGCATGCGCACCGGCGCCGCCATCGCGCGCCAAGCCTTCGCAGCGGGGGCCAGTGGCTATGTCAGCAAGGCGAGCGCCCCCCGCGAGCTGCTGGAAGCCGCCGCGGGCGTCCTGCGCGGCGAGCGGGCCATGAGCGCCGACATCGCCCTGGCGATCGCGCAGGACGAGGTGGCCGGCGGGCGCAGCAGCCTCGACGAGCTCAGCCCGCGCGAGGTCGAGATCCTCGGCATGACGGCAGCGGGCGCAACGGCGCAGACCATCGCCGAAGCGCTGTGCCTCAGCCTCAAGACGGTCCAGAACAATCTGTCGCTGATCCGGGCCAAACTCGGCGCCCGCACGGACGCCCATCTGGTCTGGATCGCCGTCGGCGCCGGGCTCGTCGCCGCTCCGCACGGCCCACCCGCCGTGGAGACCTGATCGACCTCTTCGGGCGGTTGAGGAGCCCTATCCCGGTGGCCAGCGGAAATCGTCCGCCCGGCCCGGCTGGGACAGGGGGGCGGCGCCGCGCTGCAGGCTGCGCTCGCGGGTGCCTGTGGCATCCCCCTCCTGCGGACGTGCGGTGAGGAGCGTCCCGCCCGGCGAGACCTCGGTGCGGCCGAGCGGCACCACCGGCCCTGCCGCGGGCTTGACCGGCAGGCTCGGGATACCCGGCGGCTCGGGCAGGCTCGGCAGCATCGCCGTGATCTTGCGATCGATCGCCGCCGTGTCGTCGACGCCCAATCCGGCACCGCCCTCGCCGGGCGTGGCGGCGATCGCGGCGGCGGGCTGCTCGGAGGGCGGGCCGCTCTTCTCCCCCATCAGGCGCTTGAGCTCCACATCGGCGAAATGGGCGACCTTGCGCGAGCCGGCGGCGGTGAAGTGGATTCCGTCCGAGGTGCGCAGCCGCGCCTCCTGGCCGTCCACATCGGGCCCCGCGGCGGTGAAGCGGTTGCGGTCGTCGACGAAGCCCTGCCAGACTTCGGCATAGGATTGTCCGGCCCGCTGCACCCGCTCGCGCACGAGATCGTTGATCGCGGCGAAGTCGCGGCTCAGGCTCTCGCTGCGGACCGGCGGCAGGCCGACCCAGATCAGCGGCACCTTGTGCTCGGCAAACACCTTCGCGACCTCGTCGACCCGCGCGGCGTAGATCTCGCGCCACTTGTCGGACAGGGCCTCGACGTTCTGGTCGCCCTCGCGGATCGCCTGCCGGTCGTTCAGGCCGACCATCATCAGGGCGTAGGAGACTTTGGGCGTGGTCTTGAGGAAATCCTCGGCGGTCTTGGCCCAATCGACCAGATCCTTGCGCACGAGGCCGCTATCGGCCTTCGAGCGGTCGAGCACGGCGACCTCGGCATTGTCCGAGAACGCGTCATCGACGCCCTTGGCGAGGTAGCTCGCGAGCGAGTCGCCGAACACGGCGATCTGCGTCGTCGGCGCCGCCTTCGGCACCTTGGCCTTGGGCTGCGCCACCGCGGGGGCCGGGCTCGGCCGGCGGCGGCGGGCGGCATGCTCCTCGTCCGAACGGCCCGCCGTGGCAGGGGCCGTGGCAGGGGCCGCGGCGGGCGCACGCGGGCGCGACGGCCGGGCATAGCCGGGCGCGGGCTGGGGCGGCGGGGTCGGCTGGGCGCGCGGCTGGTCCTCCCACGGCCAGTAGAACTGGCGCGGCGCCTCCTGCGGCGGCGCGGCCCGGCGGGCGGGGGCCCGGCCATAGCCGTACTCGTCGGCATAGGCGCCGCGGGCCCGGCGGCGCGGTGGCGGCGCGGCGTAGGGATCGGCCGCGGGTGCGTCGTAGCTGTCGCCCCATTGCGCCGCGGCCGGCTGCGGCAGGGCGGACCACGCCGCCGTGAGCCAGAGGGCCGCGAGGAGGAAGAGGCCGAGGATCGCAGGGGTACGCGGGAACGCGGTGCGATCGGTCGGGCGGCGTTGCATGCGCGAAGCCTCGATCGAAGGGGAGGGGCCGGAGCGGGTCCGACCTCACATCCGGTCAGGATAGCGCCTTGAGGGGCGCGCGTCTAAGAGTGCCTCACAAACGACCGATCACCCATCGGCCCCCTCTGGGCCCGGCGGCGGCGCAGGAGCTTTCTGAAAGACACTATGGCCGTCCCTCCAAGCGCTCCAGAAGCGCGGGCCGGGCATAGCCGTCGGCGGGCAGGCCCTCGCGGATCTGGTACTGCCGCACCGCCTCGCGCAGCTTCGGGCCGGCGCGTCCATCCTGTTCGCCGGCATAAAGCCCCTGGGCGGCGAGCCCCGCCTGGAGACGCTTGAGGCCAGGCCCGTCGAGGCGGGCGGCGCCGTTGGGCCAGGGCACGGCGAGCGCCGGGCCGCCGGCCAGCCGGTCGGCGAGGTGGCCGACCGCCAGCGCGTAGGAATCGCTGGTGTTGTAGCCGCGGATCACCTCGAAATTGTCGGTGATGAGGAAGACCGGGCTCCCGAGGCCGCCCGGCAGGAACAGGCTGGCCTCGCCGCCCGTCGGCAGGGGTTTTCCGTCGGTGCGGCGCACCCCGCGGGCGGCGAAGTCGGCGAGCGGGCCACGGTAGCGGGTCAGGTCGAAATCCTTCGGCAGGCTGACCTCGTAACCCCAGGACAGGCCGGGCTTCCAGCCGAGCGATTGCAGGTAATGCGCGATCGAGGCCAGCGCATCGGCCTCGGAGCGCCAGATGTCGCGCCGCCCGTCGCCGTCGAAATCGACCGCCTCCCGCAAATAGACCGAGGGCAGGAACTGCACCTGTCCCATGGCGCCGGCCCAGGAGCCGACCATCCGCGCCGGCTCGATGTCGCCATTCTCGAGGATCTGGAGGGCGGCCAGCAGCTCGTCGCGAAACAGGGTTCCGCGGTGGCGGGCGTAAGCCAGACTTGCCAGCGCCCGGATCGTCGGCAGGGAGCCGGCGCTGGCTCCGAAATCCGACTCGACCCCCCAGAAGGCCAGCACGACCGAGCGCGGCACGCCGGTCTTCGCCTCGATGGCGGCGAGGGTGGCGGCAAGCCGCTTGCCCTGCGCCTGCCCCCTGGCGATGCGGGCGCCCGAGACCGCCCCGACGAGGTAGTCCCAGACCGGCCGGCTGAACTCGCTCTGGCGGCGGGTGCGAGCGACCACATCCGGATCCGGCCCTTGCACGCCGGCAAACGCCGCGTCGAAGGTCTTCGGCGAGATGCCGCGGGCCGTGGCGTCGGGGCGCAGGGATGCGACGAAGCCGGAGAAGTCCCCATCCTGCGCCCGGGTCGGCCCCGCCAGCAGCGCGAGCGCGAGAATGAGGGTGGCGCGGCGTGCTCTCACCGCCGGTTCCGCTTCGCCAGGGTGTCCTCCCAGGCGAGCGCCTGAGCGACGATGGCGTCGAGGTCGTCGTGC
>NZ_SRHQ01000049.1:0-12982 GCF_004683995.1 Methylorubrum sp. Q1 | reverse complement strand
TGAACTTGCGCTTCATCTCCGTCACCATGCTCAGCACGGTGACGACGACCCGGCCGACGTCGCCGCCCGTGGTCAGCTGCGGATCGAGAGGCCTCCTTCTGATCGAGTTCGTATACCCGCCCGTTACTGCGCGGCAGTGGCCGAGCGGTTCAGCACGGTGAAGCCCTGCTTCTCGAAGGCGGCCTTGGCGGCGGGCCCGCGCAGATAGCTCAGAAGGGCGGATGTGTCCGGATTGCGCGATTCCTTGGTGATCGCGACCGGGTAAACGATCGCCGGGTGGCTGTCGGCGGGGAAGGTGGCGACGATCTTCACGTTCGCGTCCGCCGCCGCGTCGGTGGCGTAGACGATGCCGAGCGGCGCCTCCCCGCGCGAGACGAGAAGCAGGGCCGCCCGCACGCTCTCGGCCTGCGCGATCCTGTCCTTCACCCCCGCCCAGCCACCGAGCGTCTCCAGCGCCGCCTTGCCGTACTTGCCGGCCGGCACCGCATCGACATTGCCCATGGCGAGCTTGCCGGAGCCGAGCGCCGGCGTGAGATCGAGGCCGGGGGCCATCTTCACCTCGGCCTTCGAATCCTTCGGAGCAATCAGCACGATGCTGTTGGCCAGAAGACTCACCTGCGTGTCGGGCCGGATGAGATCCTTCTTGGCGAGATAGTCCATCCAATCGAGGTCGGCTGAGAAGAACAGGTCGGCAGGCGCGCCCTGCTCGATTTGCTTGGCCAGCGTGTTCGAGGCCGCGTAGGAGACTTTCGGGGCTGGCTTCCCCTCTTTGGTGTAGCTTTTGGCGATGTCGTCGAGGGCGTTCTTCAGGCTCGCGGCGGCGAACACGGTCGGCGCCTCCGCAGCCGGTGCGGGCAGCGTCCCCACCAGAGTGATGGCGACGAGACCGGCTAGGAAACGGGTGCGGGTAAGCATGGCCATACGGGAGCGATCCTGTTTCGAACGAGGGGAGGGGCTCAGGCGGCCTTGGGCAGGCTCGCCATGTCGATGACGAAGTGGTACTTCACGTCGCTCTTCAGCATGCGGCTGTAAGCGGTCTCGATCTCTTGGATCAGGATCATCTCGATGTCGGCGGTGATGCCGTGTCTGCCGCAGAAGTCGAGCATCTCCTGCGTCTCGGCGATGCCGCCGATCAGCGAGCCGGCGAAATTGCGGCGCCGCCAGATCACGCTGAAGACGTTCACGTCGAGCGGCTTTTCCGGCGCACCGACCTGCACCAGCGTGCAGTCGCGCTTGAGCAGGCCGAGATAGGCGTTGACGTCGTGCCGAGCCGCCATCGTATCGACGATCAGGTCGAAGCTCTCGGCATGCCGGCCCATCTGCGCGGCATCCTTCGAGATCACCACGGCGTCGGCTCCGAGCCGGCGGGCATCGGCCTCCTTGCCCCGAGAGGTCGTGAACAGCACGACGTACGAGCCCAGCGCGTGGGCGAGCTTCACGCCCATATGGCCGAGGCCGCCCAGCCCAACGATGCCGACCTTCTTGCCGGGCCCGGCCCCCAGCGGCACAGGGGCGACCACGTCTTGACGCCCGCGCACAGGAGCGGTGCAACGCCTGCCAGATCGAGCCCTTCCGGTACATGTCGTACGAAATGCCGGTCGACGACGATGTGGCTCGAATAGCCGCCGAAGGTGTTGGCGCCGGTGCCCTGCTCCGGACCGTTATAGGTCGCGGTGAATCCCGGCTCGCAATACTGCTCGAGCCCCTCGCGGCAAGCGGTGCAGGTGCGGCAGGAATCGACCATGCAGCCTACCGCGGCAAGCTCGCCCGGTTTGAAGTCCCCGACCTTCGCCCCGATGCGGGTGACGCGGCCGACGATCTCGTGGCCCGGCACGCACGGATAGAACGTATTCTGCCACTCGTTGCGGACCTGATGCAGATCGGAATGGCAGACGCCGCAATAGACGATCTTGATTTCGATATCGTTCGCGCCGGGATCACGGCGCTCGACGGCAAAGGGGGCCAGCTTTGTCTCGGCGCTGGTGGCCGCATAGCCCGTGCAGGTGAACATGCGCGTGTCTTTCGCGATGATGGCGCCCGGACCAGCCGGGCCGGCAACCGGCCCCCGGTGGCGCTATATACGCTCAAGCATAGCTCAGACCAGGGCCGATCGTCTCGTCCCGATGGATGGGATGCGCCAAGGAGCACCCGTGCAGACGCCGATCACCACCGCGAATGCCACTATCGACATGCCGGAGATCGCCGAGGCCCTCTCGCAAATGGAGCGGAGCCTGCGCCCGGTGGTCGTGAGCGCGTCCCGCTCGATGATGCCGCCGGCCGCATCTGCGCCGAGGCTCTCGCGGCGCGCCTTGATGCGCCGCCCTTCGCGGTGGCGGCGATGGAGGGCTACGCCCTGCGCTGGGCCGAGGCCGACACCCTCCTGGCTTGCGCGGGCGTGGTCAGGGCGCGCGATCCGATCACGGTCTTCCGCTTCGATCTCAGCCCTGGCTTTTGAAGGGCAGGGCGCATCGGCCCATGTCGGCAGCGATGATGCCGGCCTCGTCTTCCTTCCGACAGGGGCTTAGAATGATTCGAGCTGCGCGAGGAGAATGATGGCCCGTTTGAGCATCCGCATCGATCTCGGACCGGATTGGCGGATCGGGCCGGGCAAGGTCCAACTTCTTGAAGCGATCGCCGAGCACGGTTCGATCTCCGCGGCCGGTCGGGCGCTGGGCATGTCCTACCGCCGCGCCTGGCTCCTCGTCGAGGACATGAACAAGAGCTTCGGGCGCCCGGTGATCGAGGCGCAGATCGGAGGCAAGGCGGGCGGTGGGGCCCGGCTCTCGGCTTTCGGCACCGACGTCATCGCGCATTACCGGGCGATCGAGCGCGCCGCCGAGAAGGCGGCCGCACCGTTCCTCGCCCGCCTGACACAACCGGTCGATCCGGCCGCATAGGATCTCCGGCTCGGCGTGGCTCCGGTTTAGGCGCCCGTTTTGCTTCACTCTCGCTATATCTGAATGGATACAGCAATTGCACGGTGTCGCTCGTGGCGCACGGCTCTCAACCGGACGGACCCGCCCTGCTCGCCCTGAAATCGAGCATCGGACGCCTTGCTCCTCTTTCGCCTGAGGCCGTCCTGGCGGCGGAGCGGCCGAGGGACCGGATCTGGGAACTGGACGTGACGCTGCACTACTCCATCGTCGGCACCTGCTTGAGCACAGCCGACGGCCGCTCGCTGCTCGCCAAGCTCGGTGTCGCGGCGGCGCGCACGATGAGGGAGCACCGGCTGCACGGCGCAAGGACGGGAAGCTGCTGCAGACGATGCTCGACCGCCGCCACGAGCGGGAGATCCGCCGCTTCGACAAGGCCCGCACCGTCGAAGACGTGCGCACCCTCTGGCGCGAGTCGCTGGAGCGCGGCGAGATCCCCGGCGCCGACTGGGCCGCGATGACCCATCCGGTCACGGATTGGGCCCTGGTACAGGACATCTTTGGCGAGGTGCACATGCTCTCGCACCTCGTCGGCCAGTCGAACCGCGCCGATATTCAGTCATACCACACCCATCCGCCGCCTTTACCGAGCGGAGGACAACCTCTCGAGCATCCGCAGGATCAGACCCTTAGAACCTTTCCCGGGTTGAGCAGGGCGTCCGGGTCGAGCGCCCGCTTCAGACGGTGCGCCAAAGCCATCTCCTCCGGGCGACGGCGGCGCGCCAGCTCGTCGACGCGGTATTGGCCGATGCCGTGCTCGGCGGAGATGCTGCCCGCGAACCGATCGACCACGTCGTGCACGAGGCGGTTGATCGCGGCGCCGTCGTGCTCTGGCCCGACCAGCACATTGTAGTGCAGGTTGCCGTCGCCCATGTGGCCGAACACGTTCGGGACGGTGCCGGGCGCGCCCTCGGCCAGGGCCCGGTCGGCGGCCTCTAGGAAGGCAGGGATCGCCGGGATCGGCACCGAGACGTCGTGCTTGACCGACTGACCTTGGTGCGCCTCGCACTCGGTGATGCGCTCGCGCAAGGACCAGAGGCCGGTGGCCTGCGCCTTCGACTCGGCGAGCACGCCGTCCACGGCGTCGCCCCGCTCCAGAACTTCGCCCAGCGTGCCTTCGACCGCGTCCCGCAGGCCTGAGAGGCTTGATCCCGCCTCTAGCAGGATGCACCAGGGGGAGGGCGGCAGCGGGCTCGCCATCCCGGCATAGCGCTCCAGTAGGTCGAACGAGCAGCGCGAGATCAGCTCGAAGGCCTGGATCGTGTCGCCGAGCCCGTCCTGCGCGGCGGCCAGCACCCGGAGCGCCGCTTCCGGGTGGGGCACCGCCAGCAGGGCGGTCTCGGTGTGGCGCGGCCGGGGCACGAGGCGTAGCACCGCCGCGGTGACGATGCCGAGCGTCCCCTCGCTGCCGATGAAGAGCTGCTTCCAGTCGTAGCCTGCATTGTCCTTGCGCAAGGAGCGCAGACCATCGACGACGCTGCCGTCGGCGAGCACGACTTCGAGACCGAGGACGAGGCTGCGGGTCATGCCGTAGCGCAGCACGTTGATGCCGCCGGAATTGGTGGCGATCATGCCGCCGACCATCGCCGAGCCCTCCGCGGCGTAGCTCACCGGGAACAGCCGCCCGGCGGCCTCGGCCGCGGCTTGCGCCGCCTGGACGACGCAGCCCGCCTCGACCTCCATCGTGAGGCCGACCGGATCGACCGCGCGAACGGCGTTCATCCGCGCCAGCGAGAGCACGAGTTGGCGCCCCGAGGCGTCGGGCGTGGCCCCGCCCGCGAGCCCGGTATGGCCGCCCTGGGGCACCAGGGCGAGGCCGGCCTCGCGGCACAGACCGACGACCGAAGCGACCTGCCCCGTGCTCGACGGCCGCGCGACGGCGGCGGGCCGGCCCGGGAACAGGCGGCGCCAGTCGATGGCGAAGGGCGCGCATTCGGCCTCGTCCGTCAGCAGGCCGCCCGGTCCCAGCAGGCCGTCGAGGCGGATGAGAAGATCGGGAGGGAGACCGGTCGCGCTCATGGCTCGAAGGATTCCTCAGACGATCCGGGCCTGGATCAGGCGGGTGCGCACCGTGCCGTCGATGGCGTCGAGCTCGGCGAGGATGCCGGAGCGATCGACGGGCGCGGCGTCGGCCTCCACCACGACGTAGCCCAACTCGCCCTCGGTCTGAAGGTACTGGGACGTGATGTTGACGCCGCGCCGGGCGAAGGCTTGGTTGACGTGGCCGAGCACGCCGGGGACGTTCCGGTGCACGTGCAGGAAGCGCACGCCGCCGATGCGCGGCGGGATCTGCACCTGTGGGAAGTTGACGGCACCCAGCGTCGAACCGGTCTCGACGTAGTCGACGAGCTTGCGCGCGACCTCCGAGCCGATGCGGTCCTGCGCCTCCTCGGTCGAGCCGCCGATATGCGGTGTGAGGATCACGTTGGGGATGCCCTGGAGCGGCGAGACGAAGCGCTCGTCGTTGGAGCGCGGCTCGACGGGGAACACGTCGACCGCGGCACCGCGCAGGCGGCCCTCCCTGAGCGCGGCGGCGAGCGCGTCGAGATCGACCACGGTGCCGCGGCTGTTGTTGATGAGGTAGGCGCCGGGCTTCATCCGGCCGATGCGCTCGGCGTTCATGAGCCCGTGGGTGAGCGGCGTCTCCGGCACGTGCAGGCTCACCACGTCGCTGGCGGCAAGCAAGGCGTCGAGACTCTCGGCCGGCTCGGTGTTGCCGTGGCGCAGACGGTCGGTGAGATCGAAGAAGATCACCCGCATGCCCATCGCCTCGGCGAGATTCGAGAGCTGCGCGCCGATATTGCCGTAGCCGACGATGCCGAGCGTCTTGCCGCGGACCTCGTAGGAATTCTCCGCCGACTTGTCCCAGCCACCGGTATGAGCCGCCTCGGAGCGGGGCGTGATGCGGCGCAGCAGCATCACGATCTCGCCGATCGTCAGTTCGGCGACGCTGCGGGTGTTGGAGAAGGGCGCATTGAAGACCGGAATGCCGCGGGCTCGGGCGGCATCGAGATCGACCTGATTGGTGCCGACGCTGAAGCAGCCGATCGCGACGAGGGCCGGAGCGGCGTCGAGCAGGCCGGTCGTCACCTGCGTACGCGAGCGGATGCCGAGGACATGTGCCCCGGCGAGTACCTCGGTATCCGCCGAGCCGATCGCGCGCGGCAGGCGCCGCACGTGGTGGAGGCTGGCCCGCGCGAGGACCTCGACCGCCGAGGGCGCGATGTTCTCGGCCAGGACGATGTTGACTTGATCCTGGAGGGTGAAGCTGTCCGTGCCCGGCATGGTCTTGCCTGCGCCTGTCGTCGTTGAGCGCCCGCCATACATCAATGTTGCGGTGCGGCAATCGCCGGCGGCTCACTGTGAGCGACGACCGGCGCGATTCGTGACGCGTTTCTCCCGGAAAGCGGGCCGGACCATGGCGTCCTGCCGATTCCTCGTTCTCGGCCTGGAGCGCATTCCCACGAGGCGGTCGCCGATTGTTCAAAAAATTGGCGTTAAAACAGTGGTTTAGGGAGGCCGGTCGCAATCATGCCGGGTACGGCCTCGGTCGCGACGAGAGAGCGGCGGCCTCCGTCGCGCGGTCGGCGGCTCCGCGAAGAAAGGTCGTGTCAGCCGGCTAGCCGGCGCAGCTCACCGCGGGCGATGCCGACGAGGGTTCGGGTTGCGAGCGCGGCGATGCCGGCCGTGGCCAGGGCGAGCAGCGCTAGCGCCAGGATGTCGGCGGGGACCGCGCGGACGTGTTCGGCGTAGCGCAGGGCCGCCACCGCCATGGCAGCGAGCGGGAAGCTCACCGCCCACCACGAGACGCGGAACGGGCAGCAGCGCGGCAGGTCGCGCAGGCGGCCGAGAAGGACCACGAACATGAACAGCCCGACGAGAAACAGCGCTTCGGCGAAGGCATCGATCCGCCCGAAGGTCGCCATGTAGCTGGAGAAGCCGACGGCGAAGGGCGCGACCAGGATCATCAGCGTGGGCCGCTGGGCCGGCGGCAGCGGCTCCTCGAAGACGAGGCGGGCGAAGACCAGGGTGAAGAGCGGGCCGGCGAAGAACAAGCCGATGCTCAGCGCGGCCATCGCCAGCGTCTGCGTGTGGGGCAGGCCCAGTGCGGGCGCGGCGAGGGGGATGTCGAGGAGGCCGACCACCGGCACCATCCAGGCGGGCGTCGCGTGGGCGAGCTGCTGGCGGCTGCCCATCCATCGGCTGACGATGAGGACGGCAAACAGGGCCATGCCGCCCGTGCCGACGATCCAGGCCGCCGCCGCGAGCGCCGGGCTGAGGTCGTGCAGCACGAAGGGCAGGAGCAGCAGGCTGATCAATACGGTGCCGAACAGGTTGCCGGCGATCGGATGACGGAACTCGGCCGTCACCGCCGGCCAGGCCGTAACCGCCTTCGCGCCATAGGCCAGCGCGAGGGCGAGGAAGGTGAAGACCGCGCCCCAGCCGATCGCATCGGCGACGAGGGCGGGCAGGCCGTATCGCGCCGCCGCGAGGCGCCACGCGACGCTCAGCCCCGTCAGCCCCATCACGGAGCCAAACAGGGCGATCGGAAGGTAGTCGAACCGCGGCACCGGGACGGCGGGCGCCTCCGTCGCCGCCGGGGCCAGGGGAGCGGCCATACCGCCGTCAGACACCGGACAGGCGCGTCTTGGCCAGTGGCAGGCTGCGCACCCGCTGCCCCGTGAGCACCGCGACCGCGTTGACCACCGCGGGCGGCACGCCGGGCAGGCCCGGCTCGCCGATGCCGCCCATCGGCGCCCCGCTCTCGACGATGGCCACGTGGACCCTCGGCATCCGCGTGCGGTCGAGGATCGGATAGGTGTCGAAGTTCCGCGCCTGCCGCTGCCCGTTCTCGTAGACCACCTGTTCGAGAAGCGTGGAGGAGAGGCCGAGCGCCGCCGCGCTCTCGACCTGCCGCTTCACGATCGCCGGGTTGACGACGCTGCCCGGATCGATGGCGATCCAGAGGTCGTGCACCCGCGCCTCGCCGTCCTCGAGCGAGACCTCGGCGATGGTGGCCGTCTCCGAGCCGAAGGGCGAGGCCATGGAGACGCCCCGCGCCCGGCGCGTGCCATCCTCTGCCACGAACGGTCCGCGCCGCCAGCCCCCGGCGAGTTCCGCCACCCTCCGCAGCAGGGTGGCGTGGCGCGGGCTGTTCGCCAAGAGTGCCATGCGCAGGCCGAACGGGTCCCGGCCCCCGGCCGCGGCAATTTCGTCGAGGAAGCTCTCGTAGAAGTAGTCGTTCATCGAGTGACCGACCGAGCGCCAGAAGGCGATCGTGACGGGATGTGCCACGCGCACGTAGTCGAGGCGGCGGTTCGGGATGGCGTAGGGCTTCTTGTCGAGGCCCTCGACGACGGAGGAATCGACCGGGGACGTGAACAACGCACCGAACCAGCGGCTGATCGGGCCTTCGCCCACGGCGGTGGTCTGGAGCGCCACCGGCATCCCGTCGGGCCCGAGCGCGGCCTTGAAGCGGGCAAAGCTGAGGGGCCGCACGGCGTCCATGCCGAACTCCTCCTCGCGCGACCACAAAACCCGCACGGGCTGGCCGGTCGCCTTGGCGAGCAGGATCGCCTGCGGGAAGGAATTGGCGGGGCCGTAGGCGAAGTGACGCCCGAAGAAGCCCCCGAGCATCGGCGAATGGATGCGCACCTGCTCCGGCTCCAGCCCCGCGGTCTTGGCGGCGATCTGCTGGAACAGTTCCGGCATCTGGTTGGGCACCCACAGATCGAGGCTGCCATCCGCCGTGAACCAGGCGACCGCCGAGGGCGGTTCGAGCTGGGCATGGGCGAGGTAGGGCGCGTCGTATTCCGCCTCGATCACCTTGGCGGCGTTCGCGAAGGCCGCTCCCGGGTCACCCTCCTGCTCGGCCGGGAGGCCGGGCTCGGTCGTGCTCTTCAGGGCCGCCAGCATCGCCGCCGAGGAGAAGGAGGCCGAGACGGTGGCGATGCCTTCCAGCGCGGGCTCGCTCCAGGTCACCTGAAGGGCCTCCGCCCCCTTGCGTGCCCGCCACCACGAATCGG
This sequence comes from Methylorubrum sp. Q1, assembly GCF_004683995.1. Lineage (NCBI taxonomy): Bacteria > Pseudomonadati > Pseudomonadota > Alphaproteobacteria > Hyphomicrobiales > Methylobacteriaceae > Methylorubrum > Methylorubrum sp. Q1. Next base: position 4,023 of record NZ_SRHQ01000049.1, on the reverse strand, counting down.
CGAGCACTGCCACCGCGCCGGGCAGGCGATGGACCGAGTGGACACCCGGCATCGCGCGGACCTCAGCCTCGTTGGCGACCGCCCGCGGCTCGGTGCCGAGATGCGGCGCGTGCTGCACGGCGGCGTGCAGCATCGCGTCGAGGCGTATGTCGATGGCGTAGGTCGCCCGGCCCGTCGCCTTGTCGCGCATATCAAGCCGGGCCACCGGCCGGCCGATCCAGCGGAAGTCTTTCGGGTTCTTCAGCGCAACGTCGTCGCGTGGCAGGAGCGCCAGGGCGGCCTGTGCCACCTCGCCGTAGCCGAGGGTCCGGCCGGAGGCGGCGTGAATCACGCGCCCGTCGTCGGTGGTCAGGCTATCCTGCGGCACGGCGAGCCGCGCGGCGGCGGCGCGCAGCAGCATCTCGCGGGCGGTGGCGCCGAGACGGCGCATCGCCTCGAAGCTGGAACGGGTCGAGAAGCTGCCCCCGGTCATCCGCAAACCGTTGACGACGGCGTAGTCGGGACCGGGCGGGGCGCATTCCACCGTGAAGCGGGCGGGGTCGAGGTCGAGTTCCTCGCCGATGGTCTGGGCAAGGCCGGTATTGATGCCCTGGCCGCCCTCGACGAAGGGACTGAGCAGGCGCACGCCACCATCTGGACGGATTTCGAGGAAGGCGGCCACGTGGGTGCCGGGCTTTGCTGCTACCGCCGCCGGACCTTCCGCGCGGGTCTGGGCCGTGGCGTCCTTCGACAGATCGATGCCGAGCAGGAGGGCGCCCGAGACGATCCCGAGGAAGCCGCGCCGCGAGAGGTTGTGCACCGGCTCCGATGCAGGCCGGGTGGCGATGCCGAGGCGGTGGTGGGGCGTAAGGTCGTTCATCCCCACCTCCTCAGGCCGCGGCCTGCCGCACGGCGGCGGCGATGGCATTGTAGGTGCCACAGCGGCACAGATTGGTCATGGCTGCGGCGATCTCGTCCTCAGAGGGTTTCGGCGTCTCCTTCAGGAGCCCCGTCGCGGCCATGACCTGGCCGGACTGGCAGTAGCCGCATTGCGGCACTTCAATCCCGACCCAGGCCGCCACGACGCGGGCTCCGACCGGATCGGCCTCGATCGCCTCGATCGTGGTCACCGTTTGCGCACCGACGCTCTCAACCGGCATCTGGCAGGATCGGATCGCCTGCCCGTCGATGAGCACGGTGCAGGCACCGCATTGACCGATGCCGCAGCCGTATTTCGTGCCGGTGAGGCCGATCGTGTCACGCAGAACGAACAGAAGCGGCGTGTCCGGATCGACATCTATCGAATGTTGATGGCCATTGATCGAGAGGCTTATCATCAACCGACTCCCTCGAGTCTTCGCGTTTCAATATCCATGCTCGACGGCGACTTGGCAATTGGCAACGCCGTAAACACGGCAATTCCGGACATCGAAGCGCGGCGGTCCGTGCGCCGCGCGGTCGGCGCCAGGGCGTTCGGGCTCCGCCCCAGCCTCGGAGAAGGACTTGTCCTTGCGAAACCCGATCGTCGCTCAAGCTGCGCGGTAGCGTGCGGCCGGGACCGCGTTCGACAGATGCGGCAGCATGATCGCGCGCGCGGCCTCCCAGGCGTCCCATTCAGCCGCATCCTGAAGCGAGGGGACGGTGGCGAACTCGCCCCGGTCGAGGCCGGCCAGGGCCGCATCGACCAGATCTTCGGCCGACATGACCCAGTCCTTCGGCAGGTGGCTCGCGGGCAGGCCGGCGACGTCCCAGAACTCGGTTCCGGTCGCGCCGGGCAGCACCACCTGCACGGCGACACCGGTGCCCGCGAGTTCCTTGCGCAGGGCGTGGCTAAAGCCGAGGACGAACGACTTCGAGCCGCCATAGACCCCGTTCAGGACCTCCGGCCCGATGGCGACGATCGAGGCGATGTTGATGATCGTGCCCTGTCCGCGGCTCGTGAAGGCCGGAACCGCCGCGTAGGTCAGGCGCATCGGCGCGGTGACGTTGATGGCGATCATCCGCTCCATCTCATCGACCGAGGCCGCGGCGAGCGGCGCGGCGGAACCAAAGCCGGCATTGTTGACGAGATGCGTGATGTCCGCCTCGCCCTTCAGGATCGCCTCGACCGCCGCAAGCCCCGCCCGGTCCGTCAGATCGGCTTCGACCGCCCGAACCGTCACGCCGTGGCGGCGGGTGAGATCCTCTGCGACGGCATCGAGCCGCGCCTTGTTGCGGGCGACGAGAATGAGGTCGTGTCCGCGTCCGGCGAAGCGGTCGGCGTAGACGGCACCGATGCCGGAGGAGGCGCCGGTGATCAGCACGGTTCCCTGGGTCATGATCGTGGGTCCTGTCGTGAAGCCTGACCGGGCTGACCGGCGCTGGCGATGGCATGACCCTACGCCTGGACGGCGATGTCCTAAATGACATATAAACGTCAAAATAGGTCATACGGTGGAGAGCCGGATGCGGCAGGTCGGGTTCATCCTCGAGGACGGCTTTCAGGTGATGGGGCTCGCCGCCCTATCGGCTTTCGAGTTCGCCAACACGGATCTCGGCCGAGAGGCCTATGCGCTCCGCGTCATGTCCGAGCGGGGCGGCACCGTCCGCTCCTCGCTGCACATCGGCGTCGAGACCGTGCCGCTGGCGGACGCCCCCGACACGCTGATGGTGGTCGGCGAGTTGCAGCCGCGCCCGCTCTCGCCGGGCCTGCGCGATTACATCGCCGAGGCCGGCCGGACCTCGCGGCGGGTTGCCGGGCTTTGTACGGGAGCCTTCGCGCTCGCCGAGGCCGGGCTGCTCGACGGCCGGGTGGCGACGACCCACTGGGCCCATGCCCGCGACATGCAGGAGCGCTTCCCCCTGATCCACGTCGATGACGACCGGATCTTCGTGGCCGACGGGAACGTCTGGACCTCGGCCGGGATGAGCGCGGCGATCGATCTGACGCTGGCGCTGATCGAGGACGACCACGGCGCGGAGCTCTCCCGCGCCATCGCTCGCCAACTCGTCGTCTATCATCGCCGCCCCGGCGGTCAGTCACAATTTTCAGCGCTGCTCGAACTGGAGCCGCGCTCCGATCGGATTCGCCGTGCCCTCATCTACGCCAAGGAGAACCTGCGCCGCCCGCTGACCGTCGAGGAAATGGCGGAGGCCGCGAGCGTCAGCCCGCGCCAGTTCAGCCGGGTGTTCCGCGAGGAGACGGGTCAATCCCCGGCCAAGGCCGTGGAGCGTCTGCGGCTCGAGGCTGCGAAGGCGATGCTCGAGGAGGGCCGCCATTCCCTCGACGTGGTCGCGCGCGATACCGGCTTCACCGACCGCGACCGCATGCGCCGTGCCTTCCTGCGCGCGTTCGGCCACCCGCCGCAAAGCCTGCGCCGCAGCCTGCGCCTGATCGAGGGCGGCGGCGCAGCGACCGGATGATGCCCGCGGCGCACCAAAACACGGCGTGGGCCGCCGGTCGCTCAGCCGGCAGGCGATGGCGGAGAAGCCTGGCCCGCATAGGCCGCGAGCTCTTCCCGCAGATACGGTGCCGTGCGGCTTGCCGGCACCTCGGCCACCGCCTCGGGACGGCCGGCCGTGACAACGGTGCCGCCGAGGCTTCCGGCGCCGGGCCCCACGTCGATGACGTGATCGGCCCCGGCGACGACGCGCGTGTCGTGCTCGACCATGACGACCGCGTTGCCCGCATCGACGAGGCCGTTGAGCTGGAGCATCAGGCGGTCCACGTCGGTCGGGTGCAACCCGGTCGTCGGCTCGTCGAGGACGTAGAGCCTGCCCCCGCGCTGGCCCCTCTGAAGCTCCGTGGCGAGCTTGATGCGCTGGGCCTCCCCGCCGGAGAGTTCGGTCGCCGGCTGGCGCAGGTAGCCGAGGCCGAGATCCCGCGGCCCGTTCCAGGTAAGCTCCAGCGTGTCGGGCGCGTAGCGGGAGCCGTGGCAGGTCGGGCAGGGGGCGTAGACGCTCGGCATGAACAGGAGTTCGACGCTGACGAAGCCCTCGCCTTCGCAGGCCGGGCAGCGGCCCTTCGCGACGTTGAAGGAGAAGCGACCGGCGTCGTAGCCGCGG